>JADCJJ010000126.1 GCA_020247085.1 Myxococcaceae bacterium | reverse complement strand
CGAGCCAGCAGCGGGTGCGGGTGCAGCGGTGGCCTCGGCGGCGCGTTCTGCGTCGGCCGAGCCAGCCGTGGGTGCGGGCGGAGCGGTGGCCTCGGAGGCGCTGCGTGCGTCGGGCGAGCCGGGCGCAGATGAGGCGCTCCCGACTTCGCCGACTCCGGTTCAGCTCCCGGCGACACCCTCGCGGTCATCGGTCGGCCCGACACCACCAGCGCCCGGTGCACGCCCGCCCCTCGACGCCGAGTCGCCCAACGCGGCAAGCCCCATCGAGCAGGCCCTGCGTCTCGAGTCCAACCTGGCGCTCTTCGCCGGCGCTGGCGCCGGGAAGACGTGGAGCCTCATCACGCTCTGCCTCCACGTCCTCGGGGGCGCGCGTCGCGGTGGGGAGCCGCTCCCGCCGGCCAACCTGTGCCTGCTCACCTTCACCGACAAGGCCGCCGCCGAGATGCGCCAGCGGCTGCGAGACCGCCTCGACGGGCTGGCGCGCGGTGACGTCTGGGAGCGCGAGCTCGAGGCCAGCTTCCGGGCTATCGACCGGCCCCTGCCGCCGAAGGCCTTCTGGCGAGCGGTTCGCGACGAGCTCGGCGCCGTCAGCATCGGCACGTTCCACTCCGTCATGACCCAGGTGCTGCGGCGCGCGCCCAGCGGCACCGGCGTCAACCCGGCCTTCGAGCTGCTCGATGAGCGCGAGGCGCGCGCTCTCTTCTCCCGCTGCGTCGAGCGCGTGGTGCTCGCGCGGCTCGAGGCGGGGGAGCCTCACGTGCGCGCCCTCGTGCGCGACTTCGGCTTCGGCGCCGACGGTGCCTGGGGCCTCGTCTCGTCCCTCGTGCGCGTCGCCAGCGCGATCCGCGAAGAGGGCGTGGGCGTCGCCGACGTGCCCGTTCAGGACGAGGCCGAGGCGAAGGCGGCCTTCGACGCCGCCCTCGACGGGGTGCGGCGCCTCGCGACCGACGCGCGGCTGGGCCTCGGGCCCCGCGACGCCAACCGGGCACGGGTCGAGGCGCTCTGCGAGCGGCTGGCCCAGGTGACGTTCGACACCTTCCCCGCGCACCACGAGGCGCTCGAGGTGCTCACCAAGGGGTGGCGCCGGAAGGACCTCGCGCCCCTCCGCGGCGCGCTCCGAGGCGCCGACGGTGAGCCCGGCGACCTGGCGGTGAGGTGGGCGGCCCTGCGCATGGCGCCCTTCGACCTCGCCACCCGCGCGCTCGTCGGGCAGGCCCTCGCTGCCTACGAGGCCGCCCTCGACGAGCGCGGCGCCCTCGACTTCACCGGCCTGCTGGTTCGCGCCCGCGACCTGTTGCGCGACTCGCTCGAGGCCCGGCGTGACGCCCAGCGGCGGTTCAAGGTGGTGCTCGTCGACGAGTTCCAGGACACCAACCGGGTGCAGCTCGAGCTGGTGTCGCTGCTCGCCGAGCGCCGAGCGGGCGCTCCCCGGCCAGCCACCGCCGAGCCGAATGGCGGGCCAGCCACCCCGCTCGTTACCCTGCCGCTCGAGCCGGCGTCGCTCGCCGTCGTGGGCGACCGCAAGCAGGCCATCTACGACTTCCGCGGCGCCGACGTGGCCGTCTTCGAGCAGATGGCCAGACAGATCGAGGCCAGCGGCGGGCGGCGGGCGTTCCTGCAGCAGTCCCGGCGCTCGACCGCTGGCGTCGTGGAGCTCTGCAACCAGGCCAGTGAGGCGTTCCTCCGGCGCGGCGACCCGGACGCGCGCCCGTTGCCCTTCGAGGTCGAGTTCGAGCCGCGCTCCGACGCCCTGGCGGCCGTCCGCCGCGACGCCCCGCCGGGCCCGGCCCTGGTGCGCCTGGCGCTCCCCGCGGCCCTGCGCGAGGCCGCAGAGCCCCCCACCTCGGACGCGCTGCGCGAGGCTGAGGCCGAGGCGCTGGCCCGTCACCTGGCGTCGATGGTGGCCGACCCCGCGTGCCTCGTCGGCCCGCGCGGCGCCGACGCAGGGCCCCGGCCGACGCGGGGCGGTGACGTCGCCGTGCTCTTTCAGCGCTTCTCCCACCTCGAGCCCTACCGGCAGGCGCTGGTGCGGCACGGCGTGCGGCACCGCGTCGTGCGGGGGCGCGGGTTCTACGCCGCGCAAGAGGTGCTCGACCTCGCCTCGCTGCTGCTGCTCGTCAGCGACCCGGCGCAGCCGGTCCCCTTCGCGGCGGTGCTGCGGAGCCCGCTCGTCGGGCTGACCGACGCGGCGCTCGCCTCGCTCGCCCTCGACGGCGCGCCGGTGGTGGGGCTCGACCCCCGCCGCCTGCTGCTCGGCCCGGTCGCCGAGCCGACCGGCCTCACCGCCTTCGAGCGCGAGCGCCTCGCCCGCTTCCGTCAGGCGTGGCAGGCGCTGTTCGCCGAGCGCGATCGCCTGGGGCTCCGCGACCTCGTTCGCGTGGCGCTCGAGGCGCTCGACTACCGCGTCGCCGTCGCCGCGAGCCCGTTCGGTGAACAGGGGCTGGCGAACCTCGACAAGCTGCTCGACCTCGCCGCCACGCGAGAGGCGCAGGGCGCGCCGGTGGGCGCGTTCGCCCGGGAGCTGCTCGAGCTGGCCGACGACGAGCCGGGCGAGGCCCAGGGCGACGTGCTCGACGACGGCGACCGCGACGCGGTGACGCTGCTGACGGTGCACCAGGCGAAGGGCCTCGAGTGGCCGGTCGTCGTCGTCCCCGAGCTCTTCGCGGCCGCGCCGGGCAACGCCGACCGGGTGCGCTTCGACCGCGACGTGGGGCTCGCGGTGGCGCCGCTCGCTGACGACCTGGCCGAGAGCGCCAGGTTCCGCGAGTGCAAGGCGCTCCGGGCCCGGCGAGAAGATGCCCAGCGCCGGCGCCTGTTGTACGTCGCGCTCACCCGCGCCCGCGACCGGGTGGTGCTGGGGTTCTCTCCGCGCAGGGCGTCGCGCGGCGCCTTCGGTCCGTGGCTCGAGCTGCCCGGCGAGGTGCTGGACGGGTGGAGGGCGCGGGGCCTTCTGGCCGAGGTCGACGTCGACGCGCTGCCGCCCGGGCGGGTCGCCGCGCCGGCCAGGGCCGACACCGAGGCGCTGCGCCGCGAGGCCGTCGCCCTCGTCGAGCGCGCGCGACGCCCCACCTCGCTCCCCGTGCGAGACGTGATGCTGCCGGTGACGCAGCTGCAGGACTTCGTGACGTGCCCGAGGCGTCACCACCTCGCGCACCAGGTGGGCCTCTCCGAGCGGCCGGCCACCTTCGAGTGGCCCGACGCGCCGGGCGACGAGGTGGCCGTGCCCGACGCGCGCCTTCTCGGCACCGCCGTGCACCGCCTGCTCGAGCTCGTGCCCCTCGAGCGCATTGGCGCGCCGGGGCTCTCGGCGGCCCTCTTCGAGCTCCAGCGCACCAGCGGGCTGTCGACGGGGCGGGACGACGAGGTGGTGCGCTGGGCCGAGGCCTTCCTGAAGACCGACTACGGGGCGCGGCTGGCCACCGCCCGCAAGGTGCTCCGCGAGCTGCCCTTCGTGCTGCGCCTCGGCGACGGGCCGTTCTCGCTGCACCTGCGGGGGCAGCTCGACCTGCTCGTCATCGGCGAGACGGTCGACGTCGTCGACTACAAGACGTCGCTGCCGTCGCCCGCGGGCCTCGAGCCCTACCGGTTCCAGCTCGGCTGCTACACGCTGGCCGCGCGGCGGCTGCTCGGGCTCTCGGAGCTCCCCGTCCGCGCGGGCATCGCCTTCCTCCGCCACCACGACGCGGCGCCCCGGTTCTTCGACGAAGCCCTGGACGACGGCCTCGAGGCGGCGCTCGTCGAGCAGGCGCGGGCCCTCGTCGAGGCTCAGCGCACGCGGCAGTGGCCCCGGCGGCCCGAGGCGCGGTGCCGGGCCATCGGCTGCGGGTACGTGAGCCGCTGCCACGGCTGACGCGCTGGCGCATGACCAACGGACCTGCTGGTCCCCTCCGGGTTGTGGGGTATGAGTCCCCCATGGCGAACGTCGTCATCGTCGGGGCGCAGTGGGGAGACGAGGGCAAGGGGAAGGTCGTCGACCTGTTCACGGAGCACGCGCAGGTCGTCGTGCGCTTCCAGGGCGGGAACAACGCCGGCCACACCCTCGTCGTCGGTGGCCAGAAGACGGTGCTTCACCTCATCCCCTCGGGCATCCTCCACCCGGGGAAGACCTGCGTCATCGGCAACGGCTGCGTCATCGACCCGACGGTGCTGATGAAAGAGGTCGACGGGCTCACCAGCCGCGGGCTGCTCCAGGACCCGGCGCAGCTGCTCATCAGCGAGCACGCGCACGTCATCTTCCCCTGGCACAAGCACCTCGACCTGCTGCGCGAGAAGGCGCGCGGCGGCTCGGCCATCGGCACCACCGGCCGCGGCATCGGCCCGGCCTATGAGGACAAGGTGGCGCGCCGCGGCATTCGCATGCGCGACCTGCTCGACGCCGAGCGGCTGCGCCGGCGCGTGAAGGACCGCCTCCCGGGCGCGCTCGAGGAGATCGCCCAGCTCGCGCGAAAGGCGAAGGCCGACGAGCCGCTGCTCGACCCCGAGGCCATCGTCTCGGAGTACGCGGTGCTCGGCGCCCGGCTCGCCCCCCACATCAGGGACACCTCGCTCGTCCTCTCGGAGCAGGTGCGCAAGGGCGCGCGCATGCTCTTCGAGGGCGCCCAGGGCACGCTGCTCGACGTCGACCACGGCACCTACCCCTTCGTCACCAGCAGCAACACGGTGGCGGGCAACGCCGCCGTCGGGTCCGGGCTCGGCCCGACCGTCATCGACCGCGTGCTCGGCATCTCGAAGGCCTACACCACGCGCGTCGGCGCGGGGCCGTTCCCAACCGAGCTCGTCGACGAGACGGGCGAGCGGCTGCGGAAGATTGGCGCCGAGTTCGGCGCGACGACGGGCCGCCCGCGCCGGTGCGGGTGGCTCGACACCGTCGTCCTGAGGTACGCCGCGCGCGTCAACGGGCTGTGGGGCCTCGCGGTCACGAAGATGGACGTGCTGTCGGGCCTCGAGACGCTGAAGATCTGCACCGCCTACTCGCTCGACGGCCAGCGCCTGACGGAGCTGCCCGGTGAGCTCGAGGACCTGGCCCGCGTGACGCCCGTGTACGAGGAGCTGCCCGGCTGGGAGCAGTCCCTCGCTGGCGCGCGCACGCTCGAAGACCTGCCCCCGGCCGCGCAGCGCTACCTGCGCCGTGTCGAAGAGATCGTCGGCGTCCCCGTGGTCTGCGTCTCGGTGGGCGCCGAGCGCGGCGAGACGATCATCGTGCAGAACCCGTTCCGCGTCTGACGGGCACGCGACGTCGACCGGTCACGGAACCGCTCCACGGCGGGGCAGGGCGTCGCCGCGACCGGTGAGCAGGGCACGAGCTCCGCTCCCGATGCGAGCAGACGGGGAGCCCGGGGCGCGGACCCCTGAGACGTGGCACCTCTCGAGACGGACGCGCGCAGACTCGCGGGCGAGGGGCGACTGACGGGCTGCGCCGTCTGGCTGCGTGGAGTCGACGGAGGTTCGGATGAGGGGCACCCGAGGGGCGGGCGACGAAGCGCGTGGCTTCGACGCAACCGGCAGCAGCGCCGCGGCGCGAGGCGCACGCTCGGATTGAAGCGTCAGGGGCGAAGTTGCTCGAGGCGCCGTGCGCCGGCGGCGTCGACGGCCCGGTCGACCTCGGCCGAGCGCCCGAGGACGAACTGCACCAGCGGGCGGCCGTTACCCTCGACGGCCGTCTCCTCGACGCGGATTAGCGGTGTCACCTCGACGTCGGTGCCGGCCGGTCGCTCGCGGACGACGGCCTTACGCCAGGTGTCTGAGGCGCGGCTCGACACGAGGGTGAGCGTGCGGTGGCCTTCGGGCCCGGCCACCGTCAGGTGCACCGCGCTGCGCTCGCCCGGTGGGAACTGGGCCTCGTAGAAGGCGCGCACCCGCTCGAAGCGCAGCGGCAAGCGAAACGAGTTCGGCTTCGAGGCGGTGGCGACCGCCTTGCCGTCGAGGCCGGGCAAGGGGAAGGCGCCAGCGGCGCCGAGGACCACCAGCACAAGTCCGAACATGGGAATCAGGTGACCACGGACCGGCTGGCAGGCGCAAGGCCGGCTCCGGGGCCATGACTCCGCTTTCAGGGGCAGGTTGCGGGTCGGGAGCCCCCTTCGAGGATGTGTACGCGGCGAGGAGGCGTTGCCGGGCCTCGAAGAGGACGGCGCCCCTCTCGTCGCCTGCGCCCACCCGGACGGTGAGTTGCCGTTGGTGGTGGGAGAGGCGGCCAGGCCGGGTGAGGACGTCGAAGCGAAGACGCTTGGGCCGTGCGTCGCGCAGGTGGGCCGGCAGCGCCTTCCGCCGCAGCACCGTCAACAGGTTGAGGGCGAGGACGTTGACTCGAAACCAGGCGGCGCTGGCCCGGAAGCGACCGCTGGGCAAGACGCCCGCGCCGAGCTCATCCTTCATCACCCGGTGGGCGTGCTCGATGGTGCCGGCCTTGGCCCAGTGCCAGCGAACCAGGGCCTGTGGCTTCATCTCGAAGCGGTTGCTGACGACGGCGAGGTACTTCGGCGCGTCGAAGAGGTGCTCCTGGGTTGGCGTCAAGCGCACGGCGACGGAGCGCAGCGGGCGTGCCGTCTTCGGCCACTCACCTGGGGCAAACTCCACGTCGGCGAGTGCACCGTCTCGGACACCCTCGTCTCGTACGACACCCAGGCAGACTCAGGCAGGGCCCTGCAGGCGGCCCCCAACTCCCGTCCCATGTCCGCGCTGATGGTGAAGGCGATGTCCTCGTCGACGAGGGAGCGCAGCAGTGGCTGGTGGTAGTCGGCGGAGTCCCCTCGGAAGCGGCGTACCGTCACCGTTGGCGGCAACGCCTCGAAGGCCCGCCGCACGGGCAAGAGCGGGTCCTTCCCCTCCGGGCACGTTGCCGTCCCGGAACTCGTCGGCCACCAGCAGGGCTTCTTCAGCCCAGAGGGTCAGCAGTGGTTGGTAGCCGCGGAAGCCCTCGCAGGTGCGCGTGGCGGCCTCCGTGTTCGACTCGATGAGGGTGCCGTCATGGTCGACGGTGGCCTCCGTCGCCTGGGCCTCGGCCGCCCGTGCCACCAACGCGCGGTTGACGTCATGGAGGCCGCGCAGGCCGTCGGACTCGGGCGGCACCCATGACGCCTGGCCTTCCGGCTTCGACGCCTCGACATGGAAGGCGTGGAGGAAGTCCAACAGCGCGTCGGGTGAAGGCAGTTCCTGCCCGAGGAGCCGCACGAGCCCCCTGTCCTCCGCCTCGATGCGGATGTCTTCCACCCGCTCTCCACCGGCACACAACAACAGCAGCAGGGCTTCCAGTTTCTCCGCCTCGGAGAAGCCCCGTCGTCGCTTCCCGGGTCGCAACCGCGCCGATACCTCCTCGTCGAGGCGCAGGCTCCGGAAGACCTCGACTACCAGCGGGAGACCGGCCCATGCCGTGACGGACGCTGCCTCTGCCAGCGCCACCATGAAGAGGAGGATACCGTGCCGCTTTCGCGTCGCCCCGACGATGCGGCCCGGGCCTTCCGACTGCGGCGTCGCAGCTGTGCTTCCCGCCGCAACGTGGCCACCTCCACGGCCGTCACTTCGTCCAACAGGCGCCACAGTTCCCGGTAGCGCTCGACCGCAGCCTCCACCGCCGCGACGTCTTCGTTTCGAAGGTGCACCGTGCGTGTCCGGCCCTCGAGGTGCACCGACAGGTACGTGCCCTCGCGCCACGCCGACTTCTTCTGGGCACAAGCGCACTGTGGCCTCCCACATCGCCTGCGGCGCAACACCACGCTGCCGCGCATCAGCGGCGTCGCTGCCACACGCTGGATTTGCTCCCGAAGAGACGCTGCGCGCGTCGACACTCTGGACGCCTTTCCACACGCCAGACTTTCCGCCCAGTCGTCCTTCACCCTCAAGGTGAGGCCCTTCCCTCGCCTGGAGCGGAGTTAGGGCGGGACGACGAGGGGCAGGTAGAACAGGCCGTAGGCGACGAGGAGCGCCGCCGCGGCGACGTCGAGCAACGCGCCGACGCGCATCATCGAGGGCAGGTGCACCCGCCCGGAGCCGAAGACGATGGCGTTGGGCGGGGTTCCGGCCGGCAGCGCGAAGTCGCACGACGAGGCGAGCGTTACCATCGACAACAGCGGCAGCTCGGGCGGCAGCAGGGTGAGCATGAGGTTCACTGTCGCGGTGTTCGACGCCACCGCCGAGAGCGCCACCGTGGCGAAGCTCGCCAGGGTGAGCCGCGCCCAGGGCGGTTGGCTCGCGAGGGGCTCGAGCTGGGTGCCGAGCCACTGCGACAGCCCGCTGCCCTCGAGGCCCGCGGCCATCGCGAAGGAGCCGCCCAGCAGCATCAGCGCGCTCACCGGGATGCGCCGGAGCGCCGCCAGCGGCAGCGCCCGCGCGAGCGCGAGCACCCCGGCGGCGCCCATGGCGACCACCGCCTCGTAGTGGCGGTTCGCCAGCTCGAAGGGCAGGGCGGGGGCCAGCGCTCGCCGGAGCGGATCGCCGAACACCCACAGCAGCGCGGCCACCGAGAACGTCCAGGCGACGCGGCGCTCCATCGGCGAGCTGGTGCCGAGCGAGGCGAGCTGGGCGCGCAGGGCGTGGGCGCCGGCGTCACCGCGCGGCGCGTCGTGCCGCCCGAAGCGCCACAGGGCCGCCCACAGCACCGGCACGAAGAGCACCACGAAGGGCAGCCCCACCAGCACGAAGCGCGGAAACGACAGCTCGTACCCGAGCTTCGTCGACAGCCAGCCCACGAAGATGGAGTTGGTGGCGGTGCCGATCTTCGTGCCCATGCCGCCGACGTTGGCCGCGTAGGCCACGGCGAGCATCAGCGACATGCCGAAGCGGGGGAGCCGCGCCTTCGCCTGCCCCTCGAGCTCGGACAGCACCGCGACCGCGATTGGCAGCATCATCACCGCCGTCGCGGTGTTCGAGATCCACAGCGAGATGCAGGCGGTCGACACCAGCAGGCCGAGCAGCAACCGCGGCGGTGACGCACCGATGCGCACCATCAGCTGCAGCGCGATTCGCCGGTGCAGCCCCCAGTGCTCGAGCGCCGCGCCGACGGCCATGCCGCCGAGGAAGAGGAAGATGTACGCGTTGGCGTACTCGGCCCCGGTGCGCGCCAGCCCGGCCCCGACGCCGCCGCCGAAGACGCCTGTCAGCGGGAACGTGACGAGCGGGAGCATCGCCGTCCACTGAATGGGGATGGCCTCGGTGAACCACCAGACGGCCATCAGCAGCGCCAGCCCGGCCGCGTACGCGGGCCGGCGGTCGAAGCCCGGCAGGTGCGCCAGGGGCGTGTCGAGGAGGGCGAGCGCGAGGAAGAGCGCCGGGCCCAGTACGAGGCCGACCGCCTTCGTGCGCGTCATCGGCGCCTGCTTCGCCCGACGACCCACAGGCCCCACGGGGCGGCGAGGTGCCCGCGACGCTCCCGCCGCCGCGCGGCGGCCTCGAGAGACGGCGCGCGCGCGGCGGGCCCGGGCGCTCGGGAGGATGACGTCATGCCGGCGCCAGCCTACCGCACGCGGCGCACCCGGGCCGGTCCGCAGGAGCCGCTGCCCCCGCGCGCTCGGCTCGACCGGGCCAGACGCGGTAGAAGCCGCACGATGGCAGCCCCCTCGATGCGGCGGACCGTGCGGTGGGCCGTCACCGCCTTCGGCGTCGTCGCCGTCTGGGCGACCGCGAGCCTCTTCGCGCAGCTCGGTGGCCTCTACGGCTCGAGCGGCATCGCGCCCATCGCCGAGACGATGGCGTCGCTCGCCCGCGGGCGGGCCTCGTGGCTCGACGCGCCGACCCTCTTCTGGCTGGGCACCTCGGACGGCGCGCTGGCCCTCGTCGCCGGGCTGGCGGTGGCGGCCTCGGTCTGCCTGGCCGCGGGCGTGGCCCCGCGCCTCGCCGCGCTCGCGCTGGCGGCCTGCTGGCTGTCGTTTCTCCAGGTCGGCTCGCCCTTCCTCGACTTCCAGTGGGACCTGCTCCTCCTCGAGGGCGCGGTGCTCGTCGCGGCCCTCTCGCCGTGGGGGCTGCGGCCATTCTCGGGCCCCTCGGCCGTCGAGCCGTCTCTCGCGGTGCGCTTCGCCTTCGCGGTGCTGTGCTGCAAGGTGACGCTCGGCTCGGGCATCGTGAAGCTGGCGAGCGGCGACCCCGCCTGGCGCGACCTGACGGCGCTGACGTGGCACTGGTGGACGCAGCCGCTCCCGACGTGGACGAGTGTCATCGCCAACGGCTTCGGCCTGCCGGTGCAGAAGGCGCTGTGCGCGGCGATGTTCGTCCTCGAGCTGCCGGTGCCGTTGCTCGCCCTCGGCCCCCGCCGCGCCCGCCTCGTCGCCGCCGGCGGCCTCATCGCCCTGCAGGCGGGGCTGTTCGCCGCGGGGAACTACAGCTTCTTCAACGTCCTCACGGCGGCGCTCGCGGTGCCGCTCCTCGACGACGCCGCGATCGGCCGCCCGTCACCCCGGGTCGACCCGCCGAGGGGGCACCCGCTGGCCTGGGCGCTGGCCGTCGCGTACCTGGTGCTCAGCGGGGTCGCCTTCTCGCGCCGCTTCGTCGCCGAGCCGCCGCTGCGCGCGCTGCTCGAGCGGGTCGAGCCGCTCCACGTCGTCAACGCCTATGGCGCCTTCGCGGTGATGACGAAGCAGCGCGCCGAGATCGTCCTCGAGGGGAGCGACGACGGCCTCGCCTGGCGTCCCTACGAGTTCAAGTGGAAGCCCGGGCGGCTCGACCGGCGGCCCGATTTCGTCGCTCCCTGGCAGCCGCGGCTCGACTGGCAGATGTGGTTCGCCGCGCTGGGCTCCTGCGACCGCAACCCCTGGCTGCTGGCCTTTCTGCGCCACCTGCTGCTGGGCACCGCGGCGCCGCTGGCGCTGCTCGAGTCGAACCCCTTCGCCGCGCGGCCACCCCGGTACGTCCGCGCCAGGGCCTTCGAGTACCGCTTCTCGCCCCCCGGCGCTGACGACTGGTGGACGCGCAGCGATGAGCGGCCGTACTGTCCGCCGCTCGCGCTCGACGGCGCGGGCCGCCTGCGCCTCGCCACCGGGCGCTCGCCCCCGTCGCCGTGAGCGGCCCACGGCGGCGCCACCGGGCCTCGCCCGGGCCCCCCGACGCACGCCCGGGGCTCACCTTGCGCCGTGGAGCGGACAAGGCTACCTGCCGCAGCCGAGATGACCGACTCACGAATCGAAGGGTGGGGTCGCACCGCGGTGATGGGCCAGGAGCTCCAGCCCGACAGCCTCGAGCAGAGCCCGCCGGTGCTCTTCCGCGGGCTGGGCCGCAGCTACGGCGACTCCTCGCTGCCGCCGCAGGAGAGCCCCGTCGTCGTCAACACCACCCGGGCCAACCGCATGCTGGCCTTCGACGGCGGCACGGGGCTCCTGCGCGCCGAGGCCGGGCTGTCGCTGCTCGATCTGCACCGCACCCTGCTGCCGCGCGGCTGGTTCGTTCCGGTGACGCCCGGCACGCAGTTCGTCACCCTCGGGGGCGCCGTGGCCGCCGACGTGCACGGCAAGAACCACCACGTCGAGGGCTGCTTCGGGGCCCACGTTCGCCGGCTCAAGATGCGCGTCGCCGACGGCCGGGTGCTCGAGTGCGGGCCCGACCTCGAGCGCGAGCTCTTCCTCGCCACCGTCGGCGGCATGGGCCTGACGGGGCAGATCCTCGAGGTCGAGTTCCCCATGGTGCGCATCCCGACGCCGTGGATCTGGCAGGAGTCGGAGCGCGTCTCGGACATCGACGAGTACGTCGAGAAGCTCAAGGAGGCCGCGCCGCGCTGGCCGATGACGGTGGGGTGGATCGACTGTCTCACGCCCGGTCGCCACATGGGCCGGGGCATTCTGATGAAGGGCCGCTGGGCGCACTCGCACGAGGCGCCCGCGCACTTCCCCAGCGAGCCGCCGAACGTCGCTTTTCCGATCGAGGCGCCCGAGTGGCTCCTCAACCCGCTGTCGATCCGCGCCTTCAACTTCGCCTTCTACTGGAAGCACCTGCCGCGGAAGCTGGGGGGCATCGTCAGCCCGTTCTCGTTCTTCTGGCCCCTCGACTTCGTCAAGGGCTGGAACCGCATGTACGGGCGCCGCGGCTTCACCCAGTACCAGTGCGTGCTGCCCGACGCGGCCGGGCCGGGCGCCGCGCGGCGCTTCCTCGAGGTGCTCACGCGGCGCGGGGGCGCGAGCTTCCTCTGCGTTATCAAGGACTGTGGGCCCGAGAGCCCCGCGTTCCTCTCGTTCCCCCGGCCCGGCATCTCGGTGGCGCTGGACATCGCCATCCGGAACGACACGCAGGCGCTCGTCGACGAGCTCAACGAGCACGTGCTGAGAGAGGGCGGCCGCATCTACCTCGCAAAGGACACCTTCACGCGCCCCGAGCACTTCCGTGCCATGGAGGCCCGCCTGCCGCGGTTCCTCGAGGTGCGCGAGAAGTGGGACCCGCAGCATCGCTTCCGCAGCGCCCAGTCGGTGCGCCTCTTCGGAGACGCGCCGTGAAGCGCGTCGCCATTCTCGGGGCCACCCGCGGCATGGGGCGCGCGCTCGCCCGCCGCTTCGTCGAACGCGGCGACTTCGTCGCGGTGCTGGGGCGGGGCGCTGACGAGGTGAGGCGCAGCGTCGCCGACCTCGAGGCCCGCGGCGTCCCCGGTACGCGCGTCGCCGGCTTCACCTGCGACCTCGAGCTGCCCGAGACGTTCAAGCCGGCGCTCGAGGCCGCGGAGCAGCGGCTCGACGGCCTCGACACCGTGGTGGTGACCGCCGGCGCGTTCGCCACCCAGGAGCAGCTCGAGCGTGACCCGGCCCTCGCGGCGAGGGTGCTCACCGTCGACTTCGCCAACACGGTGCTGTTCTGCGAGGAGGCGAAGAAGAAGCTGTTGCAGCGCGGCGGCGGCACCCTCTGCGTCTTCTCGTCGGTCGCTGGCGACCGGGGCCGCTCGCCGGTGGTGCTGTACGGGGCCGCCAAGGCCGGGCTCTCGGCGTACCTCGAGGGGCTCGACCACAAGCACCGCAAGGACGGCCTGGTCACTGTCTGCGTCAAGCCGGGCTTCGTCCGCACCGCGATGACCGAGGGCCTGCCGACGCCGCCCTTCGCCGGCGACCCCGAGGCGGTAGCGGGTGTCGTTCTCGAGGGGCTCGATGCCGGCACGCCCGTCGTCTACGCGCCACCGGTGTGGCGCGCGGTGATGACGGCCATCAAGGCCATGCCCCGCTTCGTGATGCGGCGCGTGAAGTTCTGAGCGGCCGCCGGGGCGTCAGCGCTTGCGCTCGCGCACCACCATCACCGGGCACGGCGCGTGGTGGACGATGCGGTCGCTCACCGAGCCGAGCAACCAGCGGGAGCCGGCGCCGAGGCCGCGGGCGCCGACGACGATGAGGTCGACGCCCAGGTGCTCGGCCAGCTCGCACAAGGCGTCGGCCGGTGCCCCGAGCTCGACCCGCGTGTCGACGGGCACGCCCGCCTCCTGCGAGAGCGTGCGCAGCGCCAGCCGGGCGTTCGCCAGGTCCTCCTCGGTGCGCGCCGGCGCCGTCGTCACGTAGCCTGAAAGCGGCCCCACGGGGATGACCGTCGGCGGCTCGAGGACGAAGACGAGCGTCACCTTCGAGTGGGTCTGCCGCGCGAGGCCGAAGCCCTGGTGAGCGGCGTGGTGGGACGAGGGTGAGCCGTCGACGGCGATGAGCAGGTGTTGAAGCATGCGCACAACGCCAGCACCTTCCATGCCGCGCTGCGCCTGAAGCGTCCCTCGTCGTCAGCGCAAATTCCGACGCGGCCGTGGGGTGAGGCGCAACCCGTGCGTCAGGGCGCCGCTGCGAGGCGCGAGCGGTCTGGGCTGCAGGCGTCACGTCAGAGGACGCAGCGAGGCCGTCGTCAGCGGGAGTCGAGCACGACGCTCAGGTGGGCGTCTGTGCCGCCGGGGACGACGAGAGAGGCCGGGCGCCGGCCGGGGCGGCGCAGCGTCACCCGGGTGTCGACGGAGAAGGGGTTGTTCCCAGCCCAGGGCGTGGTGCCGAGGGTCTCGCCGTCGGGCAGGACGATGGAGGCGCCCTGGGGTGTCGAGTCGATGACGAGGACGCCCGCCGGGGCGCTCGGCGCCCGACTGGCCACCAGCGCGACGGCGCCGGCCAGCAGCCCCGCGGCCACCAGCGCGACGAGGGCTCCGGCGAGGACTCGTCTGGCGGGCCGCCCCCCGCGCGGCGCCTGGCTGTCGTCAGCGGGCCGGCGCGCGGCGGACCTGTCGTCGTCCCCCTCGCGCGAGGGGGCTGGCGCGCGCGCTGCGAGGGCCAACGCCGCTCCGTCTTCAGGCGACGCGCCCGGATGAGCCAGGGCGAGGCCACCCCCAGGCGATGGGGCGGGCGCCGGGCGCTCGAGTCGCCCGTCGGGCCGCAGCGTGGTGGCGGCTTCGAAGCGCGCTAGCGCGCCCGGGCTCTGCGGCTCGGCGTCACTCGGCGGCGTTGCGGCGGCTGGCGGCTCGGCGTCGCTCGGCGGCGTTGCGGCGGCTGGTGGCTCGGCGGCGCCCTGCGGCGCGGCGTCGGCGAAGGGCGCGGAGAGCGCCTCCCGGGCCGGGGCCGGACGCTCGTGTGCCGCTGCCGAAGGGGGGGCTGGGTCGGGCGCGCCTTCGATGAGGAATGGGCCAGGCGCGTAGCCGCCGAAGTCCATCACCTCGGGGGGCTGCTGCGGCATCGGGGTCGGGAAGATGAGGCGGAGGTTGCCAGGCTCGGGCGGGCGCGGCGCCGGCCCGGGGCTCCCCGAGGGCTCCGAGGCTGACAGCGCCTGGTGCGACGCAGGCGGCCCCGGAGGGGCCTCGACGGCAACCGGCGCAAGAGAGGCGTCAGCGGCTTCGAGCGGTCCTGGGCGCTGCGCTCGCGGCTCCCCTTGGCCTGGCGCCGGGTGGTCCGTCTCGGGAGTCGCCACACTCCGTGGCGACTCATGCTGCAGAGCGCTCTCACCGCCGGCTGACGAGGGCTCACCGGGGGGCGCTTCGCGGCGAACGAGCGGCTGGGCCGTGGCGGGGCTGGGGAGCAGGGTGCCGAACGCGCCGGGCTCGAGCGACGAGAGCAGCGCGCCCAGCTCTTCGGGGCGGATGGGCGCGCGCGTCGCGGCGACGAATACCTCGAGGGCGTCGGCGAGCGCGCCTGCGGTCGGCCAGCGGCGTCCGGGCTCGCTCTCGACGCAGCGGGCGACGATGTCGCCGAGCGCTGCCGGCACGTCAGGGCGCAGCGCCTCGACGCGTCGCGCCGGCAGCGTGACGGTCGCCGCCGCCAGCGCGCCGGGGTCGCTCGCCGCGTGCGGGCGCTCGTGGGTCAGCAGCTCGAAAAGGGTCGCCCCCAACGCCCAGACGTCGCTCTGCCGCGTCACCGGGTCGCCCAGCACCTGCTCCGGCGCGGCGTAGCCGAGCTTGCCGCGGAAGGTGCCGGGCTGCGTGACGCCAAGCTTCCGCTCGATGCGGGCGATGCCGAAGTCGGCGACCTTGACGGCGCCCGAGCGCGCCAGCAGCACGTTGTCGGGGCTCACGTCTCGGTGCACCACCCCGAGCAGCGCGCCCGACTCGTCACGGAGCTCGTGCGCCGCGTGAAGCCCGTCGCTGGCGAGCGCCACCAGCTTCGCCACCACGGCCGGCTCCAGGTTGCGCCCTGCCTTGCGCAGCGCGCGCAGCAACACACGGAGGCTGACGCCGTCGACGAGCTCCATCACCATCACCAGGGCGCCGGTCTCGTCGAGCCCGTAATCGAAGACGTTGATGAGGTTCGGGTGCGCGAGCCGGGCGGCGAGGCGGGCCTCGGCCTTGAATAGCTCGACCATCTCGGGGTGCTCCGCGAGGTGGCTCGCGATGCGCTTGACGACCACCTGCTTCTCGAAGCCGTCAGGGCCCTTCGACACCGCGCGCCAGACCTCGGCCATGCCACCGACGCCCAGCTTCGACTGCAACTCGTACCGGCCCAGGACCACGCTCATGGAGGGTCGAGCTTCGCACGGTTGGCTCAAGCGAGGCGCGCTCCGCCTCGCGTTCCGTGTCCAGGGTCGGAGAAAACGATGAGGTCGACGCCACGCGCGGTGAACCACCACGCCACGGCATCGGGCAGCCGCAGCTTCGAGCAGCCGCAGCCCGGGGGCCGCCTCACCGCTCACCAACCGGGCGCTCGTCGGTGACGGTCACGCCGTCTCGGACGTTCGCGCCTCCCGGCTCATGGCGCGCCGCCGCTGGTGGCGAGGCGTCGCAGGTACTCCCAGTTGAAGATGCCCGTCCGGTGCAGGTCTCCGAAGGTGAATGACAGCGCGTAGTTCCCCACCGGGACGACTTCGACGAGCTTCATGTCCGCGGGGACGGCGTCGGGGTCGTAGGTGCGCCGCCCGGTCCACTCCTCGACGCACTCGGCGCAGGGGCAGAACTGGCGCAGGGCGCGGGCCGACACCGCCTCGCGCACGCCGTCGCTGAAGGTGAGCGACAAGGTGCGCTGGTCGGCGGACAGCTCGGCACCCGTAACCTGCGGGGGCCGCTTCGCGGGCTTGAGGCTCTCCCAGAAGCTCATGGCGTGGACTCCTCTTCGATCAGCGTGACGACGGCGAAGGCCAGCCGCTCGACGAGCCCATCGAGGAGGACGCCCGGGCGTGGCGTCTCGTCGGCGAACAGCCCCTCTTGGTACTCGATGTCGAGGGCGAAGGGCTGGGCGCGCACCACGAGCCCCGCGTGATTGACGGCGAAGTCGGGCTGGTTGGCGAACTTCACCAAACGCGAGCCCAGGCCGCCCGCCGGCACCGGAGCGACCTCGAGCTGGCCGGTGACGCGCTGGGTCTCTTCGACCGGCATGGCGGCGATGAGCTGCAGGGGGAGCAACACCAGCCCGAAGGCGAACGCTACGTTCTTGAGGGTGCGGTCACTCGCGACCAGCTCGTTGGCCCCGACCGAGACCCTGACGACGGTGAGCGGGCGCCGGCGCTCCTGGGCGGACGAGGGGGCCAGGACCGTCCACGTCGGCCGCAGGGCGCAGACGGTCTTCACCAGCCGCTCGTGGAGCGCCGCCAGGGTCGCGGGCCGTGAGAACAACGCCTTGTCACTCGCTGCGGGGGCGGTCGCCGGGTCCCGGCCGCCTCCTCCCGGAGTCCGCTTCCACGGCGCCTGCTCCTGGACCGGCTCGAGGACCACCACCCGGGCCGGGCCGGCGACCATCGGCTCTCGCGGCGGTCGAGCGCCGACCAGCAGCGCCGGCGCACACCCCGAGACGAACAGACCGACGATGAAAGCCACCGGCTTCACTCGGTCGGCTCGTAGCCACCGTCGGCCTGGACTGTCCAGTCAGTCACCCCTGGTGGCTTCCACCGCCCAGGCGGGGGGTGTCTGGCGACCACACCTGTAAAATTCTACTCTCTTGTCAGCCGGGGCCAAACCGTCTTGAGGTTCAGATGAAAGCGGGGTGACTCGATGGACTGGCGTTCGAAGCTGGGCTGGGCGGGGAGCAAGAAGCGGGTCGAACTCACGCTCGCGCCAGACCAGCTGAGCAAGCTCGCGCGAGTCTGTCTCGACGTTCAGAAGCGCGCGCTCGACGCGCTCGGCACCTCGACGAGCAAGGGCATGCAGCTGCGGCACGAACTCTTCATGTCGTGGATCGTCAGCTACCACGTGACGATGATGCCGAACGGCATCGAGCACCACCTGTCGGTCAACCACGACGGGTCGGTGCCGCCGGAGTTTCGCGAGGCCATCTTCAAGGACGCGCTGCGGTTGCTGTGCTTCTGCGTGCGCGTGTCGCGGCTGGTGACGACGTCGCCCTTCGACGTCGAGCTCTCCGGCGTCGGGGTTCGCCGCGTCCTGCTGCCGGACCAGTCGAAGAAGCTGCTGCGCGACCCCGAGCAGGTGCCCACCTCCGAGGCGCTCTCGGCGCAGTGGACGGCCGCCTGCAGCGAGGCCACGCCGCTCGAGGGCCGGCTCATGGAGCCCTTCACGTCGACGACCTCGGGGCTCCGCCCGGTCCCTCGGTGAGGCGCGCGGCGGCGCACAGGCGGGTTGCCCGATGTTCGACGACCTCGCGTTTTCGCTCCGCTCGTCGGTGCGCGCGTCGGCGCCCGCGTGGTTTCGGCGGGTGCGCCTCGCCGAGGTGCTCGGCGGGCTCGACGCCGCGGCGAGAGGGCGCGCCGAGGCGCTGGCGGCGCGGTACGAGGTCGGCCCCTGGGCGCAATGTCTGAGCCGGCAGGCCTGGCGCGAGAGCCTCTACGCGCTCGACCTGCTCGATCGGCTGCTCCCGCCAGGCCTGCCCGAGGGGCGGGCGCTCGACGTCGGCGCGAAGAACGGCGCGATGCTCGCGGGGCTGGCCACGGCGGCGCCGCGCGGCTGGGACGCGGTCGAGGTCGACGCCCACCGACGCTACCTGTGGGGCAGCACGCGGCGCGTCTATGGCGAGGCCGTCGCCGCCGCGTTCCCCGGGTGTCGCTTCATCGCCGGTGACGTCCGCGCGCTCGAGGGGCCCTGGGCGCTCGCGACGTGGTTCCTCCCCTTCCTCACCAGCGCTCCCTTGAGGGCTTGGGGCCTGCCGGCGCGCTTCCTCGTGCCCGGCGCGCTGCTCGAACACGTCACCTCTCGCATCGTCGCCGGCGGCGCCCTGCTGGTGGTCAACCAGGGGGAGCATGAGGCCGCGCTCCAGCAGGCCCTCTTCCGCGAGCGACCCGGGCAGGTGATGGCGCTGGGGCGGGTCGAGTCGGTCCTCTCTCCCTACCGGCTCCCTCGCTACGGTTGGCTCTGGCGCCCCGCGTGAGGGCCTCGTGGTGGCCGCCGGCCGGTCGGCGACGCCACCGAGCCTGCGTCGGCTTCGGCGGCGCTGGCGCCCGTCAACCGCGGAGCAGGGCCTTGCCGCCCTCGAAGACGAACTGCACCGCGATGGCCGCGAGGATGAGCCCGAAGACGCGCTCGAGCACGGCGATGCCCGTCTGCCGCAGGACGCGCTTGACCAGGTTCGCGCTCCGCAGCAGCAGGTAGGTGATGGCGAACGTGGCGCCGATGCAGCCGACGACGATGGCCGCGTTCGCCCAGTCGCTCCCATACTCGGCCATCAACACCATCACGGTGGCGATGGCCCCCGGCCCGGCCAGCAGCGGCATCGCCAGAGGGACGATGGCGATGTCTTCGCGCTCCACGCCCTCCCTCGCCTCTTCGGGGCTCGTCTTCGTCGCCGGGTGCTGCGCCCGCAGCATGTCGAGCGCCGTCAGCATCAGCAGGAAGCCGCCTGCGACCCGGAACGCCGCCAGCGTCACCCCGAAGATCTTGAACACGAGGGTCCCGAAGAGCGCGAAGAAGATGAGCACCCCCGTCGCCGTCAGGCAGGCCCGCGCCGCCATCGCCCGGCACTTCTCGACCGGGTCCGAGGCGGTCATCGCGACGAAGAGCGGCACCACGCCGATGGGGTCGACGATGAAGAGCACCGCCGGCATGGCGATGAGGAAGGTGCTCCACATCGCTCACACCGTGAAGCGGAGCTTCCACACCATTTTCACGGCCTCGAGGAAGATCTTCCGGCTCATCTTCGACTGCCCCACGCGCCGGTCTTCGAAGACGATGGGGATCTCTCTGATGGTGAAGCCGCGCTTGAGCGCCCGGTAGCTCAGCTCGATCTGAAACCCGTAGCCGCTCGACTGCACCTGGTCGAGGTCGATGGCCTCGAGCACGCGCCGGTTGAAGCACTTGAAGCCGGCGGTGACGTCGCGCAGCGAGATGCCCAGCACGGTGCGCGCGTACATCGAGCCGCCGCGCGACATCACCTGGCGCCCGATGCCCCAGTTCACCGTGCCGCCGCCCTCGACGTAGCGGCTGCCGACCGAGATGTCGGCGGTCTTCGCGGCGTCGATGAGGGCCGTCAGGTACTTCGGGTCGTGCGAGAAGTCCGCGTCCATCTCGATGATGAACTCGTACTGCTTCGCCATGGCCCATTTGAACGCCGCGACGTACGCGCGCCCGAGGCCCTCTTTCTTCTCGCGGTGGAGCACCTGAAGGCGCGGCTCCTTCGCCGCGAGCTCGTCGGCGAGCTGGCCGGTGCCGTCGGGCGAGTTGTCGTCGACCACCAGGATGTCGACCCGCGGGTCCGCGGCGAGCACCGCGCTGGTGATGGGGCCGAGGTTGTCGCGTTCGTTGTACGTGGGGATGATCACCAGTGCCGGATTCATGCGCGGCGCCGGGCTGTAGCGCACGCGGCGGCCGAGGGGAACCGTGGTAAGGCGTGAAGGTCAACATGGCGGAGTCCCTCGGGCCGTACACCCTCGAGAAGCGAATCGGCGCCGGTGGCATGGCCGACGTGTTCCTGGCGCGGGGGCCGGCCGGCGTCTGCGTCGTGAAGCGCCCGTACGCGCACCTCTGCGCGAACCCCGACTTCGTGCGCATGTTCCTCGACGAGGCCTCGATCCTCGCGAGCGTCGTCCACCCGAACATCGCCCGCATCCTCGACCTCGGCCAGGCCGGCGGCGCGTACTACCTGGCGATGGAGTACGTGCCCGGGTTCGACCTGATGACGCTCAGCCTCGAGCACGAGCGGCAGGGCGAGCTCATCGCGCCTGAGCTCTGCGCGCGCATCATCGCCGACGTCGCCGGCGCCCTGCATCACGCGCACGAGGCGTGCCACCCGAAGACGGGGCAGCCCTTGAGCCTCGTGCACCGCGACGTCACGCCCCACAACGTGCTGCTGTCGACGAGCGGGGTGGTGAAGCTCATCGACTTCGGCGTGGCGCGCGCCAGCACCGCGACGCACAAGACGCAGGCCGGCCTGGTGAAGGGGAAGTACCCCTACATGGCCCCGGAGCAGGTCTCAGCGCTCGACATCGACCGCCGCGTCGACGTCTACGCCCTCGGCCTCTTGATGTACGAGCTGCTCACCAACACGCGGGCCATCGCGGGCGTCACCGAGGTCGAGCAGATCGACAACGCCCGCCGGGCGCGCATTCGCCCGGTCGAGGAGCTGCGCCCGAACCTGTCGCTGCCGCTCCGGCAGATTCTCGCCAGCTGTCTCGTCCCCGACCGCGAGGGCCGCTACCCCACGGCGCTCGCGCTCCGGGAGGACCTCGAGAAGTACCTGCGCTTCGTCGGGCAGCCCGTCGGCCAGGAGGACCTGCTGCGGCTGTGCCGGGTCGTCGCTGCCGAGTCGGGCCACGTCATCGACCCCGCGGCGGCGCCAGGCTCCAGGGAGGCGTCGGGCGAGGGTGGGGCCGAGGCGCTGGGCTTCGCGCCGACGGCGCCATCGCTGCGCATGCCCGCGCTCCCCCGCACCGACCCCGGGCCGCCCCGCCCGCTCTCCCCTGGGGCAGGGGGGCTGACGCCCGTCCCGACGGAGCCCGACGTGCCCGTCACGCCCGCGCGGAGTGCCGACGCAGCGTCGGCAGGCCCACGGCCCTTCGAAGAGACGCTGCCGGCGCGGGGTGCGGCGCTGGCGCGCTGGGGCGTCGTCGCCTTCGTCGCCGCCGCCGTCATCGCCGTGGCCCTCGTTCAGCTTCGCCCCGGTGGGTCGAAGCGGGGGCCAGGTCCCGTGGCTGCCGCGCCGCCGCCGGCCGTCGTCGGGGTCGACGCAGGGCCTGTGACGGTGCCCCCGGAGGCGGGAGCCGAGCCCGCGCGCGTGCCCGACGTGGCGGTCGCCCTCGCGCCCGTCGCCGTCGACACCGCGGACTCGCGAGCGTCGCTGCCGGCCGAAGATCGCGCAGCCACCCTCGACGTCGAGGCTGAGCTGCCGATGCAGGTGCGCGTCGAGGGGCACGACTGGGGCACGACGTCGGCGAAGGCGCCCCTTCGTCTCGAGCTCACCCCGGGGCGTCACACCATCGAGCTGGTGAACGCCGCCTCCTTCTGCCGCCGCCAGGTCGAGGTCGTCCTTGCTCCGGGCGCCGCCGAGGCCATCGACGTCAAGACCCCCAGAGGCAAGCTGTTGATGCGCGTCGAGCCCGTCGGGGAGTTCTCGGTCAACGGCCGCAAGCTCCCCGGGCTCTCGGCCATCAAAGAAGCGGTCCTCTGCGACGGCGAGTACTCGGTGTCGGTCTCGTTCGCGGGGGTGAAGCCACGCACCCGGCGCGTGCGGGTGAGCGCCGGGAACGTCACCGAGGTCGACTTCGGGCTGCTGACGCAGTGACGCTGCGCACCAGGAGAAAGACCGCGGCGCGCCGCCGGGCACCGCGCACCAGGCTCAGGCCGTGCGTCCTGCGCGTGCGGGTGAGCGCCGGGAACGTCACCGAGGTCGACTTCGGGCTGCTGACGCAGTGACGCTGCGTACCCGGAGAAAGACCGCGGCGCGCCGCCGGGCACCGCGGACCAGGCTCAGGCCGTGCGTCCTGCGCGCGCAGGTGAAACCGGGAACGTCACCGCGGTCGGCGAAGCGTGTCTGAGGCAGCGATGCCGTGCCTCACCGTGGTGCTGGCGGGCCGGCGCTCCCTCGGCGCAGTCCACACCAACGTCGCCGGCGTGGGTGGGCGCGGTGCGCCTCGGGCACTTCTGGGCGGCGACCGTCAGGGGCTGCGTGACTGAAGACGACAGCAGGGGGCCGCCAGGCGGGTCAGAGCGCCCGTGGCCGAGGGGCCGACCGCCAGAGCCTCAAAGCCGCTGGCCGGTGTACTGCAACATGACCGTGGCGTTCGTCGTCATGCCGTTCTGCGTCTGCGACACGGTGAGCGTCAGGTTCATCGTCAGGCTGGTGGAGGTGAGGGTGCCGGTGCCCGAGGTGAGCGACGTGCTCGACATGGCGTTCGTCTCGGTGGAGCTGACCGTCTGGCCGCTGGCGAAGGTGAGCGCGTCGTTGTTTCGCGTCGCGGTCAAGGCGGAGCCTCCGTTCTCGATGATGACGGTGTTCGGATCGTTGCCCGCGACGACCGTGTAGACGTCTCCCTGTGACGTGCGCGTCGAGCTCTGGCCGCCGGCGTTGATGGTCTGGGTGGTCGCGCCTCGGAACACGGTGACCGGCGGGCCGCCGCAGGCGCAGACGAACAACGCGAAGACGAGCACGGCGGAGCGAGCGAGAGAGGTGAAGGGCATACGTCGAGGAAACCAGAGACCCGGTGACCGGGCAACTCTCTTCACGCGCCCGGCGCCTTCGCCGCCGAGTCCCGCTCGAGGTGTCGCTGCAGCCGCTCTGCGACCCGCCGTGCGGCGCCGGGCGCGCCGAGTGACGCGCGCACGTCGTCGAGGCCCAGGAGGCACGCCTCGCGCGAAGGGCCAACCCACAGCGGCTCGAGGGCCTCGACCACCCGGGGCGCCGTGACGTCGCCCTGAAGCAACTCCGGCACCACGGGGCGGTTGGCCAGCAGGTTCACCAGCCCGAAGAACGGAATGCGCACCAGCGCGCGGCCCACCGCGTAGGTGAGCGGCGAGACCCGGTAGATGATGACGAACGGGCGGCGCATGAGCCCGGCCTCGAGCGTCGCCGTGCCCGAGGCCACCAGCCCTACGTCGCAGGCGCCCACCACCTCGGGGGCGCGCCCGTCGACGAAGGCCACCGGCAGGCCCGTGAACGCCTGCTCGACGAGCGTACGGTCGAGCCCCGGCGCCACCGGGACCACCACCTGCAGCCCGGGGTGGCGCCGCAGCTGCTCCTTCGCCACCTCGGCCATCACCCCGCCCAGCCGCGCCACCTCGGAGCGCCGGCTGCCCGGCAGCACCGCCAGCACCGGCCGGGACTCGTCGAGGCCGAGCGCGCGCCGGAAGTGCGCCGGCGGCGCCGGCGGCGGCACCTGCTCGAGCACCGGTGAGCCCACGTACGTCGCGTTCACGCCGCGCGCGCGCAGGAAGGGCTCCTCGAACGGCAGAATGCAGCACACCTCGTCGAACACCTTCGACAGCTGGGCCGCCCGCCCCTCGCGCCAGGCCCACACCATCGGCGCCACGTACGACACCACGGGAATGGACAGCGCCTTGAGCTTCGGCGCCAGGCGCAGGTTGAAGTCCGGCACGTCGATGAGGAGCGCGACCGCCGGGCGGCGCTCGGCCGCGGCGCGCGTCAGGTCGCCCATCACTGACAAGATGCGGGGAATCTTCGGCAGCACCTCGGCGATGCCCATCACCGAGATCTCATGCGCCCCGTGGACCAGCTCGACGCCCGCCGCCGCGAGCTTCGGACCGCCCATGCCGAAGAAGGTGAGCTCGGGGCGCAGGGTGGCCAGCGCGCGCACCACGTCGGCGCCGTGGGCATCGCCCGAGGCCTCGCCGGCCACCACGAGCACGCTCTGCTGCGCACGAGCCACCTGGGTCGCCTTCGTCCTTTCTCGCGGGCGCTGTCGCGTCGCCGGAGCGCCTCTGGCCCGCGCACGACCGGGGCGCCCCCTCACCACGCCCGCGCTGCCCGGCGCTCCTCCAAGTCGATCAGCGGGTCGGCCCGAACAGGTCTTGCAGCTGCCCGTACTTCTCGCGGTAGTCGTCGAACGAGAGCTTGATGGTCTCGAGCGCCTCTTCCCGGCCGTAGATCTCGGCGATCTCGACCGGCGGCGCCGGGTTGTCGGGGAGCTGCTTGTAGGTGAGGAAGTAGTGGCGCAGCCGGTCGACCAGCGCCGGCGACACCTCCTTCAGGTCCTTCCAGGCCCCGTAGACGCTGTCTCCCTTGAGCACCGCGATGATCTTGTCGTCCGCTTGGTGACCGTCGATCATCCGCAGCCCGCCGATGGGTACCGCCTCGATGAGGATGGCGCCGTGCTGAATCGGCTTCTCGGTGAGCACGCAGATGTCCATCGGGTCGCCATCACCGACGATGCCGGGGCGCTGCACGCGCTGGCTGCACCGCTCGCCGACGCGGCGGTCGCAGAACGTTCGGGGAATGAAGCCGTAGAGCGAGGGGGGCTGGCTCGAGTACCGCTGGGGCCGGTCGAGCTTGAGAATGCCCGTCGCCTTGTCCACCTCGTACTTGACGGCGTCGGTGGGCACCATCTCGATGTAGCTGGTGACGATGTCGGGCGACTTCTCGCCGGGTGAGACGCCGTGCCATGGGTGCGCCTGAAAGAAGAGCCCGAAGGCCTGGGTGAGCGACGGAGTCATGCCCGGCTCAATACACCCGCGGGGGCCGGCGCGCTGGTTTCCTGCTCGTCAGGGCCCTGGCCCCAGCGCATCGAGCGCGGCCTCGGCGAGGGGCACGTCTTCGGGGCGGTCGACGGCCGCCGAGCCCCGGTCGGTCTTCGCGCAGGCGATGCGCAGGCCGTGACCGAGCGCCCGCAGCTGCTCGAGGGACTCGGCCCGCTCCAGCGCGGTGGGCGCGAGGGTCGCCAGCCGCAGCAGCGCGCGCACCCGGTAGCCGTAGACGCCCAGGTGCGCCCAGCGAGGCGGCGCCGGGCCGCCCGCGTCTCGCTGAAAGGGAATGTCGGCGCGCGAGAAGTAGAGGGCCCGTTCGCCCTCGTCGAGCACCACCTTCACTACGCCGGCGTTCGCTCGCTCCGCCTCGTCGAGCGGCCGGACGAGCGTCGCCAGGTCGAGCGTCACGTCGTCGAAGCAGCGCACCAGCGCCGCCAGGGCCCGTGGGGGCATCGCCGGCTCGTCGCCTTGCACGTTCACCACCACGGCCTCGCCCGGCAACGCCAGCGCCCGCGCCACCTCGGCCACCCGATCGGTCCCCGACGCGCAGGCCGGCGACGTCATCACCGCCTCGCCGCCGAAGGCGCGCACCACCCCGGCGATGCGCTCGTCGTCCGTCGCCACCAGCACGCGGGCGAAGACACCGGCCTCTCGGCAACGGGCGACGACGTGCTCGATCATCGGGCGGCCGCGCAGCAGGGCCAGGGGCTTGCCGGGGAAGCGCTGGGCGCCGAAGCGAGAGGGGATGATGGCGATGGGGGCCGTCATGGAGAGGCTCTTGCCAGCAGACGCGGTCCGCGGGTAGGCCTGAGGGGTGTTCCGTTCTAGAGTGAGGTTCCCATGACGACGACCAAGCTGGTGGCGACCCCGGTGGCCTCGAAGGTGCCCGCGGTGGCCCGCTCCACGACGCCGGCCGCCAGCGCCGCCGTGGCCAGGGCCGAGCCGACGGCCACGCCCCCCGCGGCGCCCACCGTCGCGTTCCAGGGCGCCGCGCCCCCCGCGAAGGCCGACGCGCTGCGCCCCCAGGGAGCGCCCGTGTCGACGTCGGCCGACCCGAACGCCCTGTGGGGCGCCGCCGAGCGCCGCCCCAACCCCGAGCTGCGCGCGGCGATGACCGAGTTCCGGGCTCTGTCGCCCGAGGCCCAGAAGGCGAAGATCGACGAGCTCAAGGGCCGACAGGACGCGCTGGCGAAGAAGATGCTCGTTCGCATCGAGCAGCTCGACGCCCGGTACAAGACGATGCGCAACGTCTCGAAGGGCGAGATGCTCCGCGAGCTCGCCGGGAAGACCGAGGCGATGTCGCCCGAGCAAAAGCAGCACCTCGACGGGTTGCTCGACAAGGCCGACGGCATCGCCAGGCAGATCGAGGCGCTCAAGGCCGACGCGGCCCGGCTGCCCGACTCGAAGGTGGCGACGCCCGAGCAGCGCCTCGAGCGCCAGGAACTCGCGCGGAAGATCCGCAACGCGCGCAGCCGGCTCTCCGAGGCGACGAAGGCGGCGACGACCTACGTCGACTCGCTCGGCCTGCGCACCGAGCGCCTCGCGGTGAACGAGCAGGCCATCGACCCGAACGCGCCGCCGAAGGGCTCGCCGAAGTCCCTGTGGAGCATGATGGCGGAGTGGTTCGACCTCGGCTCGACGCTCAAGGCCTTCGTCGCCATCTTCTCGCCGTCGCTCGAGACCAGCGTGACGAAGACCGCGAGGGAGGACTCGCGCAAGCTCGACGAGCGCCGCGCGCTGGACGAGAAGCGCCACCAGCGCCGTGAAGACCTGCGGCAGTCCGACGAGCGGCTCTTCCAGCTGCTCCAGGGGCAGCGCGGCGACCACAAGGCGCAGGTCGAGGCGCTGAACCAGGCGCTCGCGATGCTCCGGCGCACCTCGGCCACCTGACGCCCTCGTTTCGAGCGGCTCGCCAGTGACCGCGGCCGCGCGCAGGTCAGCGCTTGAGCGCCGCCCGTCGCAGCGTCGCGTCGCCCTGCCGCAGCTCGAGGAAGACCCGGTCGTCCACCGGCACGTTGCGGAACATCTGCGTCGTGCCTGCCGCGTCGGGCCAGCGCACCGTGAGCGACTCGAGGCCGGTGCAGTCGCCGACGCCGAGATGCACGACGGTGTCGTTCTGCATCCCGAAGTGGCCATACCCGCCGCCCACCTCGCGCACGATGCGCTTGCCGCCGGCCACCGCCGTCACCCGGGCGCCGATGGCGGCGCGGTTGGTGGTGGTGCCGTTGCCGGTGAGCTTGAGCAGCAGGCCCTTGCCGGTGGGCGCGCCCTGGTTCTCGTACAGCAGCACCTGGGGGCCCTTGCGCCAGATGGCTGCGCAGTCCCTGGCGAGGCTCGCGCCGGCGACGACGTCGAGATCGCCGTCTCGGTCGAAGTCGGCGATGGCCAGCCCCGACATGCAGGGGTGCCGCAGGTTGAACGCGTTGGATCGATCGATGAAGCGCCCGTCGGGCTGCTGCTGCAGGACGACCCCGAACTGGTCCGGGTAGTCGCTCGCCGCGACGATGAGGTCCTGGCGCCCGTCGTTGTCGAGGTCGCCGCCGGCGGCCATCAGCCCGCCCTCGTTCCACGACGGCCCGACGCGCGGCAGGCCCATGCCGGTGGCCTGGTTGCCCGGGCGCTCGAAGCGCAGCGCCTGGGCGGACGAGGCGTTGCGCAAGAGCTCGGACGAGTCGCTGGCGCTGCCAGCCCAGAAGTGCCGAATCTCGGCGCTGTAGAGGTCGAGCTTCCCGTCGCCGGTGAGGTCGCCGCACCAGGTGGTGAACGTGTTTCCGTTGTTGCGCCAGGGCTGGTCGTCGATGCCGTCGGCCCACCTCGCCGCCGGGTCGGCGCCGCAGCTGACGAGGGGTCTGCCGACGTTGGCGCAGCGCGGGTCGGCGCGGTTCACCGAGCAGAAGCACTTGAAGTTCTCGTTGTCGAAGAAGTCGAGGTTGTCGTCGCCGGCGAAGCCT
>JADCJJ010000125.1 GCA_020247085.1 Myxococcaceae bacterium | reverse complement strand
GGTGCTCGACGACCCGCGCAACTGCGGCGCCTGCGGCCGCGACTGCGGCATGAGCGGCGTCTGCGTGATGGGAGCCTGCAGCATCGCCTGCCTGCCGAACCAGCAGGTCTGCAACGGCCAGTGCACCGACCCGCGCACCGACCCCAGTAACTGCGGCCTCTGTGGGGTCGCCTGTGGACCCACCGAGCTCTGCACCGCGGGCCGCTGCGTACCAGGGAGCTGCGGTCGGCCGCTGGTGCTCTGCGGTCCGTCATGCGTCGACGTGCAGAGTGACCCCTCGAACTGTGGCACCTGCGGCAACAGCTGCGGCGCCGGGGGCGTCTGTACGTCCGGGGTCTGCAACACCGTCTGCGGGCCCGGACAGACGTCGTGCAACGGCGTGTGCGTCTCGCTGGGCTCCGACCCTCGCAACTGCGGCGCCTGCAACACCCCCTGTCCGGCCGGCGCGGCCTGCGTCAACGGCACCTGCGGCATGGGCTGCGCCGCGCCCCGGCAGCTGTGCAACGGGCTGTGCGTCGACCCCTCGGCCGACAACCTCAACTGCGGCACCTGCAACGTGCGCTGCGCGCCCTCGCAGCAGTGCCGCGGCGGCACCTGCCAGGCCGTGCCCTGCCCCATCCCCGGACAGGTGAGCTGCAACGGCGCCTGCACTGACCTCGGCCTCGACAACCTCAACTGCGGCGCTTGCGGAAACGCCTGCACCCGCGGCCAGCAGTGCGTCATGGGCGCCTGCGTCACCCCGGGCTGCCCGGTGCCCGGCCAGATTCAGTGCAACGGCGTGTGCGTCGACCGCGGCAGTGACCCGTCGAACTGCGGCGCCTGCAACGTCCGCTGCGTCGCCGGCCAGGTGTGCACCGCCGGGAGCTGCGTGACGCCCGGCTGCCCGGCTGGCCAGCTCCGCTGCAACGGCGCGTGCGTCGACCGCTTCAACGACCCGGCGAACTGCGGCGGCTGCGGCATCGCCTGCCTGCCCGGAACGCAGTGCACGGCCGGCGCCTGCACCGCCTCGCCGTGCCCGACGCCGGGGCAGATTCGCTGCAACGGGGTGTGCGTGAACCCGCAGTCCGACGGACTCAACTGTGGCTTCTGCAACAACGCCTGCGGCGTGGGCCAGAGTTGCGCCATGGGCCAGTGCGCGTGCGGCGCCGGCCAGACGGCGTGCCGGAGCGCGACCGGAGTGGTGTGCGTCAACACGCAGACCGACTCGAACAACTGCGGCGCCTGCAACACCGTGTGCGGGCCGGGCACGAGCTGCGTCAACGGCGCCTGCGCCTGCGCGGCCGGACAGACGCTCTGCAACGGCCGGTGCGTGGCCACGCAGACGGACCCGCTCAACTGCGGCGCCTGCGGCAACGCGTGTGGCGGCGGCGCCACCTGCCAGGGCGGCACCTGCCAGTGCCCGCCGGGCACCACCCGCTGCGGCAACCAGTGCGTCAGCACCCAGACCGACGTCACCAACTGCGGCGCCTGCGGCGTCGGGTGCCCGGCCGGCGCGTCGTGCCAGGCCGGCGCGTGCCAGTGCCCGATGGGCAGCGCCGTCTGCAACGGGCGCTGCGTCGACACGAGCAGCGACGCGAACAACTGCGGCGCCTGCGGCACCTCGTGCGGCCTGGGGGTCTGCGTCAACGGCGCCTGCACCTGCGCCCCGGGCCTGACGCTGTGCAACGGCGCCTGCGTCAGCCTCACCACCGACCCGGCGAACTGCGGCGCCTGCGGCACCTCGTGCGGTGCCATGGGCGTGTGCTCGGGCGGCGTCTGCCAGACGTCATGCCCGACGGGCTTCGTGCGCTGCGGCGCCGTCTGCGTCAACCCGCAGACCGACCCGGGGAACTGCGGCACCTGCGGCACGTCGTGCGCTGGCGGCCAGTGCGTCAACGGCGGCTGCACCTGCACGATGGGCCTCACCCGCTGCGGTAACCAGTGCGTGCGCCTGCAGCAGGACGCGGCGAACTGCGGCGCCTGCGGGCGCGCCTGCGGCACCAACCAGGCGTGTCAGTTCGGCAACTGCGTGACGATGTGCGCGGGCTTCCTCACCAACTGCTCCGGGGTGTGCACGAACACCAACTTCGACGTGAACAACTGCGGCGCCTGCGGCAACGCGTGCGGCGCCGGGGCCCAGGGCGGCACCATGGGGCAGTGCGCCTGCAACGCCGCGCAGGGCTTCGTGCGCTGCGGCAACCGCTGCGTGCGCACGGCCACCGACGGGGCGAACTGCGGCGCCTGCGGCAACGTCTGCGGGCCGGGCCAGTCGTGCACCAACGGCGTGTGCTCGGCCACCTGCCCCACGGGGCAGTCGGCGTGCCCCTCGTCACCCGGCGGCACGGCCACCAGCTGCGTCGACCTGCAGACGAGCACGGCCAACTGCGGCGCCTGCGGGCGCGCGTGCGCCTCGGGTGAGCAGTGCATCGGCGGCATCTGCTACTGCACGGCCGGCCGCGCCGTGTGCAACGGCGTGTGCATCGACGTGCAGGCGAACCAGCAGAACTGTGGCGCCTGCGGCAACGCCTGCGCGCCGGGCCGCGTCTGCGCCGCCGGCGTGTGCCAGTGCCCCTTCGGGACGACGCTCTGCAACAACCAGTGCGTCAACACGCAGAGCGACGTACGGAACTGCGGCGCCTGTGGCAACTCGTGCGGGCCGGGGCTGCTCAACGCCTGCATCGGCGGCACCTGCCAGTGCGCCGTCGGCCTCACCCGCTGCGGCAACACGTGCGTCGACACGCGCTTCGACGAGAACAACTGCGGCGCCTGCGGCACCGCGTGCCCGTCGAACCGACAGTGCAACAACGGGACGTGTACCCCCCCGTGAGCGGGCGCGGGCCGTGAGGGGGGCGGGGCTGGCGCTCGCCCTGGTGGTGCTCGCGGGCGCCGAGCCGCTGGGGCCCGCGCGCTTCCGCGCGGTGACGCTCGAGCCCGGGCAGCGTCGCAGCTTCCGCGTCGAGCGCCTCGAGAAGGTGACGGCGGCCTCGGGCCGGTGCGTCGAAGAGGGCCTCGACGTCGACGAGCCCGAGACGTTCTGGCTCGAAGCCTCCTGCAGCGGCGTGCGCACCACGTTGGCCTGGCGGAGGGACGGCAGCCGCGTGGCGGTGCTGGCTTGCGCCGAGGACGAGAAGCGAGCGCCAGCGCTGGTGAAGCGGCGCCAGAAGCTGCAGGCCGAGCTCAAGGCCCTGAAGGGCGTCACCGCCTGCGTCCGCAACGGCACCGTCGAGCTGTGGGGCTGGGCGCTGACGCCCACGGAGGCGGGGCAGGTGGCGGCCCTCGCCCGCCGCCTCGGCGAGGAGCAGGTGACGAACAAGGTCGAGCTGCTGGGCGACGACGAGCGCTGATTTCGCTTCGGCGTGGCGCAGCCCGTCGCTCCGGCGCTCCTGGTCCAGCGTGGTGCCGACGCGGGTGACGGCCACCCCCTCGGGCTCCGGGTCCACCGTGCCGCCAACGCCGGGCGACGGACTTCCCTCGGGCTCCGAGTCCACCGCGCCGCCGACGCCGGGCGACGAACTTCCCTCGGGCTCCGGGTCCACCGCGCCGCCGACGCCGGGCGACGAACTTCCCTCGGGCTCCGGGTCCACCGTGCCGCCGACGCCGTCCGGATCGTCGACCGCGCCGGCAGGGAGCCTGTCGTCACGACAATCGGAGTCCAGCGCACCTCCACGGAGCCGGCTCGAGGCGGGCACCCGACGTCGTCCCCCGACGGAGCCGGCGACTCCTCCCGTCAGCACCGCCGCAGGACCATCGACGACGCGAGCCTCATGGCCCGGGCAAACTCCGCCGCGTGACGCCCGCCCCTCGGAGGGCCACGGACGCACCCGCGCGGCGCGCCCACGCTGTGACGGCGCGGGCCCCGCGGTTGCGGCGCGCGGTGAACCAGCCTCGACTTCAGCGCGCCCGCGGCTTCTTCGACATCACGAGTCCGTAGACGCCGAAGCCGACGAGGTCAGGGTGTGCGTGCTGGGGGAAGACCTTCACGAGGGCCTTCTGAATCTCGAGGTGTAGCGCCTTCGCGCGCTCGGGGTCAGCGAGCTCGGCCGCCGTCCGGGTGGCGACGAGCCTGGTCACCAGCCGCTCCGCGGTGTCGAGGTAGGCCAGCTGCGCGGCGACGACCTCGCCGACCGGTCCGAACGCGCCCCGGCCGCCGTACAGCGTCCCCTTGCCGAGCGTCGGCAGCACCTTCAGGTCCCGGCGCCACCCGTCGAGCGTCGGGCGCGGCTGGCCGTGGACGATACCGCCCTCGAGCCACGCGTGCGCCCGGTGCGCGACGAGGTCACCGACGAGGAGGTCGCCCGTCTTGTCGACGCGCACCACCGTCTGGCTCGACGACACGCCGGGCTCGGGCAGCTCGATGAGGGTGAGCGTCTCGTTCGACTTCAGCCTCACGACGAGCTGGCCCTCGAACGTCTGGGTCACCGGCTCGACCTTCGGGTACGTCTCGTCGGTGAAGGCCCGGGCCACCTTCGTCCAGAAGTGGCGCTTGTACGCATCGACGCCGGGCATGGCTTCGGCGGTCTTCTTCGACGCCACGCTGACCGCGCCGAGCGCGTGAAAGACCGACAGCGCGTTGAACTTGTCGGGGTTCGGGTGGGTGACGATGACGCGGGTGATGGGCGACTTCGTCGCGGCGCGAATCGACTCGACCAGCTGCCGCGCGTACGCGGGCGTGAACTGGGTGTCGATGACCGTCACCTCGTGGCCGTCGTCGTACCAGACGGAGTGGGTGTCGAAGCCGCCGGCGTCTGACGTGAAGACGTGCAGCTCGCCAGCGAGGACGGACGACGACAGCAGCCAGAGCAGCGATGACAAGGTACGGGCCATGGGGCCTCCGGTTCGGGTGTGGGCCCTGACTACGCCTGCCCCACGTGGCCGTCTCAGCGTATGCTGACAATCGATATGGTAATTCAGCCACATCCCGCTCCACGCCGACGCCTCGACCCCGACCGGAGCCCGCGCGCGCTCTTCGTGCTCGAGGAGCGGTACCCCGCGGGAGAGGGGCCGTGGCACCAGCACCGGCGCGCGCAGCTCATGTACGCGAGCGAAGGCGTACTGACGGTACGCACGCACGCGGGCTGGTGGGTGGTGCCGCCGAACCGGGCCGTCTGGCTCCCCGGAGGAACCGCGCACCGCGTCTCGTCGCGCAGCGGGTTCTGGCTCAGAACGCTGTACGTGCGCCCGCGGCTGGTCCAGTTGCCGGAGCGGTGCCGTGTCGTGGCCGTCGATGCCCTCTCGCGCGAGCTCCTGGTGGCGGCGTCGGCCTTCGGCGACCGCTACCGCCCCGCGAGCCCCGAAGCGCGGCTCTTGCGCGTGCTCGTCGACCGGCTCCCGTTTCTCTCGACCGCGCCGCTCCAGGTGCCGATGCCGAAGGGCCCCCGCCTGGCGGCGCTGGTGACGGCGCTGACGCTGGCCCCGGAGGACCCACGCACGATGGCACAGCTCGCCGCGGCGAACGGACTCACCGAGCGCACCCTGTCGCGGCGATTCCTGCGCGAGACGGGTCTCACCTTCGGGCGATGGCGCCAACACCTTCGCCTGCTGACCGCGTTGGAGTGGCTCGGCGCGGGCCACGGCGTGACCCGCGCGGCGCTCGAGGTGGGCTACCAGGACGTGTCGGCGTTCATCACCGCCTTCAAGGCCACGCTCGGCACGACGCCCGCCCGGTACTTCGGCGCCGTCTCATCGACGCCACCGCTGACGCCGCTGCGCGGCAGTGGCTGACCGGCCGCACCCCGCCCCTCGGAGCGCCGACGTTCCGGGCGGTGCTTCGACCGCGGTTCCTTCCCTCCGCGCCAGCGACGCAGCAGACGCACGCCCCGAGACCAGGGAGCCCTCGTCCCGGGCGCCGCTTCGACCTCGGTGCCTTCCCTCCGCGCCAGCGACGCAGCAGCCGCGCGCCCTGAGGCCCGGGGGCCCTCGTCCCGGACGCCGCTTCGACCTCGGCGTCTTCTCTCGCCATCCCAGCGATTCAACAGCCGCGCGCCCTGAGGCCCGGGGGCCCTCGTCCCGGACGCCGCTTCGACCTCGGCGTCCTCTCTCGCCATCCCAGCGATTCAACAGCCGCGCGCCTGGACACCGGGGAGCCGGGCCCCGGGCGCCGCTTCGACCGCCGCGCCTTCTCTCACCGCCTCAGCGACTCAGCGGCCGGACACCCGGACATCGAGGAATCGAGTTCCAGGCGGCGCTTCGACGAGGTCCTGCCACGAGGCCCGGTCGAAGGCGCCGCGCACGCCACCCCATCGAGCGCACCGACGCTTCGGGGGCGCCGCTGACGACACGCTCCCCTCGGCCGCGCTCGAACGGCCGTCTTGCGTCGCCAGAGCCATGCCGACGCTCCGTCACCACGGGCCGCGCCGAAGACGAGCCGAGGTCCCCGGCGGGGCTGGGCATTGAAGTCGTCCCCTGCTGACGCGGCGAGCCAACTCGGCCGCGGCGTTCGCTGCGCCCGGGCGCGCTACACTCACCCGATGCGTCGTACCAGCCGGTCTCTCGTCTTCGCCGCGGTCGGGTGGCTTGCGACGTCGTGTGGAGCGGCGTCGCTCCCGACGCCGGCGCCGACCCCACCCCCCCAGGCCTGCGACGGCACGCCCACCGGGACCGCGGATGAGCTGGCGGCCGAGTACGCCGCCACCGTGCACCCGCTGCTGCTCCGGAGCTCTGCAGAGGGCGGCTGCGTCAGCTGCCACGGGCCACAGGCCGCTGGGCGGTTCACCGTCCGCGACCGCGAGCCGCCGCGCGTCACCTTCGAGCACCTGGTGCGCACCGGGCTCCTCGCCAGCAGCGGGCCCGACACGCTCGTCGACCGGTTGGGCCGCTCCGACACGCTGCGCATGCCGCTGGGCGGCCCCACCTGGAGCGCCGAGGAGCGCGCCTCCATCACCCGCCTCGCCTGCCGCGTCGAGGTCAGCGGGCTCACGTCGAGCTGCGGCGCCCTCGACCCCGGCACCGTGCCGCTGCGGCGCCTCGCGAACGCCGAGTACGACCGCACCGTGGCCAGCGCCCTGCTGGCGCCGGGCCGCCCCTCGGAGCGGCTGGCCGCCGACCAGCCCACCTTCGGCTTCGACAACGTCTCACGCGACCAGACGTTCGACCTCGGGCGGCTCGAGCGCTACCGGGACGTCGCCGAGGCCCTCGCCGAAGACACGCTGGTGCCGCCGCGGGGCGTCGAGGTGACGCGCGAGGCCGAGGGCCTCGCGGCCTTCACCCACTGGGGTGACCCGGTCGGCCCGGGCCAGGGCAGCAAGACGAGCGACGGGTGGCGCTTCGCGCGCATCAAGAGCCGCCTCTCGGTCGGGCTCGTGCGGGCCCCGTACGCCGGCGCCTACACCGTCGAGGTCTGGGCCCGCGGCACCAGCGCCAACCACTACTCCTGCCAGAACCCCATGACGACCCCGCCGGTCAACGCGTGCCAGCAGGCGATGGTGGGCCCGCCGCCGTGGGGTGCGCCGTGGCGCCAGGTGGGCACCGCGCCAGTGCCGCCGAAGCTCGAGGTCAGCATCGACGGCCGCTCGACGCTCATCGACGTCCAGGCCTCCGAGCTCGGGCCGTTCGCAAAGCACGCGGTCACCGTCGACCTCGAGGCCGGCTTCCACTCGCTCGACGTGGGGCTCTTCAACGTCGTCTTCTGGTCGGGCGAGGCGCTCGACGTCACCCTCGAGGTGGACCAGGTGACGTGGAAGGGGCCGGCGGCGCTGCCGAGGGCCGACACCGCGAGGCTCCAGCGCTTCCTGCGGCGGTGCCAGACCTACGGCTGCGGCGCCCTGGCGGTGCGTGACGTGCTCGAGACGCTGTGGCGCCGGCCCGTCACGCCCGCAGAGGTCGCCCGCTACGGCCCGCTGCTGACCGACGCCGCCGACGCCGGAGAGCCCTTCTCAGAGGGCCTCTCGGCGGTGCTGTCGGCCGCGCTGCTCTCACCCGAGTTCCTCTTCCGCCCGGAGCTCGACCCGCAGCCCGAGGTGCCGCAGAGCCGCCCGCTGACGGGCTTCGAGCTGGCGACGCGGCTCTCGTACTTCCTGTGGGGCGGGCCGCCCGACGAGCTGCTGCTGGCGAGGGCGGGCGACGGCTCGCTGGTGACGGACGAGGGCTTGCGGGCACAGGTCGAGCGCCTGCTTGCCGACGCCCGGGCCCGGGCGCTCGTCGACCGCTTCGCGTGGCAGTGGCTCGAGCTCGACAAGCTGAGCCAGGTCCGGCCCACCAGCTCCGACTTCGACGAGTCGCTGCGGGCGGCCTTCACCGGCGAACTGCGCGCGCTGCTGACCGACGCCTTCGAGCAAGACCGCCCGGTGACCGAGCTCATCGAGTCACCACGGGTGTTCGCCAACGCCAGGCTCGCGCGCTTCTACGGCCTCGACGCGGGAGGGCTTGGCGAAGACACCTTCGTACCGCTCCCGGCCGGCGCCTCGGGGCGTGGCGGCCTCCTGGCCTCGGCTGGAGTGCTGACGATGACGTCGCACCCGGCGCGCTCATCGCCCACGGTGCGCGGCGCCTGGCTGCTCGACCGCCTCTTCTGCCGCCCGCCCGGCGCGCCGCCCCCGGTGGTGCCACCGCTGGGGCCCACGACGCTGACCGACGGCGGGGTGCGCTCGGTGCGCGAGGTGCTCGACCTGCACGCCTCGAACCCGCAGTGCGCCGGGTGCCACGCGAACATGGACCCGCTCGGGCTCGCCCTCGAGGGCTACGACGAGCTGGGGCGGGCGCGAACCCGCTACCCGGGCGGCGCGCCCGTCGAGACGACGGCGACGCTGTCGACGGGCGCGGTGCTGACGGGGCCGCGTGACGTCTCGCGGCTCGTCGCGGGCGACGACGCCTACCGCACCTGCGTGACGCGCAAGCTGCTCGTCTACGCGCTGGGCGCCGACCCGAGCCGCTTCGACGCGTGCGCCTTCGACGACGTTCGGGCCCGCTTCACCCAGGGGGGCTCGACGTTCAAGGCGCTGGTCCGGGCGGTGGTGATGAGCCCGATGTTCCGCGCGCGGCGGCCAGCGCAGCCGGGCGAAGCTGACCAGGGGGCACCATGAGCGGCGATAGGACGTCGAGGGTGGGGCGGCGGCACGTGCTGCGCGGGCTGGGCGCGGCGCTGGCGCTTCCGGCGCTCGCCAGCCTGCGTCCCCGACGGGCCTGGGCGATGCCCACGGCACCACCGCCACCGCGGGTGCTCTACTACTACGTGCCCAACGGCTTCCGTATGGACGCCTGGCACGAGGTGGTGCAGGCGGTGCGCGGCCAGCCGCTGTCGACGGCGAGCGCGCTGCCGCGCTTCATGGCGCCGCTCAGTCCGCTGCGCAGCAAGCTGCTCCTGGTGAGTGGGCTGGACAACGCCGCGGGCAACTTCCGCCAGGGTGACCGCCCGGCGGGCGCGCACTTTCAGAACACCGCGAGCTTTCTGACGTGCCGCCACGTGACGGGAAACGAGGCGGCGCTCGACGTCGGCGGCCGCTCCATCGACCAGGAGCTGGCCCGCGTCATCGGGGGCGCCTCGCCGCACCGCTCGCTGCAGCTGACGCTGTCGCCCGGCGCGCCGAGCAGCGGCGCCGGCTGGCCGCTGGCGTACCTGGGCTTCGTGTCGTGGGCCAACGGCACGACGCCCCTCACCCAGCTCGCCGGGCCGACGGCCACCTTCGACGCCCTCTTCGCCTCGACCGCCGCCGGCGTCTCGCCCGAGGCCCTCTCGCGACGAAAGGCGCGCCGCCAGCGGGTGCTCGACGTCGTGCGCGAAGACGCACGGAGCCTGCGGGCGAAGCTCGGCCGCGTGGACCAGCGCAAGCTGGACGAGTACCTGACGTCGGTCGACGACCTCGAGGTGCGGCTGCGCGCGCCGGCGCCGCAGGCGTGCCAGGGCGCGACGAACCCGGGCACCCCCATGGACCACCCGGGCCGACTGGCGGCGATGCACGAGCTGATGAAGCTCGCCCTCGCCTGCAACCAGACACGCGTGGTGACGTTCATGCGTCACGCGGGCGGGGCGTCGTTCGGCGCGGCGTACGGCTTCGTGCAGCACCAGGGCGTGGCGCTCACCGAGCAGAAGCACACCTACAGCCACTACACCTCGCCGCTGCCGGGCACCGGCACCACCGAGTCGTACAAGGGCGCGCTCGAGGCCATCAACCGCTGGGAGGTCGACCAGCTGAGGGACCTGCTGACGCGGCTCGACGGCGTCGACGAAGGCGGGGGCACGCTGCTCGACAACACGCTCGTGCTCTTCTCGAGCGAGTGCGGCGACCCCGACGCGCACAGCTCGAGCGACCTGCCCGTCGTCATCGCCGGAAAGGCCGGTGGAGCGGTGACGACCGACCGCCTGCTCGAGTTCAACCGGGGTGCGCAGGGGCCTCGCGACACCTTCGCCGACCTGCACCTCGGCGTCGCGCGCGCCTTCGGCCTCGAGCTGCCCACCTTCGGCGAAGACGGGACGAAGCCCCTCGCGCTGAGGTGAGCCGAGCAACGCCTCGGCCGGCCTCAGGCGCCGCGGTGGGCCGCCTCGAGCGCCTCGCACAGGTCCACCCACAGGTCGTCGACGTCCTCGAGGCCGACGCTGAGGCGCAGCAGCGTCGGCGGCAGGTGGCGCTGGCCGTCGATGGCGGCGCGGCGCTCCATCGTCGACTCCACCGAGCCGAGGCTGGTGGCGTGGCGCACCAGCGTCACGCGCCGGCACACCGCGTCGGCGAAGGCGGCGTCGCCGACGGTGTCGAACGACACGATGCTGCCGAAGCCGCGCAGCACGCGGCGCGCCGTCTCGAAGGTGGGGTGGCTGGGCAACCCGGGGTAGCGGACCCGCGCGACGGCCGGGTGCGCCTCGAGCCGCCGGGCGAGCTCGAGGGCCGTCTCGGCCGCGCGCTCGACGCGGAGCGCCATCGTCCGCGCGCCCCGCAGGGCGAGGAACACCTCGAGGGCTCCCGGCGTGGCCCCTGCGAGCGCCCGCGTCGCGCGGAGCCCCGCCAGCAGCGCCTCGTCGCGTGTACAGATGACGCCACCCAGCAGATCCGAGTGGCCGCCGATGAACTTCGTCGCCGACTGCAGCGACGCCGTCGCGCCGAGGTCGAGGGGCCGCTGCTGCAGGGCGGTGGCGAACGTGTTGTCGACGACCGCCAGCGCCCCAGGCCGGCGCGGGGCCGCGCAGACGGCCTCGAGGTCGACCACCGTCAAGAGGGGGTTCGACGGAGACTCGAGCCACAGCAGGTCGGCCCGCGCGGCGGCCCCGCGCCAGGCCGCGACGTCGTCAGACGGGAGCCGCTCGACGGTCCACCGGTGGCGCGCCACGCCCGCGTCGGCCAGCTTCGCGACGCCCTGGTAGCAGTCTTCGGGCAGCGCGACGTGCGCGACCGGAGGCAGCTGGTCGAACACCGCGGCGACGGCGGCCATGCCGGACGAGAAGCAGACCGCCGGCGCCTCTTCGAGCCCACCGACGACCGCCTCGAGCGCCTCCCAGGTCGGCGTGGCGTCGCTCCGGGCGTACTGGCGGGCGCCGCCGGCCAGGAAGTTCGAGGCGGCGACGAGCGGCGGGTTGAGCGGCGCGCCGGCGTCGGCGGGCCGGCCTGCGCTGACGAGCCACGATGCCGGGCGGAGGGTGCGGGAGGCAGGCATTCGTGGGGCTCCAGAGCGGCGGGCGACGCAGCCAGCCACGTAGCAGACGCCGCCCGGGCGGCTGAAGGGCGACGGCGGGCGTCTCGCCGAGCGCTCGCTATGGCGCCACGCGCTGGACGCTGCCCGACGGCGCCCCACGCCCCGACGCGTTCTCGGCCTCGACGAGGTACCAGTAGCGTTGGCCCGTCGTCAGGCCCGAGTCGACGAAGGTGGTAGTCGTCGTGGTCCGGAGCAGGGTGTACGGCTCGGCGTCGGTGCGGCGGAAGACGTGGTAGCTCGTCGCGCCGGAAACGGCGGTGAGGGTGACCTGCAGCTGTCCGGGGCCCTGGTTCATGAGGAAGAGGCTCGGCGTCGCCGGCCGCGCCGCCTCGGGGGTCGCCGTCAGCGGCGTCGGCGTGCCGGGCCCCGCCCCCGCGGAGGCGTACGCGGTCACCGTGACCGACAGCGGCACCCCGTTCGTCGCGGGCACGCGGCAGCGCGTCTCGAAGGGGCCCAGGCCCACGAGGTTCACCGCGTTCGTGGTGAAGGGGCCAGCCGGGCTGGCGTCGGACTGCACCAGGTAGCCGGTGGCGCCGGGCACGGGGGCCCACTCGACGGCGAGGGCGTCGTTCCCGGGGCGGACGGTGACGTTGCGCACCAGCGGCAGGCGGCTCGCGTCGATGAGCTGCGGGAGCGTCAAGGTCCACGGCCCCGGCCCCTGCGGCCCCACGGCCTGCACGGCGTACTGGTGCGTCTCTCCGGGCTCGACGTTCTGGTCGACGTACCGGCGGCCGGTGAGGCTCACGATGGGCCGCCACCCGAAGGGACCGGCGAGGCGCCTCGAGACGAGGTACCCCGACGCCCCGGTGACGGCGCTCCAGGTCAGCCCAACGGCCTCGCTCCCCCGGATGACGTCGACCACCGGGGCAGCCACCGCCGTCGTCGACGAGGCGCCAACGGCAGGGGCCGAACGGGCGCTCAGGACGCTCTGGTTGACCGACCGGACGGCGACGACCCGCGGCGAGGTGTCGGCGACGTTCATCACGATGCGCGTCGCCTCGTCGGCAGAGACGAAGCGCTCGAGCACGAAGGGGCCGGCCACGCTGGGCGCGACGAGGACGCGGTAGGCCTCGACGCCCGGAACGGGCGCCCACTCGACGGCCAGCGACGAGGGCCCCGGCACCAGGGCCGTCACCGTGGGTGGAAGGGGAGCGACCGGCGACGGCCGCACCGAGACGGCAGCGCTCCAGGGGCTCGCGCCGTCGGCCGTGACGACCTGCATCAGGTAGGTGTGGAGCCGCCCGTTGAGCGCCACGTCTTCGACGGCGGGCGTCAGCGTGTTGGCCACCTCGACGTACGGACTCGATTCGGTGCGGCGAAGGAGGCGATGGCTCGTGCCCGCCACCGGCGCGCCCTCGAACGTGACGACCCCGTTGCCGGCGCTCGCGCTGCTGATGGAGGGGGCGTCTGGAGCGTTGGAGTTGAGGTTCGGCGTGACGGTGACCTCGGGCGTCCACGAACTCGTCAGCAGTCCCGGCGCGGTCGCCTGGAGCGCCAGCACGTAGGTGGTCCCCAGCGGGAGCGGGAGCTGGCAGGGCTCGAAGCCGTCCGACGTGCACGTGGTGATGGTGCCGGCCGGCGCCGTGCCCGCGCGGCTGGCGACGCTGGCGGCGCCGCGCACCTGGGTGATGCCTGCCACTGGCCGGAATGAGACCGTCGCGCCGGTTCGCGTCGGCGTCACCTGGACGTCCGACGGGCGGAACGGCCGGGACGCCGAGGCGACGACGAAGCCGGTCGTCGCCATCACGCTGAACTGCGCCGTCGCCGGCGCCGCCGCCATCACGCCGTACTGCACCTCGAGCCCGTTCTGGAGCGCCTCCTCGAAGCCCAGCTGCGAGACGACCCGGTGCAGTACCCACGGCGACGTGCGCGTCCTCCGGAAGACGCGGTACTCGGTGGCGTCGGTGACGAGGGTCCACCAGAGCGTCATCGTGCCGTTGCCCTCGTCGACCGAGATGGTCGGCCGGCTGAAGCCTGGGGCGGGCGGGAGGTTGGTGGGGCGCACCACGACCTCGGCGCTCCACGGCCCCGGGGTGAACCCGTTCATGGCCCTCACGGCGAGGTACCAGGTGCCGCCGTTCAGCAGCGTCGGCGCGCAGCGTGTGTCGAACCCGTCGTTCGCCGTGCAGAGGGGGCTGTACGGACCTCCGGGCGCGCTCGATGAGCCGACCTGGTAGGCCGTGGCCAGCGGCTCGCGCGTCCAGCTCACCTCGGCGCCCCCTGACGCGCCGAGCGCGACGACGTTCGACGGAGCAGCTGGCACGCCGGCGGGCACCGCCACACCAGGCACCACGTTCGACCGCTCGCTCACCTGCGAGCCCGCGACGACCTCGGCGGCGTAGAACCAGGGCTCACCGCCATCGACGGAAGACGTACTCCCGGCGATGGGCAGGAAGCCGCCGTCGGCGCTCTGGGAGCGGAGGAAGCGCACCGACGCCCCCGGAGTGAGGGGCGGCGTCGTGGTGAGGGAGACGCTGTTGACCCCGGGGTCGGGCGCGCGCAGCTGCACCGCCGCGGGCGGGTACACCGGCAGCGGGGTCGCGGCGGCCTCGGCGAAGTCACCGAGGTCGCCGGCACGGCTCGCCGCGACGAAGTACCGGTAGGTGTCTCCGTTGGTGACGGAGCGGTGGTCGAACGACGTCCGCCCGGTCACCCAGGCGACGCGGCTCAGCGCGCCATTCGGGAAGACCGCCGCGAACACGACGTACCCCTCGGCGCCGGAGACGGCGCTCCACGCGAGCCGGTTCCACCGGTCACCGGGCGTGACCGTCAGGCCCGGCGGCGCGGGGAGCGCCGTGGTGCGGAGGACCTCGGCGATGCTGGCCGAGTAGACGCTGGGGCCGAGCGACTGGAGCGTCGTCGGCCGCGCCTGCACCACGTAGGCGACCGAGCCGCCAGTTGGCAGGCTGGTGTCGCGCCACACCGTCGAGGGGTGGTTGCTCGCGACGAGGGTGAAGGGGCCGCCCGCCGCGGTCCCACGGTAGATGGCGTACCCGGTGACCGAGGACACCTGGCTCGACGAGAGGAGCGCGGTGGTGGTGCCCACAATGAGGCCCAGGCCGGTGGGCGCGCTCGGGACGTCCGGCGACGGGAAGACGGTGACCGCGTTCGATGGCGGAGAGACGCCGAAGGGTGTCAGCGCCTGCACGGTGTACTCGTACTGGCGCCCGTACGAGAGGTTCACGTCGGTGAAGGCGTTCCCGGTGACGGTGACGGTCGTGCTGGTTCGGTTCGAACCTTGAACGAGGACGCGGTTGACGAGGTAGTCCGTCGCGGTGCTCACCGCGGTCCAGGTGAGCTGCACCGCCTGATTCCCCGTGGAGGCAGAGAGCGCCGGAGGTGGCGAGCTGGTGGTGAAGCTCCACGAGACGGGCGCGGCCAGGGGCGCGCCGCTCATGCTCCGCAGGCCGGTGTCGAGCGTGACGCGGTATGGCGCCTCGAACTCGAGCGGGCTCGCCGGCGTCACCGCCAGCGTCGGGCCGGCCGCCGAGACGGACGCTGGTACGACGCCGCCGTCGACGCGCTCGAGCCGCACGCTCAGGCCCGTGGCCGTCGTGCCGTCGAGGTCGCGGTCGAAGCGAACGTCGACGCGGCCGCCAACGCGAACGTTGGTAGCGCCGACGTCGGGCCGGCGCGACAGCACCTGGGGCCCCGAGGGGCCCGCCTGCGCGAGCGGTCTGGCCTGCACCACCGACGAGGGGCTGCTCTCGCCGGCGGTGTTCACGGCGGTGACGACGTAGAAGTACGTGACGCCGTTGGTGAGACCCTGGTGCTGAAGTGGGCTCGTGACGGTGCCCAGCGGCGTGCTGGCGGTCGAGACGGTCGACGCCGTCGCCCAGTACGCGCGGTAGCTCATCGCGCCCGGTGACGCCGAGAAGGTCAGCGTGACCTGGCCATCACCAGCGGTCGCCATGAGGTTGGTCGGCGGCGCAGGCGGCTGCGGCGTGATGGACCCACCGGCCGTGCCACCCGACGTGCCGCCTGCCGCACCGCCAGCCACGCCTCCCGACGTTCCGCCCGCGCTCCCGCCCGATGCGCCGCCCGCGCTCCCGCCTGATGCGCCGCCCGCGCTCCCGCCTGATGCGCCGCCCGCGCTCCCGCCTGATGCGCCGCCCGCGCTCCCGCCTGATGCGCCGC
>JADCJJ010000124.1 GCA_020247085.1 Myxococcaceae bacterium | reverse complement strand
GCGTCGACGTCGACGCTGCCGTCGTCGACGAGGGCCGAGTCCACGCCGCAGGCCGTCAGGGCAAGCATCGAGGTGAGCAGCGCGAGCAGGCGGGCGTTCATGGGCGACTCCGGGAGCGAAGAGGTGAACTGCATGCCCCGAGTGACTGCAGCGCCCATGCCGAGAGCGCCACGGCCTCAACGGCTTGATCTTCGACAGCAGCGCGCCCGCAGATGATGCTCTTAAGCAACATTTGATTCGAATGAGAATCAAACGATGATTCGGAAAGTCGGTGTTCTCCCCATCGAGGCCGGGATTCGACGGCCCGTGGCTGGCGGGGCAGGCTGGTGTCAATCGCTTCACCGTCGGCTACGAGGCGCGCGATGAGCGACCGGCGACGAGAGAAGTTGCTGCCCGTCGAGCGGTGGCCGACGGCCGAGGAGGCGCAGGCCAGCCGCTGGTTCTCCGAGGTGCAGGTGGGGCCGCACCGGTTGACGTCACGCACCTGGGTGCCCGCGATGGTGCCCTGGCGGGCGACGGGTGAGGGCGACGTCAGCGACGCGGTGGTGGCCTGGTACGAGCGCTTCGCTGCCGGTGCGCCGGGCGTCATCGTCATCGAGGCCACCGGCATTCGCGACGTGCCGTCGGGGCCCTTGCTGCGCGCGGGGCATGAGCGCTTCGTCCCCGGGCTCACGCGCCTCGTCGAGGCGGTGCGGCGGGCGAGCGGCGGGCGCACGAAGCTCTTCGTGCAGCTCATCGACTTCCTCGCCATCAAGCGCCGGCCGACGAAGGACGCCTACCTCGGGCGCTTCCTCGCCATCACGCCGCGGCTCCGGGCGGCCCTGGGCGCACCCTTCGCGGCCGCCGACGACGCCGTGATTCGCGCGCACCTGCTGTCGTTGCCGGACGACGCAGTGCTCGCCGTGCTGGACGAGCGGGAGCGCGAGGCCTTCCGCTTCGGGTACCGCGAACGGGTCACCGACACCCACCTGCCCCACATCGCCGAGCTGCCGCGGGTGTTGCCGGAGCTGTTCGCCGACGCCGCGCGGCGCTGCCTCGAGGCCGGGTTCGACGGCATCGAGCTGCACTTCGCGCACGCCTACACCCTGGCCAGCTTCCTCTCGGCGCGGAACGACCGGGCCGACGGGTATGGCGGCGCTCGCGAGGCGCGGGTCCGGCTGCCCCTCGAGGTGTACCGGGCGGTTCGAGGCATCGTCGGGCGCCGGGCAGCGCTGGGGTGCCGCTTCCTCACCGACGAGATCATCGATGGCGGCTCGCGCGTCGACGACGCCGCGTTCTTCGCGACCCGCTTCGCCGAGGCCGGCATGGACTTTCTCTCGCTCTCGCGAGGCGGGAAGTTCGAAGACGCGAAGGCGCCGAAGGTGGGCCAGGCGGCGTACCCGTACACCGGGCCGTCAGGGCACGAGTGCATGCCCACGACGAACATCGCCGCGCCGGGGCCCTTCGGGCGCAACCTGCCAGCCATCGCCGCCGTGACACGCGCGGTGCGGGCCGCCGGCCACCCGACGCCCATCGTCGCCTGCGGGGGCATCGCGACGTTCGCGCAGGCCGAGGCCGTGCTCGCCTCGAAAGACGCCGACCTGGTGGCCTCGGCCCGGCAGTCGCTGGCGGACCCGGACTGGTTCCTGAAGCTGCGCCTGGGCCGAGGCGACGAGGTGCGGCGGTGCCTGTTCACGAACTACTGCGAGGGGCTCGATCAGGCCCACGAGGTGGTGACGTGCCAGCTGTGGGACCGGGTGAAGGGCGAGCCCGACGACGCGACCGTGCCCCGTACGCGTGACGGACGCCGGCTGGTGGCGCCGCGCTGGAGCCCGTGAGCAGCCGGGACGGGTGGCCGTACGTGGCTGGCGCAGGTGGCCGGCGCTCACGCCAGTACGCCGCGACGGCTCGCCAGACGCCAACTTCGCAAACGGCTCGAGCGGTCGCTCCGGGCCGGAGTGCCCCTCGAGCGCCCGCCAGTGATGAGGGCTGACGCCACCTCGACGAGCAAGGTAGGACCGCCGCATGACGTCGCTCGCCCTCCTCGCCCTCGCCGCCTCGCCGGTCGAGCTGGCGCTCCTCTCGAAGTCCGTCGACGGCTCGACGCTCGAGGTGCGCTGGCAGCCGCTCGACGCCACCAGCCCGGCCGAGCCGTTCGCGCGCCTCGACGCGCACCCCGCCGAGACATTTCGCGGCGCCGTGCTGGAGGGCGGCGCGGTGGCGGTGGTGCGGGTGCGGGCGCCGGCGAAGGACCTGTCGTTCGCCGCCGTCCTCTCGCTGGTCGCGCCCGGGCGCCCCGAGCTCGTGCTGGCCGAGCAGGTGGTGCGCGCCTCGCGCCCCCTGGTGATGGGCGGAAGGCTCTTCGTCGAGCGGGGCCACCCCGGGGCCGACCGCAGCGACGGTGCCGTTCGCGTCGACGCGCTCGAGGTGACCGAGGTCGACGTCGCCACGGGCCGCCGGCGCACCGTCTTCGCCACCTTCGGGTACTGGACGCACCTCGCTGGCGCCGTCGGCCGCGAGCTCGTGCTGTACGTGGCCGAGCCCGCCGGCGCGCGCCTCGTCGCCGTCCATGTCGACACCCTCGCCGTCCGCACCCTCGTGGCCGCGCTGCCACCCCTGGCGCACGACTTCCTCGTCGACCCGGCGACCGGCGCGGTCCTCTTCGCCATCGCCGACCCGGGCGTCGAGCGCTGGTTCGTCGAGCGCGTCGACCTGGCGACCGGCGCGAGCGCCCGCCTCGCCGAGGGCGACTCCGCGGCGCTGCTGCCGACGGTGCTCCAGGGAGGCCTCGCGTACGCCCCTGGCCCTGGCCGCGGCCTCGCCTGGCTGGGGCGAGAGGGCGTCGCTTTGCCCGCCCGCGGCCCCGGCTTCGAGCGCGTCGCCTGGGTCGTCGATGGCCTCGCCTTCGGCCGCCACGAGGTGCCCGGCGCCTTGCCCCGCCCTTTCGTGGTCCGCCTGCGGGACGGCGCCGAGCGCCCGGTCGCCTTCCCGAACGACGCCGTGGTCGACTTCGCCGGGGTACGCCGATGAGAGCCCTGGCCCTCGCGGTGACGGTGCTCGCCGCCGACGCCCTCGCGCAGTTCTGCCCCTCGTTCACTGCGTCGAGCCCCAACAACACCGGCGACTGCGCCGTCGAGGCCGTGCGCGGCACGAACCCCACCGTCGCCCAGTGGCAGGCCATCTTCGATACCGTGTCGAAGGGCCCTTCGTTCTGGGGCTCGAGCGGCCCCACGGTCTCGAACATCTCGGCCGGGTGCAGCCGGCCGATGCCACCGCTGTCGCAGTCGCCGCGCTTCCCGTGCGAGCTCATCAAGGCCATCGCGATGCAGGAGAGCAGCTGGAAGCAGTTCTGCCCGCCGACGACGCCGGCCGACCAGCGCGGCAAGCCCGACCAGACCATCATCTCGTTCGACTGCGGCTACGGCATCGGCCAGGTCACCAGCGGCATGCGCCGGTTCGACGCCGCGCCCAACTACGACCGGGCTCGCGTGGCCTCCGACCCGCTCTACAACCTCGCCACCGGCATGCAGATTCTCGCCGAGAAGTGGCGCGTGACGTTATGCGTTGGCGACAAGCAGCCGAGCCTCGTCGAGCACTGGTACACCGCGACGTGGGCGTACAACGGGCTGTCGACGACGAACAACCCCAACAACCCCAACTTCTCCACCACGCGGGGCATCTGCCGGCCGGGGTCGTGTCCTTCAGGCTCGGCGCCGTACCAGGAGCGCGTCTGGGGATGGATGGAGTTTCCTCCGACGAGCCAGCACTGGCGCGTGGTGCGGCCGGCCTACCCTCGGCTGTCCGACCTGGGCACCGCCTCGCGACCGCCGGCGCAGCCCGACCCGACCTGCGCGCTCCCGGCGAGCTGCGCGGCGACCCGCCCCCTCAACGTGTCGGAGTGTCTGGGTGACGGTGGCGTCACCGACGGCGGGAGCGCCATCGACGCAGGCGTGGCAGACGCCGGGAGCGCCGTCGACGCAGGCGTGGCGGACGGCGGCGGCGTCAGCACAGATGGCGGAGCACGCCCTCCGGATGGCGGCGGAGACGCCGGGCCCGTCACCCCGCCGTCCGTCGTGGTGGTGCCCGCGGTCCCCGAGGCGCTCCCGGTCGCGCGCGGCTGTGGGTGCAGCGGAGGAGGCGAGGCGATGACGCTCGTGGCCGGGGTGACGCTCCTCGCCCGCTGGCGACGCCGGCGCCGCTGAGTCCTTGGCCGGCGGCAAGGGCCCCGGCGGGCCTCGAGCACCATCGGCACGCGCGGCGACGCCCGCTCGAGCCAGGCTCCGGAAAGTCTCTTCTCCGCCGCTCGCTTCGGGGGTATTGCGCGGCACATCGAGACGGAGCCTGAGGGGGCCCCAGCCCACCCGACAGGCCTCCGCGGCACCCCAGCTTCACCCAGACTGCGAGTCACCCATGACGAACAGACCCGATGGCGTCGAACAGGAACTCGAGACCCTCCGTGAGCGCCTGCACGCGCTCGAGGCCCGGGAGCGGCGCCGCGCGCGCCGGCTCCTGAAGGCGGGCGCGGCGCTCGTCGTCTGCGCGACCCTCGGCGTGTGCACGGCGCTCGCGGCGGACGGCAACTGCCCCAACGGCATGCCGTTCTGCTTCCAGGCCGACCAGCCGGCGAGGGCCAGCGAGGTCAACCACAACTTCGCCCAGCTGCGGGAGTGGCTCGAGGCGAAGGTCGGCGTCGCCGGCACCGGGGTTCGCCTGACGTCCGACCTCAGCACCACCTCGCGCATCATCGGCGGCAACGTCGGCGGCAACCTGCACCTCGACGCCGCGACCGGCGCCACGTACCTGAACTGGTACAGCGGGACCGCGGGCACCTACTTCGGCAACGGCGCCCAGGGGCAGGTCGGCCGAATCGACGGCGCCGGCAACCTGACGCTGTCCGGGTCCGTCACGGCCACCGGCATCTCCGCGACCACCGTCACCGCCTCGGCGCGCGTGACCGCCGACTCGCTCCAGGTCAACAGCACGGGCGGGAACGTGCCCTTCGGCTGCGTCGTGCGGACGGCGAGCGGAACGTACAACGTGGCCTGCCAGGCGAACGAGATTGCCGTCGGCGGAGGGGGCCGGTGCTCCTCGCTGTGGCGCCTCACCGAGAGCCTGCCCTGGGGTGGCGCGAGCGACACCACGCCCTGGGTCGCAGGTCAACCCGCCCGCGCCTGGCGTTCGGTGTGCCAGGTCTGGGGAAACGACGGCGCGTACGCGCCACCCCAGTTCGGCGCCTTCGCCATCTGCTGCAGGCAGTAGCGGGCCTCGCCCGGCTCGAGCCGCCGACGCGAAGTCCTCAGCCCAGGTCGCGCACCAGCTCGTCGGTGAGCCGCCCGACGCTGCGCGGCCAGTGACCGTTGGTGCCGTTCGGGTCGTTCGAGGCGCCGACGGGCGCGTAGATGGCGCCCACCTGGCCGATGGTGGCGGCGGCGCGGTAGGGCCCGCGAGGGTTCGCGAGCACCCGCGCCATGCGCTCGATGCTGTCCCCGGCGCGGGCGAAGGCGATGGGGCCCCGGGCGTTCGAGACGCCCATCGCGTTGTGCTTGTCGAGGAAGGCCGTCGAGCGCCAGCCTCCGGTCTCGAACTTCGAGATGGCGACGAGCACGCGCGGGTCGAGGTCGTAGCGCCGCGCGGCGTCGAGGAAGGCCGGCGCGAGGTGCCTGGCCTGGGGCGGCAGCGCGGCGCGCAGGCGCTCGACGTCCAGCTCGACGAACCCCCGAATCGGGCGCGAGGTGCCGCTGCCGGGCGTCGGCGGGCGGGGAAGTCCCGGCTCGGCCGGCGCGGGGCGGAACCCGTCCTGCAGGCGCGCGCTCGTCTTGCGGCCCACGACGCCGTCGCGGGTGAGGCCAGCCGCGGCCTGCAGCGAACGGACGGCGCGCTCGGTCTCCGGGCCGAAGCGGCCGTCGACCTCGAGTCCCAGGCGCGCCTGGACCCAGGCGACGGATGGGCCCTCCATGCCGCGGCGCACGCTGGCGCGGCCCGAGAGCACGTCTTCGAGGGGTGGCGCCTCGACCCAGTCCCCGCCGCGGGAGCGGCCCTGTCTGGGAGACGCGGGGACAACGGAATTCACGTGCGGCATGGGACCTCGCGCGACGCGGGATGCCACAGTATCGCCCGAGCGCGGCCCGCCGTGCACCCGCGCCCTGTCAGGCCGCTTGACGAACCCACCTCGGCGGCAGGCGACCGCACCGCGGCGACGTCCATCGCTGGACGCACGCGCACCCCTTCACGGAGCCTCCCCAGGACCGCCGGCAGCGCCGCTCGACGCCTCCACCCGTCCGCAGCGGGGCGCCGGGCCCGCGCGGCGCCTCCCGCGGACCGCCGGCAGCGCCGCTCGACGCCTCCACCCG
>JADCJJ010000123.1 GCA_020247085.1 Myxococcaceae bacterium | reverse complement strand
GAGGCACGAGAGCACCACCGCCTTCGGCCACTGGCCCTCGGCGGCCGCGCGAATCTGCGCGCGGTGGTCGCGGTGGGTGACGTCTCCTTCGACGAAGCGGCGATTCCCCGCGTAGAGCAGCTCGACGACGTCCGACGGGGACAGGGCCTGCTGCTCGCTCTTCGTCAGGACTCGGTCGGTGCGGCGCTGCGGGTCGCTCATCTCGTGGGTCCTCGTCGATGCAGGAGAGACTGGCACCATTCGACGCCGCGCCCCACTTCGCAAGGCGCGAGTCGTCGCCGCCGCCAGGGTCGGCGCAAGTCGGCCGACGTGTTGAGGCCTTCCATGTGCGCCGTCCGCGCGCGCCCGTGGCCGGCCGAGAGGGCCCCCGGGGTCAGCCCGGCCGGTCGTGGCGAGGTGCGCCCGTCGTTCACCCCGGGGCGCGGTAGCCGTGGGGCCGCCAGCCTCATTCACGCGCGCGAGGTGGCGAGGGGCTACAGCGAGCTGCGCCCCCTTCGCGCATGAAGGGTAGCGTCTGGGAAGAGGGCGCCGCCACGAACCGGGGTGGTGTCGCCTGCTCGCCTCTGGCGGGCGTCAGCGGGGGGGCTGGTCGAGGAAGGTGCCGAGCACCACCCAGCGTCGCGCGTCCCGCTCCCGGCCCCGCCTGGCCTCCAGCGGGTTGACGTAGTGCCAGAAGGGCAGCCGGTAGCAGGTGACACCGCCGACGGTGGCGACGTCGGAGGTGTCGGTGAAGTGGCCGTCGCGGGCCGCGACGAGCGTCTGCCGTCGCACGGCGTCGGTGCAGAAGGTGAGGTGCACGTCGGTGTAGCCGCCGCGCGCGGCCGGGTCCTCGGGGTGGTGGTCGTTGTGCGGCCCCGCGTAGTCCCCTGGTCCGTAGCAGAGCACCTGCGTGCCGTGGCCGCGCTTCAGCGGCCGGCCTGCCAGGGCCTCGGCGAAGGCCCGGTACGACGCGCTGGCGAGCATCGCGTGCAGGTTGAGGTCGCGGGCGCGCGCGAAGGCCCTCGAGCGCCGCGACGAGAAGGTGGCCGTCTTCACCCGCACTGCCTTTGGCAGGAGCTCGCCGTAGTCGTGCTGCATGCCGGTGATGGTCCAGTCGGGGATGGGGTCGGCCATCGGCGTCAGCACGTCGCGCAGGGTTCGGTCGAGCAGGTCGCGCACCGAGCGCGCGCGCCTGGCGTCGAGCAACCCCGTCTCGGCGGAGAAGGTGGCGCCGCCGGCGAGGCCCGCGCGGAGACGCCGCGAGAGCACCGCGAGGCCGCGGCGGGAGAGCAGGTCCTCGAACTCGTCTGGCAGCCGTCGCATGGCCGCGCTCGCGTACCAGAGTTGGCCGAAAACTCGACGTGCGACAGGGCCGTGGAACCCTGTCGCGCATGACGACCCGCCGCTCCACGCTCCGCCGTGCCCTGCGCCTGCCGATGTCCCTTGGGCGCCGCCTCCCCGCCTTCACCGCCGACGTCTCGAGGGGGGGCTTTCAGGCCGAGCTGCCGCAGCTGTTCCTCCCGGGCTCGAAGGTGCACGGCTACTTCCTCGTCGACGGTGCCGAGGTGAACTTCACCGGCACCGTGGCCTGGGCCGAGGCCGGCAGCCCGATGACGTCGGTCTTCAGCCGCATGGGCGTGGCCTTCGACGCAGTGCCAGAGGGCCTCGAGCCGCTGTTCGTGCAGCTCGATGGCCGTCGAAAGCGGGTGAAGGCGCGCTGAAGGCCCGTTCGTCGCGGTCAGCGCACGAGCCGCACCGGGCCGCGGTGCGCCGGGCCAGCGCGGCGTGGTGGGGCCGTCATCCGTGCCTTCGCGCCGGGCCGCGTGTCCAGCACCGGCCGGCGCCTCCCGGTCTTGCCCCGGGGCGAGTACGTCGTGACGCAAGAGGCGGGTTGCGGCTCATCCCAGCTGCGGCCGGGTCCACAGCACCCAGGCGACGAAGCCGGCCCAGGCGGCGAGCAGGGGAGCGCCCCGCCAGCGGGTCAGCACGCCAGCTCGCGGCGCGACGAGCGCCACCAGGACGGCGCCGGCGACGAGACTCCCGGCGACGGCGCGCCAGTCGACGACCGCCGGGGTCAGGAGCGCCGCGGCCGGGGCGATGAACAGCCCGTTGAAGAGGTTGCTCCCCAGCACCGTGCCCAGGGCCACCTCCTCGTGTCCCCGGACGCGGGCGATCAGGGTGGTGGCCAGCTCGGGCACCGAGGTACCCACCGACACGAGCGTCACGCCGACGACGAAGGGGTCGAGTGAGAGGGCCTCGCCGAGGCCCAGCGCCCCGCGGACGACGCAGATGCCAGCGCCCACCAGCAGCGCCAGGCCCGCCGCCAGCTGCACCGCGAGCCGCCCGCCCGCCGGCGTGGCGCCCGACACCGGCGGCGTCACAGCGCGGGCATGCCGGGCCTCACGGACGGTGAGCCACAGCCACACGAAGAAGACGGCCTGCAGCACCACCGCGTCGAGCCGCGACAGCAGCCCGTCGAACACCAGCGCGGCCGTCAAGGCTGGCGCCGCGAGCGCGAACCAGAAGTCCCGGGCCAGCGCCTTCCACCCGGCTTGCACCGGGCCCAGGAGCAGCGCGATGCCCAGGATGAGCCCGATGTTCACGACGTTCGATCCGAGGGCGTCTCCGATGGCCACGGCGGGTGTGCCCTTCGCGCCCGCCGAGACGGCCACGGAGAGCTCCGGCGCCGAGGTGGCGAAGGCCGCCACGGTGACGCCCACCACCGCCACCGGGACCCGAAAGGCCAGCGCGAGGCCCACGGTGCCGCGCACGAAGAGCTCGCCACCCGCGGCGGCGAGGAGCACGCCAAGGGCGAGCATTCCGACAGCCGTCGTCATGTGGGCACCCCTGGAGATCTCACGGCGCCACCGTATTTCGACGACGGGCGCGCCCGGCAAGGGGAGCGAGCCGGGCGCCCGACACGACGCGGGCGCGGCGCTGCGGTAGGAGTCGGCCCGCGATGAGCCGAGTCCCCCGCCGCCCGCGCTGGCCCTGGACGACGCTCCTCTTGTCGGTGGCCCTCGCCGGCACCCTCGGTGCGACGGTGTACTTCACGGTGTCGAGCCTGCCCTTCCTGGCGTCGTCTCCATCGGCGGATCCGACGTTCGGGGCCCTCAACGCCTGCCTCCACGCCGCGGTGCCGGCCCGCAGTGGCTTCGCGGCGGGGCGCGACGCACGGCGTGCGCTGGCCTGGTCGACGTCGGTGGTGGTGCGGTGCCGGGCCGAGGGCGACGCGGTGGCCAGCGACCGCTGGGAGCTCGCGGGCGTCACCGTGGGCGCCTTCGACGACTCGGGCGCGGCGTGGGTCGTCTCGCAGCCTGGCGGGCTCGCCTCGACGCTCCACCGGCTCGAGGGCTCGTCTCCCGATTCGCGGGGAGAGCTCGCGGCGCTCGCGCTGACGGGCACGGCGTCGGGCGTCGTCGCGCTGGAGCCGAGCGGGCGGCTGGTGGCGGTCGACGCGTCGGGGGCCGTCGGCGGGGTGGCCGAGGTGCCCGTCGCAGGTCCGTTGGCGTTGTCCACGAGCGCCGACGGCCGCCGGGTGGCCGTGACGGGCGACGGTGCCGTGCGCATCTACGAGGCCGCCACCCTCGCGCCGGTGCGGCGAGAGGCGCCCTGCGACGTCGACGGCTTCTGGTGGTTGAAGACGGCGGGGCAGGCGCTGGTGACGTGCCGGCCCGACGGCCTGGCGCTGGTGGTGAGCGTCGACTCGGGGGCGCAGGACACGGCGCCCCAGGCGACGCGCACCCGCTCGGTGCTCGCCGGTCCGGGGGGGCCGTGGGTCGAGGCGTGCGACCTGCTGCCGTGCACGAGCCGCCCACCGCTGGAGGCGCCGTGAGCGCGGCGCGAGGCCCGGCCAGCGGTGGCCGTGGCGCGCATGGAGAGGCCCCGGACGTGAACGGGGCCTCCGCGCCGAGCCCGTCTCGGAGGCGTGCGCGGTGCGGGCCCCCCGGGGCCATCGAGCGGTCCATTCGCCCGGCGGCGATCGTCGCCGGGGCGCTGCGGCGCGCGTGTGTGACGGTGCTGGTCGCCGGCGTGGCGGTGGGCTGCGCGACGACGCTCGAGGTGACGCGCACGCAGCCGGCGCCCCTGCGCCCGACGGACGGCGTGCTGGCCGTCGCCGCGTCGGGGCCCTATGCGCCAGAGCTCGTCGGCGGGGCGCGGGCGCTGGTCTCGGGGCGCCTTCGGGTCGAGCCCTGCGTTCTGGGCTGCCCACCCGTCGGGCTGTACGCCTCGCTGTCGCTCACGCCCGGCCCGCAAGAGGGGCGCACGCCGCGCAGCTGCCAGGCCGAGGTCTACACGGGGACGTCGTGGGTCACGCCCGGCGACGTCCGCGGCACCTTCGTGACGACGGTGGATGACGTCGAGGCCTGTCTGGCGGCGCTCGGCCGATGGCTGACCCAGGCCCGCCGCGACGTCGCGCGGGTGCGGCTCGACGAGACGGGGCCGCTGCGTGAGGTGGCCGGCCTGGCCCGCGCCGGGCGGCTCGACGAGGCCCGTGCCCGGCTCGAGGCCCTGGTGGCGGCGGGCGACGCGTCGGCGGGCGCGTGGTTCGACCTCGCCGTCGTCTTCGAGGCGCTCGGCCAACGCGCCGAGGCTCGCCGGTGCCACGCCCGCGCCCTCGAGCGTGGCCCTCCGCCGTGGATGCGTGCGAGCATCGAGGCGTTCTTCACGTCGAGCGACTGAGGGGGGCGCACGAGGTGGGCGTGAGGTTCGGCCTGGCACGTCCATGGAGCGCCTCCGCCGCGGGGCCGCCTCCGTGACGGGCGTGCACCCGTGTGGCTCGGCCTGACAAGTCCGCGCAGCGACTGCGTCGCGGGGTCGCCGCGCCGTCACCGTCCGATGGTTCGCGCGGCTGCCGTCGGCTACCCCCTCGGCCACCGCAGCGCCTTCGTCACCAGCCCCGCGCTGGCCGTGCCGCTGGTGGGCGGCTGTCGTCACCTCCCGTAGGGCATGCCCAGCGCACCCCACGGCGACTTCGCGAGTGACGAGGGGCGCAGAGGCTGGCACGGTGTCGCCGCACATGGACACGCAGACGCTCCAGCGCCTCCGCACCGAGCTCGAGGCCGCTTCGACGCTCCACCTCGCGCTCGGCCGCATCGCCCAGCGCGCGCAGCCGACCGCGCCGACCGCGTGGACGGGGCCGTCGCTCGAGGAGCTGGAGGAGCTCGCCGCCGACGACGGCAGCTTCTCGCATGCCAGCATGGCCGACCTCCGACGGCGGTCCGGCGCCGCGCTCGTCGCGCAGTTCCACTCGCTCATGGCGGCGTTGGCGAAGGCGCCAGAAGACGCCCGCGACGGCCTGCGCGCGCTGCTGAGCGCCGTGCTGGTGACGGGCACGCAGGACGCGTCTCTTCCGGCGAGCCCCTCGGTGCCCGGCGTGCTCTCGAGCCTCGCGCGCTCCGCCGGGTTGCAGCTCGAGGCCACCATGCGGGCCGCGATGTTGGCCAGAGACGGGCTGCCCGTCAGCGCGAGCCCCGCCCCGGCGCCTGCGCCGAAGACGAAGCCGAAGGGCGGCCGCCCGCCGCGAGTCTCGAAGCGCGCCCCCAAGCGCCCGACATCGCAGAAGAAGGCGCCAGCCCGGCGCAAGCCGAAGGCCGCCACCAGCGCCCCGGGGCGCGCCACGCCGAAGTCGGCCGTCCGCTCGAAGACCTCGAAGTCGAAGCCGAAGGGGCCCGGGCGCAAGCCGTCGAAGCCCCGGCGCTGAGGCTCGGGGCGGGCGAGCCGGAGGCCCGGTGCGCCGCCACCCCTCGCAGACGCTGGCGCTGCTGCGCTCGGCCATCGACAGCGCCCCGCGCCCTCACCCATACTCTGTTGGTCATTCTCCCCGTGAGGACCCATGAGCGATGAGCAGAGCGGTGCCCCCGACATCGAACACCTCGACGCGCCCCCGCCGGTGTCCGCGGAGCTGCGGGCGAAGATTCTGGCGGACCCGAACGTCGCGAAGATCGCCCGCGAGCTGAAGCTCGACGTCGAGACCTTCGTCAACACCGTCGGGTACTACATGAACAACCCGGGCGTCGAGCCGGCCTTCCTCGTGGTGAGCGACGAGAACCTGAAGAAGCTGGGCGTCACGCCGCCGACCCCGGAGGCCATCGAGGCCAACGTTCGGCAGAGCGTCGAGGCCATCAAGGCCGGCAAGGCCCCGTCAGGCTACGAGGCGCCGCGCAAGCAGGCCGTCGCGCTCGACCCGGGCACCGGCGAGGCCGTCGAGGCGAAGGATGTCGACCCGGAGCTGGAGATCAGCGTGAAGAAGCTCAGGCCGTCTGGAAAGGCCTGATTGCTCGAGGGATTCTCGCGAGGCGAAACTCCCAGTCTCGGGCAGCGAGAATCACTTTACAGTTTGGCCTCTTTTTCCACCCATTTTTCAGGAGAATCCCCGTGGCGTTCGTCAAGAAGATCGGCAAGGCGTTCAAGCAGATTGGCAACTTCGCGAAGAAGGCGGTCGGCTTCGCCGCGAAGATCCTCAACGGCCCCATCGGCAGGCTGGCGTCCTTCATTCCGGGCGTCGGTCCGTTCATCGCGGGCGCCTCGAAGATCATCGGCATCGCCAACTCGGTGCTCAACGGTGGTGGCATCAAGGGCATCATCAGCGGCCTGGTCGGCAACCTCGGCGGCGGTCTGCTCGGGCAGGCTGGCTCGCTGCTCTCGAAGGTTGGCCTCGGCTCGGTGGTGGGGTTGGGCAGTCAGCTCACCAGCTCGTCTGGGTTGCTCGACATGGTGAAGGGCCTCATGCAGCCGCGGCAGTCGGACGCGTCGCCGGCGGCCCAGGCCGACACGTACAACCTCACGCAGTTCAGCGCCTTCCGCCTCGCGCAGCTGCTCTCGCCGCAGGCCCAGCAGGCCTGACGCGCAGGGCGTGGGCGGTCATTCGCTCACCACAGCCCACGACGTGCGCACCGGAGCGCCGCCTCGAGTCGGGGGCAGCGCTCCGGTCGTCTTGTCTGGAGCGACGGGGTGCGCTGAGCTTCCACCGTGCGCCTTGCGTCGGCTCTCCTGTGCGTCGTGTGCAGCCTCACGAGCGGGTGTGCGTCGCTCGGGGCGCGAAAGGGGGCCCCCGTGATGACCGCCAGACTCCAGAAGGCTGCCTCCCTGCTGGCCAGCCCTCCGGCCCACTTCAAGGCCGCGTGCGACGACGCGCTCGAGCGCGCCCGAGACGCTGTGGCGGAGCTCGGGCGGCTGCCGGCTGGTGACGACCGGGGGCGCCTCGAGCGGTACGACGAGGCCACCACCCTTCTCGCGAACGCCCAGGCGAGGGCCGGGCTCGCGCGAGAGGTGCACCCCGACGCGGCGTTTCGGCAGGCGGCCGAGGCCTGTGAGCAGCGCCTCGAGGCCCTGTCGCTCGAGCTGTCGCAGGACCGGGGGCTCTATGACGCGTTGGCCTCGGTTGACGTGAAGGCGTTGGAGCCGGTGACGGCGCACTGGCTGTCGAAGACGCTGCTCGAGTTCCGCCGCGCCGGCGTCGACCGGGACGAGGCGACGCGCGCGCGCGTGCGGGCGCTCAACGAGGCGCTGGTGAAGCTGGGGCAGGCGTTCGGGCGCAACATCCGCGACGACGTGCGGACGGTGAGGGTGCCGCCGGCCGAGCTCGAGGGCCTGCCGAAGGACTGGCGTGACGCCCACCCGCCGGGGGCCGACGGCCTGGTGTCCATCACCACCAACCCGCCCGACGCGCTGCCGGTGATGACGTACGCGCGGAGCGCGTCGCTGAAAGAGGCGCTGTGGCGGGCCTCGCGCACCCGCGCCTTCCCGGCCAACGTCGAGGTGCTGCGCGAGCTGCTGGCCCGCCGCCACGAGCTGGCGACCTTGCTGGGCTACGCCACGTGGGCCGACCACGCGCTCGAAACGAAGATGGCGAAGTCGGCCCGCCACGCCGCGGACTTCATCGAGCAGGGTCGGGTGACGACCGAGGCACGGGCGAGGGCCGACATGGCGACGTTGCTGGCCCGCAAGCAGCGCGACGTGCCCGGCGCAAGCCGCGTCGAGCCCTGGGAGCAGGACTTCTACGAGGACCGGGTGAGGGCCGAGCAGCTTGGCCTCGACTCGCAGGCGCTGCGCCCGTACTTCGAATACGGGCGGGTCAAGCGCGGCGTGATGGACGTCACCGCGAGGCTCTTCGGGGTCCGCTACGTGCGGCGCATCGACGAGCCCGCCTGGCACCCCGACGTCGAGACGTACGACCTGTTCGAGGGCGAGACGCTGGTGGGGCGGCTGCACCTCGACATGCACCCGCGCGAGAACAAGTACAAACACGCGGCGCAGTTCGGGTTGACCGTCGGGCGCGAGGGGCGCGAGGTGCCCGAGGCGGTGCTGGTGTGCAACTTCCCGGGCCCGGGCGGGCTGCTACAGCACGGCGAGGTCGAGACGTTCTTTCACGAGTTCGGCCACCTGCTCCATGAGCTCTTCGCCGGCCGACAGCCCTGGGGCGGCGTGTCGGGCATTCGCACCGAGTGGGACTTCGTCGAGGTGCCCTCGATGCTGCTGCAGGAGTGGCCGCTCGACCCCGAGGTGCTCTCGGCCTTCGCGCGCCACCACGAGACCGGCGAGGTGATTCCGCCGACGCTGGTGAAGGCGCTCAAGGCATCGAAGGGCTTTGGCCTGGGCCTGTCGATGCGCCGCCAGTTCTTCCTCTCGGCCGTCTCGCTCGAGTACCACGCGCGCGCACCGGGCTTCGACACCGGCCAGGTGCTGGCGGAGCTGCAGGCCCGCTTCGAGCCGTTCCGACTCGAGCACGTCGAGGGCACGCACTTCGAGCTGGGCTTCGGGCACCTCGATGGGTACTCGGCGGCCTACTACACGTACCAGTGGAGCACCGTCATCGCGAAGGACCTGCTGACGCGCTTCGCCGAGAGGGGCCTGCTCGACCCCGGCGTGGCGGCAGAGTACCGGAGAAAGGTGCTCGAGCCCGGCGGGAGCCGCGAGGCCGCGGCGCTGGTGCGAGACTTCCTCGGCCGGCCCTACCGCTTCGACGCCTTCCAGGCATGGCTCGAGGGGCGCTGACGCGTCGGTGGAGCTGCCCGTCGTGCGCGGTGAGAGCAGCGCCCGCCACGCCGCCGAGACGAGAGAGGGTGAGCGTTCGGCAAGCGCCGGCGCCGGGGGACGGCTCAGTGCGCGTGGGCGTGGCGCCGCCGTGCGGCTCCGGGGGCGTGGGCCGTGCGCGGAGGCGCCGGGGCGACGCTCCGCGAGGGCGCTCTGCCGGCGCGGGCGACGGGGTGGGGCCCGGTCGCGGCTCCTCTCGCAGAGGCCGCCAGGGGGCCGGTGGCGGCGGCGCGCCCGCGGTGTAGGAGGGCCCCATGACGACGCTCCGCACGCCCGGTGATGGGTCCTTCGTGCCCACGTCCGAAGACCCGCCGTACCTGCGCCTCGGTGGCGTCGAGGGCGTCACCGCGCTCGTCGAGGCGTTCTACGACGCCATGGAGGCGCACGAGCCGGAGCTGACGGCGCTGCACCGCTGTGACGCCCCGGGCAGGGTGAGCCGCCAGTCGCGCGACCACTTCGCGTCCTTTCTCGTCTACTGGCTGGGCGGGCCCGCGGCGTACCTCGAGACGCGCGGCCACCCGCGCCTGCGCATGCGGCACGGGCACGTCGCGGTGAACGAGGCCATGCGCGACGCGTGGCTGCGCTCGATGCAGAGGGCCCTCGATGGCCGCGGCGTCGACGGCGGCGTGCGGCGCTACCTCGACCAGCGCTTCGCCGAGGTGGCCGACTTCCTCCGGAACACCGGCGGCTGACGGGCCTCGGCGGCCTCGAGGTGGGGGCCGTTCGGCGTGATGTCAGCCGTGCTAGAGCGTCGCGCCATGTCCGAGGTCATCTCCCTGCTGCGCGACCTGGTGGCCGTCGACTCCACCTCGACGAAGTCGAACGCGCCCATCATCGACGCCCTCGACCGGCGGCT
>JADCJJ010000122.1 GCA_020247085.1 Myxococcaceae bacterium | reverse complement strand
TCGTGGGAGTACTCGACGTCGGCCTTCTCGCCCGGCGCCCACCGCTTCGGGGTGACGATCGGGGCGAGCCTGTAGCCGCGACTCGGCGGTGATTCGGACTACGCTCGACGGTGTCGCCGAGTCAGGGAGAGGGAGCCAGCCCAGATGCGAACGCCACGAGCCGACGTCACCAGCCGCACGCATGGCGCTGACGCCTTCGACGCCGGCATTCACGCCGACGCCGACGTCGGGACCATCGACGTGGGCCTGGCGGTGCAGCGAGGCGCCATCGGCCTGGTCATCGACGCGCCAGTGGTGGGGCGCCTGAGGCTGGCGCTCGACGTTCAGCCCGATGGAGCGACCCGGCTCTCTGCCCTCGCGCGCGACCAGGCCGATGGTCGCCCTGCGTCCGTCGCGCCACTGCTCGTCGAGGACGTCGCCCGAGTCGAGCGCCTCGAGGCATCACTGGCAGCCCTGCAGGCCGACCTCGCAGCGGCGAACTCGGAGCGGGACGAGGCCCGCGACCGTGTCGACGCGCTCGAGCAAGAGGCCTCCACGCTGCGGCACGTCGCCGAAGCGCTCCGCCAGAACGTCGCCGGGCTCGACCAAGAGGCTGCTGCCCGGCGCGCCGCCGAGGAGCGCCACCGGGCTGACACGAACGCTCTCCGGCAGGCGTTGGCAGAGGCCAGGGCATCGGGCGACGCGCTCACGGCCGACTCCCAACGACTGACCCGGGCGCTCGAGAAGCGCTCACAGGCTGCCTCGGATCAAGTCCAGACGCTTGCGCGGGACCGAGACGGCGCGCTTGCCCGCGTGACGACGCTGGAGGGCGAGCTGCGCGCGCTGGCGGCTCGACATGGCGCGGCGCAGGCAGCGGCACTCAGCGAGGCGGCTGGGCTGCGCGACGCCCTCGCGGCGAGAGACGCCCGCCTCGCTGAGCTCGAGGCGCAGCGAGGCGGAAGCACCGAGGCGCTCGCGGCGCTCAAGAGTGAGGCGGCCGGGCTGCACGACGCCCTCGCGGCGAGAGACGCCCGCCTCGCCGAGCTCGCGGCTGATGTCTCGGCCCGTGACGCGGCCCTCACCGCATCCCTCGAGCAGGCAGTGGCGCTCGAGGCCCGGCTCGCTGAGGTGAGTCAGCAGCACCAGGCCCTGGCGGCCACGGCCGGCGGCTCGGAGCAGGCGCTCGCCGAGGCCACCGGGCGCCTCGCGTCACTTGAGGGGCTCCAGGTCGAGGCGGCCGGGCTGCGCGATGCCCTCGCCGAACGCGACGCCCGCCTCGCAGGCCTCGAAGCGGAGCGCACCGGCAGCGACGAGGCGCTCGCAGCGCTCCAGGTCGAAGCGGCCGGGCTGCGCGACGCCCTCGCCGAACGAGATGCCCGCCTCGCCGGCCTCGAGGCGGAGCGCACCGGCAGCGACGAGGCGCTCGCGGCGCTCCAGGTCGAGGCAGCCGGGCTGCGCGATGCCCTCGCCGAACGCGACGCCCGCCTCGCCGGCCTCGAGGCAGAGCGCACCGGCAGCGACGGGGCGCTCGCGGCGCTCCAGGTCGAAGCGGCCGGGCTGCGCGACGCCCTCGCTGAACGAGACGCCCGCCTCGCCGGCCTCGAAGCGGAGCGCACCGGCAGCGACGAGGCGCTCGCGGCGCTCCAGGTCGAAGCGGCCGGGCTGCGCAACGCCCTCGCTGAACGAGACGCCCGCCTCGCCGAGCTCGGGGTTCGCGCGTCGGAGGGCGACGCGGCGCTCGCCGCTTCGCGCGAGCAGGCGAGAGAGCTCGAGGCCCGGCTCGCATCCCTCGAGCAGCTTCAGGCCGAGGCGGCTGGGCTGCGTGCCGCGCTCGCCGCGAGAGAGGCCCGCCTCGCAGAACTGGTGGCTGACGTGTCGGCGAGCGACGCAGCCCTCACGGCATCTCAAGAGCAGGTGGCGGGGCTCGAAGCCCGGCTCGGCGAGCTGAGCCAGCAATACGAGGCGCTGGCGACCACGGCCAAAGGGTCTCACCAGGCCCTCACCGAGGCCAACGGGCGGCTCACTGCCCTGGAGGCCGAGCTCACGCGGCGCTCGAAGGTCGTCGAGCAGACGAAGGCGGAGCGTGACGCAGCACGCGACGCGGAGCGGGCGCTCGTCGCGAGGCTGCAGGCCCTCGAAGCCGACCTCAGCCGGCGCCAGGAGGCCTCCACCGAGGCGCTCGCGCAGCGAGATGCCGCCGTGACTGGCCTCGAGACCGCCGCCGCCGAGCGCGCGGCGAGGGAGGCCGAGGTCGCCACGGCCATCGCCGCGTGGCAGGCCGCGCTCGAGCAGGAGCAGACCCTTCGCGCGCAGGCCGTCGCCGAGCGCGACGAAGCCCGGGCGGTCGCGCGATCGCTGCACCAGCGGCTCACGCAAGACGCCGCCTCGGCAGAGGCGCTCAAGCGAGAGACCCTCGAGCTCCAGGAGACCCTGGCGCACGAGCGCGCGCTGGCCTCGAAGCTCGTCGGAGAGAAGGATCGGGCGGCCCAGCAGGTCGACGCCCTCCAGCGGATGATCGAGCAGGAGCGCAGCAATCGGGTCAAGGCGCTCGCCGAGCGCGACGAGTACAAGAGCCGCTTCAGGGCCCTCACCACCGAGATCCCTGCCCGCGGCGAGAGCGACTCGCGCGAGCCGACCCAGAGCTACATGCTCACGCGGCCCGAGCCCGAGCCCACGACCGATCCCGCGCAGCCCATCACGAAGAAGCGGTAGCGTCGACGCCGATGCTCCTTGCCGTCGTCCTCATCCTCGCCCAAGCGCCGACCAACCAGACCGAGTGGGAGGCCGCCTCCCAGTTCGACTGCATCGGCCCCTTCACGCACTTCGAGCCGCCCGACGTGAAGGCACTCGACGGGTTTCGCCTCGAGTACACCGGCGCGACGGTGAAGCTGCGCCGCGCGGCGGATCGCCCGAAGAAGGCCGTGCGGCTCGGGCTCCTCGCCGGGATCAAGGACCTCGACCCAGACACGCAGCACCGGCTGACGGAGTTCCTGAAGGCCTTCGAGGCTGCGGACGTCGACGCCGTCGTCATCGGTGGAGACACGGCCAGCGAGCCGGCCGTGCTCGAGGCCATCTTCGCCTTCCTCGCACGGGCGACGACCCGACCGCTGCTCGTCATCGCCGGCAACATGGAGCGCGGGGCGTCACTCAACTACGCGCTGACGAAGGTGCGCGCCGAGCTGCGAGCGGACCACCTGGTGAACATGGACCTCGTGCGCCGAGCCGACTTCGACGGCGCTGACGTGGTGAGCCTGGGCGGCTATCACGACAAGGCGTTCCTCCACCTGTCCGGCGGCTGCATCTACCAGGACAAACACCTCGACCAGCTCGAGCAGGCC
>JADCJJ010000121.1 GCA_020247085.1 Myxococcaceae bacterium | reverse complement strand
GAGGGCGCGCTCGAGAGTCGGCTCCCACAGGCGGGCCTGGGTCGAGAGGGCGAAGGCCCGCTCGAGGTCGCCCTTCTCGAGCGCGAAAGCGGCCGCCGCGGCTGCGGCGCGCGCCCTGTCCTTCCCGAAGGCGAGCTCCTCGAGCACCAGCAGCGCGGGGGCGCCCTTGCGGGCGATGATGGGCGCGGCGCGGCTCCACCGCTCTCCCGGCGGGAGCGCGCACAGCGCCGGCAGCTCGCCGCCGGTGAAGGTGGGGTCGAGCTTCTCGCGGCCGGCGCGCGCCAGGGCGAGGAAGCAGTCGAGCCCGGGCCAGCCGGCGTCGAGCTCGCGCAGCACCAGCAGCTCCCGGTAGGCCTCGTCGAAGCGGCCCGCGCCGCCCAGCGCGCCGGCGAGGTTGAGGCGGGCCACGGGCGCCCTGGGCTCGCGGGCCACGGCGCTCGTCCACAGCGTCACCGCGTCGCGCCACTCGTGCTGCCGAGCCACCGTGGGCACCGCGAGGGCGACGGTGAGGGCCGCGATGGCGAAGGGAGCGCCGCGGCCGAGCCGCAGCAGGGCCGCCGCGACGCCCACCGCCAGCGCCAGCGAGGGGTAGAGCGTGTATCGCTCGGCCACCACCTGCGCCTGCGCCACGACGCCCGAGAAGGGCACCAGCGGCACGAGGAAGGCGAGCACCCCGAAGGCGAGCGCACGCGCCCGGCGCCGGGCCAGCAGCAGCGCCACCGCGGCGCCCAGGCCGAGCCAGAGGGCCCCCAGCGCCGTGGGCCAGAGGCCGCCGGGCTCGCTCCATGCGTAGACGACACGGGGGCCCGCAGGCCACAACAGGCGCCCGAGGTACCAGACGGGGGTGAACAGCGGCGTCACCCAGGTGGTCGCCTCTCGCAGCAGCGGCGCCTGCAGGCGGTGTGTCTGCACGGCCAGGACGCCCGCCGCCAGCCCGGGGACGAGCCAGCGCAGCGACGAGACGAGCGCCGGGGTGCCCGGGGTCGCCCGCCAGGCGAGCGCGAGGAAGAAGATGGCGAGGGGCGCGAGCGAGGCCTTGGCGAGGAGGCCGAGCGAGAAGGCGAGCGCCGAGGCCCAGCGCCGGCCCCGGGCGACGAGCGCGAAGGCGGCCGCGGCCAGCAGGAGCGACAGCGCGTCCTTCAGGTTGGCGGCCCAGACGACCGACTCGACGCGGAACGGGTGCGCGAGCCACAGCGCCGTCGCGGCGAGCGCCGTCGCGCGAGAGACGCCGAGGCCGGCGAGCGCCTCGGGCAGCAGCAGCACGGCCAGCGCGAACAGGAGCCAGGTGGCGAGGTGGTAGGGCAGGGGGTTGGCCGGGGCTGGCCCGCCGACCAGCGTCAGCAGCGCGTGCGACAGCGGGGCGTACGCGCCGTCGTAGCGCTGGGTGAAGGCCGCCGCGACGCCCGAGAGGCCCTTCGTCACGAAGGGGGACGAAGAGGTGTAGGCGGGGTCGTCCCAGTTGGTGAGGCCGTTGGCCAGCGAGGGGGCGTAGAGGGCCAGCGCCAGCCCGAAGAGCAGCCAGTGGCCTCGTTTCTCGAGCACGCGGACCTCGCGTTCATCACCCCCGGACGCGGGTGGTCAAGCGCCCGCGCAGCGCGTGCCTGGTCGCTTGACCCCCTGCCGCAAGGGTGCAACGAGCGCCCGCCTTCCGCAGTCTCCTTCGCCCGTGAGGTCATGATGAGCGCCGTCGCCGCAGCCGAGCCGCCCAAGGGCCACCCGAAGGGCCTCTATGTCCTGTTCGTCACCGAGATGTGGGAGCGCTTCAGCTACTACGGCATGCGCGCCATCTTCACGCTGTACATGACGAAGGCGCTGCTGCTGTCGAAGGACGAGGGCAGCACCATCTACGGCAGCTACACGGGCCTGGTGTACCTGACGCCGCTCATCGGCGGCTACGTCGCCGACCGCTACTGGGGCAACCGCAAGTCCATCATCGTCGGCGGCGTCTTGATGGCGGCCGGCCAGTTCCTCATGTTCGCGTCGGGCACGTTCTTCGAGCAAGCGGAGCTGTCGAAGCTGCTGATGTACGCGGGCCTGGGCCTGCTCATCTTCGGCAACGGCTTCTTCAAGCCGAACATCTCGACGATGGTGGGCCAGCTGTACCCCGAGGGGGACAAGCGGGTCGATTCGGCCTTCACCATCTTCTACATGGGCATCAACCTGGGCGCCTTCTTCGCGCCGCTGGTGTGCGGCTTCCTCGGCGACACCGGGTGCCCCGAGGACTTCCGCTGGGGCTTCCTCGCCGCCGGCACGGGCATGCTGCTGTCGCTGGCGCTCTTCATCTCGCTGAAGAACAAGTACATCGTCACGCCCGACGGCGTGCAGATTGGCGAGCGTCCGAACGAGGCGCGCCAGACGAGCGCCGACGCACCGAAGGCCCCTTTCAACGTCACGCTGCTGCTGGTGTGGGCCGGGGTCTTCCTCGGGCTCCTCGCCGCCTTCCGCCTCGGGCTCGAGTTCGACTGGATCGGCTCGTTCATCTTCGCGCTCACCATCGCGGGTCCCGGCTACATCATCTCGGACCCGTCGCTGACCAGGGTCGAGCGCGACCGCATCTGGGTCATCTACATCATCGCCTTCTTCGTCATCTTCTTCTGGGCGGCCTTCGAGCAGGCCGGCGCGTCGCTGACCTACTTCGCCGAGGAGCAGACGAACCGGGCGGTCTTCGGCGTGACGGTACCGGCGTCGTACTTCCAGTCCATCAACGCGGTGGCCATCGTGCTGCTCGCGCCGGTCTTCGTGGGGCTGTGGGGCTCGCTCGGCCGCAAGAACCTCGAGCCGGCGTCGCCGTTCAAGCAGGCCATCGGGCTGTTCCTGCTCGCCCTGGGGTACCTCGTCATCGCCTTCGGCGTGAAGGGGCTGCAGCCGGGCTTGAAGGTGTCGATGCTGTGGCTCTTCAGCCTCTACACCATCCACACCCTGGGCGAGCTGTGCCTGTCGCCCATCGGCCTGTCGATGGTGAACAAGCTGGCGCCGGTGAAGTTCGCTTCGCTCCTGATGGGCGTGTGGTTCCTCTCGACGTCGGCGGCCAACAAGTTCGCCGGCACACTCTCGGCGCTCTACCCGGAGCCGGCGGTGTCGGTGGCGGGGCTCGCGGCCATCGACCAGGAGTTCTCGGAGCGCATCAAGTCGGCCTGGAAGGTCGAGGAGAAGAAGGACGTGAAGACGTGCCGGCCGCTCGAGCGCGCCGACGTCAAGCCGAAGGACGGGGGCGAGGCGCAGGCCCAGGCCAACGACGGCCCGCTGCCCGAGGTGAAGGCTGCGACCGACGCGGCGGCCGCGGCCATCACGGTGCCGAGCGACGGCAAGACGCTGCTCCCGGGCGACTTCAAGGCCCGCGCGGCGAAGTACAAGCTGATGTTCGTCAAGCCGAAGGACGGCGCCGGCGTCGTGGCGGTGCCGCTGGGCGACGTCCAGCTGGGCAACATCGCCGACGAGGGGCTGAAGGCCGAGCTCCAGAAGCGCATCGAGGGGCAGCTCGTCGACAACTCCAGGAGCTTCATCGGCTTCAAGATCGCCGACCTCTACGACTTCTTCATGCTCTTCGTGGCCATGTCGGGCCTGTCGGCGGTCATCCTCTTCGTGCTGTCGCGCAAGCTGCTGACGATGATGCACGGCGTGCGCTGACGCGCCGCTCCACGGCCAGGCGCGGGCCCGCCCTTGCGCCGGTGACGCGGCCTGGCCTAGAGCGCCCGCCTCGGGGAGACCTCGCGCCGTGAGCCACGCCGAAAAGCCACTGCCGGTCGACCTCGCCGAGCTTTGCATCGCCCTCACGGCCGAGGGCGAGGTGACCGAGCTGCGCTGGTACCTCGACCGCGACACCGGGCGCGTGATTCTCGTCAGCCGCGAGTACGACCCGGGTGACTGGGGCGGCCTGACGGTGCAGGACATCGAGGGCACCCCCGCCCGCTTCACGCCGGTGCCCGTGGCCGACCCGGCGCTGCAGCTCGACGACATGCGCGCCTTCGTCGGGGCACTGGGTGACGCCCGCCTGCGCGAGTCGCTCGAGATCGCGCTCTCGGCGCTGCGCCCCGAGCGCCGGTTCCGCGCCGTGCTCGGCTGGCTGCCCGACGAGCTCGACCGCTGGCACGCGTTCCGGCAGCGGCGCAGCGAGGCCCGGGCGACGGCGTGGCTCTCGTCGGTCGGCGTGCGCGCCGCCGACGGCTAGCAGCCCGTTGAACAAGGCGCCCTGGTCGCCAGAACGTCGAACTCCTTCGCCGGGCAGCGTCAGCGGCCCTCGAAGTGCAGCCCAGCATTCCCTCGGGTCTCTTCCTTGCGCGGCTCGAAGCTCGACCTTCGGGCTCCGTCGGCGCTCTTCGACGGCTCGCTCGCTCGACGTGGGCGCGGCTCGGGGCCCGGGGGCGTCGAGAGAAGGCGTGCGGCGCCCGCGCGAAGCCTCTATACGGTCGGGCGGCAATGACGTCGGACACCGTCGAGTCGGCCGAGCCGGTCGCCGCGCGCATCCTCCTGGTCGATGACGATCTCGGCGCGCGCACCGAGCTCGGGAACCAGCTCGTCATGGGCGGCTTCGACGTGCGCTCGTTGCCCGACCCGACGGCCCTGCAGCGCACCCTGGGTGAGTGGCGGCCGAACCTGCTGATCCTCGACGAGCTCTTCCCCGGCACCACCGGGCGCGAGGTGTCGCTGCGGCTGCGGGCCCAGGGCGCCACCTTCGACATTCCCGTGGTGGGGCTGTTGTCGGAGCCGTCAATTCCGCGGGCGCTCCAGTGGCTGCGCAGCGGCGCGACCGACCTGTGGACGCGAGGCACCGCCTTCGACCCGGTCGAGCGCACGCAGGCGCTGCTCGACGAGTTGAGTCAGACCCGCGTGCACGCGGCGGACGTCAGGGCGAGGCTCGTCGCCTATGCGCGCCGCCGCACGCTGCACGGCACGGTGCTGTTCTACCCGGACACCCCGTTCGAGGGCCGGGTGCGCTTCGAGTTCGGCGCTCTGGTGTCGTCCCGGACGGGGGCGGCGCTCGAGGGCACCTCGCTCGACGAGCTGCTCGCGCTCGACGACGCCGCCGCCCGGTGGGTGCCCGGTGACGAGGTCGTCGCCGTCAGCGGCCCGCCCGGCGGCAGCTACCGCCCGAAGGTGCTGGTGGTCGAGGATGACGACGCGCTCCGCGGGCTGCTGCTCAAGCAGCTCGCCTCGTACGGGACGGTCGAGGGCGCCGCCGACGGCCTCGAGGGGCTGCTCAAGGGCACGCGGCAGGACTTCGACGTCGTGGTGGCCGACCTGAACCTGCCTGGCCTCGACGGGTGGGGCCTGCTGCGCCAGCTGCGCCAGCACACCACCGCGCGCGAGGCGGCGATCATCGTGCTCTCGGCGCACGACGAGCTGCGCGAGACGTTGAAGGCGGCCCGGGCGGGGGCCAGGGCCTACCTGAAGAAGACCGGCCGGGCGAAGCCGCTCCTCGACACCCTCGAGCGCGTACTGGCCCCCCGCAAGCAGGCGTGGGACTCGCTCGCGCGCCGCGAGCCGACGGCGCTCGACCTGCGCCTCGTCGGCCCGATGTGGGCGCTGCGCACCATCGCCGAGCTCGACCTGGTTGGCGCCCTCGCCATCGAGGAGCCGCTCGGCCGCTTCGAGGTGCGGGTCGCCCACGGCCAGTTGGTGCGGGCCGAGGCGCAGCTGGGGGTCGAGCGGCTCGAGGGGCCGGGGGCGCTCGAGGCACTGCTCTCGTCGTCGGGGGGGGGGGCTTTCACGCCCGGCGGCGCGAGCGAGGCGCCACAAGACGCGCCCTGGCTCCACGAGCTGGTCGAGGGCGCGGCGAAGGCCGCGTCGGCGTCGCTGGCCACCCGCCTGCGCGCTGCGCTCGCCCACCCCCGGCAGTTGTCGGTGCACCCAGAGCTGTCGCTCCTCTTCGCGCGCATCGCCACCGAGCGCGAGCTCAAGGTGCTGTCGGCCCTGCGGCAGGCGCCCGACAGCGTGGCCGCGTTGTGCGAGGCGAGCGGCATCTCGTACGAGGAGGTCGAGGTGGTGCTGGCGGAGTTGCTGCGCCGGGGCGTGCTGTCGGCCGCGCCGGTGCCCGGGCTGACGGGGCTCCAGCGGGAAGCGACGGGCGAGCCGCCGGTGGAGTCTTGACGTGGTCGTCGAAGGAGACCTCGCCGCGCTGCTAGACGACCTGAACCCGCCCCAGCGCGAGGCGGTGCTCCACGAGCAGGGGCCGCTGCTGGTGCTCGCCGGCGCCGGCTCGGGCAAGACGCGCGTCATCACGCGGCGCATCGCCTTCCTCGTCACCCAGCGGAAGGTGCCGGCCTGGCGCATCCTCGCCGTCACCTTCACCAACAAGGCGGCGCGCGAGATGAAGCACCGGCTCGACGAGCTGCTCGGGCCGGCGGCGCAGGGGCTGGTGGTGTCCACCTTCCACGCGGCCGCGGCGATGCTGCTGCGGCGCGAGGCCGAGAACGTCGGCCTGACGAAGAGCTTCGTCATCTACGACGACGGAGACCAGCTCTCGCTGGTGCGCCGCGCCATTCGCGAGGAGGGCATCGAGCTGTCGAGCATGACGCCGCGCGAGGTGCTCTCGCGCATCGACGCCGAGAAGAACCAGGGCCGGCTGCCCGACGCGATGCGGCCCGGCACCGACCCGAAGCAGCAGACGGTGCAGCGGCTGTACCGGCGGTACCAGAAGCTCCTTCGCGCGGCCGACGCGGTGGACTTCGGCGACCTGCTCATCCTGCTCGTCGAGCTGCTGCGACACCACGAAGAGGTGCGGCGGCGCTACCAGGGGCGGTTCCAGCACGTGCTCGTCGACGAGTTCCAGGACACGAACCCTGTGCAGTACGAGCTGCTCAAGCTGCTCGCACCGCCGCCGACGAGCCCCGACGCACGCCAGGGCGACGTGGTGCGCGCGGCGAACCTGGTGGTGGTGGGCGACGACGACCAGAGCATCTACCGATGGCGCGGCGCCGAGGTGGACAACATTCTGTCGTTCCCGCAGGTCTACGCGGGCGCGGTGGTGGTGAAGCTCGAGCAGAACTACCGCAGCGACCAGGTCATCCTCGAGGCGGCGCACGCCGTCATCGAGCGCAACCGCAAGCGCATGCCGAAGAAGCTCTGGTCGGCGCGCGCCCGCGGCGAGCACCTCGAGCTCGTCGCCGCGGCCGACGAGCGGGGCGAGGCGAGGTCGGTCGCGCTGCGGCTGCACGAGCTGCGAAACCAGGGCATCGCCGACTACGGGCAGATGGCGGTCTTCTTCCGCACCAACGCGCAGAGCCGCGTGCTCGAGGAGACGTTCAGGCTGTCGCGCGTGCCGTACGTGCTGGTGTCCGGGCGGAGCTTCTACGAGCGCGCCGAGGTGAAGGACGCCGCGAGCTACCTGCGGCTGATGGTGAACCCGAAGAGCGACGCGGACCTCGAGCGGGTCATCAACGTGCCGGCCCGCGGCATCGGCGAGACGACGGTGGAGCGCCTCAAGGCCTACGCCGCCGACGCCGGCATTAGCCTGTACGAGGCCCTGGCCGAGGTGCAGCGCATCGAGACGCTCAACGGCGGCGCGGTGAAGCGCCTGGGGCAGGTGCGGGCGCTGCTCGACGAGCTGGTGGCGCTCGGCCGGGCCGCGCCCGAGGTGACCCGCGCGGCCGAGGTGATGCTCGAGAAGACAGGAATGCTCGCCGGCTACCTCGCGGACGGCAGCGACGAGGCCCTCACCCGCGCTGAGAACCTGCGCGAGCTGCTGACCGCCACGCAGGAGTTCGACCGCGAGCGGGCCGAGGCCCTGGGCACCACCACGGCGCAGGGCGAGGTGAAGGCGCCAGCCCCGCCCCCGCCATCACCCCGGGAGCCCCGGCGGGAGCGGCCTGCCCCGGCGCAGGCCCAGGGCGACCTGTTCGCGAGCTTCACGGCGGGCGAGGCCCCGGGCGACGAGGCCACCGCCCCCGCGCCAGGGCCGGTGCTGTCGTCGGTCGAGCCGGTCTCGCTCGAGGTCGAGGCGCCGCCGCTCCAGGCGTTCCTCGAGCGAATCAGCCTGGTGGGCGACGCCGACGGCGCCTCGGGCGCGGGGCAGGGGCGGGTGTCGCTGATGACGCTGCACGCCGCGAAGGGCCTCGAGTTCGACGTCGTGGCGTTGACCGGCATGGAGGAGCAGATCTTTCCCCACCGGCGGGCCACCTCGCCGGAGGCCTCGGAGGACGACATGGCCGAGGAGCGCCGGCTCTGCTACGTCGGCTTCACGCGCGCTCGGCGGCGCCTCGTCTGCTCGCTCGCCCAGCAGCGCGCGCTCTTCGGCGACCTCAGCTTCAACCCACCTTCGCGCTTCCTCTCCGAGGTGCCGCCGGCCCTCTTCGGGCTCGACGTCGATGGAGACGGGCTCCCGTCGGTGCAGCACGTGCCGAGGGCCGCCCACGCCCCCATCGTGCGGCGCCGCGCGATGGACGAGGGGCCAGTCGTCGACCGCTCGTACGATCAGTCGACGGACTTCCACCAGGGCGGAGACCACGATGCCCGCGGGCAGCGGGTGCGGCACTCGCAGTTCGGCACCGGCGTCGTCATCGAGGTGAACGGGCGGGGACCGAACGCGAAGATCATCGTGCGCTTCGACGCGGGCGTGAAGACCGTCATCGCCCGTTTCCTGACGCCGCTCTGAGGGCGGCCGTGGCCGTGGCGAGGTCAGGGCCCGGGGCGGCGAAACGGGCCCCGGTCGAGCTTCGACGAAGCGGTCCGGTCTCGTCGGCGGGCACGGATCGGCTGGGTCTCAACATGACGACACGCGCGGCTCGACGTGACGGAGGACGGCCGCTACACGACGCCCGATGGCGACGCGCAAGGGACCCAAGGGGGTGGTGCTGGCGGTCGTCGGGCTCACCCTCGTCGGTGGGCTCGTCGGCGGCTACCTCGTGGTGATGCGCGGCGCCGTGCACGCGTACTACCGGGCCGAGTACCAGGCCGAGCCGCTCCCGGCGCCAGCGGCGGGGGCGCTGCCCGAGGCCATTCGGCTGACGGACGTGCCCTGGTACGCCGAGCGCATCGACGTCGAGGCCTCGCTGGGGCTTCGAATGCTGGCGGCGCAGCAGGGGCGCGAGGTGAGCCGGAAGACCGCCGACTTCCTCTCTGGCGCGACGTGGGGAGCGCGGCCGATTCCCCGCCGGAGCGGGTTCTGGCCCGGGCAGGACGTCGAGGTTGGCCTTCGGCGCGCCGCGCCGTACCTCGGCTTCACGCGCCGCCTCTTCACCACCGACAGCGCCGACGCGTACGTGCGCGCGCTGAAGGCGGCGCTGGCCGGGGGGCGCGCGGTGCGGGTGGCGCTCGATCGCGCGATGCTGCTCGAGCGGCGCGGGGTGTCGCCGCACGGCATCGTCCTCGTCGGCTACGACGCCGAGCGGTTCGAGTACTACGAGCCGTGGTGCGATGACGACACGCGCTGCGCGCCCGGTGACCGGCCCGCGGGCCAGGCGGGGCTCGAGGTGCCCACGGCCCGGCTGCTGCTCGCCGTCGAGTCGCTCTCGTTGGCCATGCAGTACCCCTGGGCGTACCAGCTCACCGTGCTCGAGCCGGCGCCGGCCCCGCGTCCGTCGGCGGCGGAGCTGCTGCCCGTCAACGGGCTGGCGCTCATCGGTCGAAGGGGTGCCGGGCCTTCGGTTGGCTCGTGCGCCGTCGACGACGCCGCCAGCGCCCTCGAGCGGCACGGTGGCGACGTGGCCACGCCCGAGTTCACCGCCGGGGTCGCGTTGGCCGCGGCCGTGCGACGGGACGACGCCGAGGCCCTGAGCGAGCTGTTCCCGGGGCGGGGCGGGCTGGTGAAGGCCGCCGAGGCGCTCGACGACGCCGCGCGCCAGTACGCGGCCGCCCGCGAGGCCCTCATGGAGAAGGCGCCCGAGGCCGCCGCCAGCGCGCTGCGTGAGGCGGCGAAGGCCGACCTCGCCGCCGGCCGGGCGCTCCTCGAGATCGCCGACGCCGGAACGGTCCCCTGACGCCGCCGAGGGGCGCAAGCGCCGCCCCGTCGAGCCGTTGCCCTTGCGCGGTCCTCGCGTTAGTGTCTCCATCGGAGACATAGACCATGTCCTTGGCCCTACGCCTGAGCGCGACCGACGGCTACGCGCTCGGCGCCCGGAAGTACGGAGAGCAGCAGGCCGGGCCCTACGTCGTGCTCTGCGGCGCCACGGCGGTGAAGCAGGCCTTCTACACGCGCTTCGCCGCGTGGCTCTCGCTCGAGGGCTTCACGGTGCTCACCTTCGACTACCGGGGCGTGGGCGAGTCGCGCCCGGCGCGGCTGCGCGGCTTCGAGGCGTCGATGCGCGACTGGGGCGAGCGCGACCTCGAGGGGGTGTTGCGCTTCGCGCAGGAGGACCGGCAGGGCCGCGCGCTGTGCGTCGTCGGACACTCGGTGGGCGGGCAGTTGCTGGGGCTCGCCGACGGCAGCCGCCACGTCGAGCGAGCCGTCACGGTGGCGTCGCAGAGCGGCTACTGGGGGCACTGGAGGGGTGCGTCGGCGCTGCGCAAGGCGGCGGTGTGGTACGGGCTGATTCCCGTCGTCGGCGCCGCGCTGGGGTACGTGCCCGGGCGGCTGGGGCTGGGCGAGGACCTGCCGGCGGGCGTCGCCCTCGAGTGGGCGCGCTGGTGCCGCACGCCCGACTACCTCTTCGGCCACGGCGTGGGCCTGGAGCGGTACCAGGCGCTTCGCTGTGGGCTGTTGTCGGTGAGCGTCGAAGACGACGACTACGCGCCGCGGCAGGCCGTCGACTGGCTCCACGCGCGCTACGTCAACGCGGACGTCGAGCGGGTGCACGTGACCCCCCGGGAGCTGGGGGCGTCGTCGGTGGGGCACTTCGGCTTCTTCCGCGCGGCGCTGCGCGACTCGGCGTGGCCAATGGTGTCGTCGTTCCTGCGGGGGCGGGAGCGCCCGGGGTCCACCGATGGGCCGGCGGCACCCGACGGCCGGACAGCGTGACGCCCTCGCGCTTCAGCAAAGGCGCCTGGCGGGCGACCATCTCGGCGGCGAGGGTGCCGTCGCTCCTGATGACGCGCCACCAGGACATCGCCTCGTCGAGGGCGCGCACCACCGCGCGGGCGGCACCCGGGCGCCCCGCCATCAAGGCGACCTGCGCGTAGCTGGCGGTCTGCCCCAAGGGAATGCGCGCGACGGCCCCGCGCACCTTCGCCCGCCACGACTCACCTGACACGCGTCCCCTCCCGCGTCGGCGCGCGGCTTTCGCCCACCTCGGCGACGGTCGTGACGTCGCCGCGGCGGACGGCCTCCATGGCCTCCGAGATGGCGTTGAGCTCGTCGTTGAGCCGCCGCACCGAGGCTTCGAGCCCCTCGAGCTGCACATGGGTGCTGGCCGACCGGGCGAGGGAGACGCGGGTGCGCAGCTCCTGAAGGTGGACGAGGAGCGAGGTGTACTCGCCGTCGACGCGCTCCGTCGCGGCCTTGAGGGCCACGAGCGCGCGGCGCTGCTCGTCGAGGGAGGCCAGGGCCTCGCTCCAGCGCCCCAAGGCCTCGGGGTCGCTCGCGGCCGAGCGCCGGGCCTCGAGGTCGCGCTGCTGCCGGGAGAGCGCCTCGAGGCGACCCTGTGCGTCCTCGGCGAGCAGTTGCCGCCGGCGCACGTCGAGGGCGCCGAGGGTCGAGCGCATCGAGGCGACGGTCTTCTTCGGGTCGCTGACGAAGGCCTTCACGGCGTCGGGGCTCGCCTCGAGGTCGGCGAGGAGTTGGTCGCACAGGGCGTCGACCTCGTGCGTGGGGGCGCGCGCGCCGTTCGCCGAAGGGGCGACGCCCGGCTGGTCGCGCGAGGCGCCCGCGAGCTGCCTGGCGCCGGAGAGGCCCAGGCCGAGGGTGACGAACACCATCCACCACAGGTGCGGGTTGAGGAGCGCCAGCACGGCGCACAGGGCGGCGACGGCGAGCAACGCCACACCCGCCGCGACCGAGGGAGGGTGCCGGGCTTCGCGCTCGCGTCGCAGGCGCTCGCGGCGGGCCTCCTTCTGTGCGTGAGCCTTCTCGGCCTCGCTGGTGATGGTGTGCACCACCTCTCCGAGGGCGCCGCCGAGGGAGCGGGTCAGCTCGTCGAGCGCGCGGGCACGGTCTGTTCGGGTGCGCTTTTCCCACGCCTCGATGTCACCGACGAGTTGGGAGCCGAGCCGCTCGAGGCGCTTCTGCAGATCGTCGTCTTTCACCGGGCACCCTCTGGCGGCGGGCGGGCCTGGCCGCGCGAAGGGGCTTGTCGCGCGACGGCCCGCGGCATGCAACCGGGGCGACGTGCGGCGGGTGTTTGCGGGCCCGGGGGCCGGCGCGCCGGCGTCGGTGCGAGACCCCGCCCCTGCGCGTGCCTCGAGTCGAGCTCCCGCGGGTGTTGATGAAGGGACTGCTCCGAGGTGAGCGTCGTCGCTCCCCTCCGCTGCGTCAGCCACCGCGGCCGGGCCCGTCGAAGGCCGGCCGACGTCCCAGGTGGCGGCGCGACCCTTCGCTCACGACTTCAGCAAGCCCCTCGTCACTGGCGTCCAGGCCCGAGCGCCCCGTCGGCGGCTGGCGTCGTGGCCGGGCCGAGGCGCCCCCGCGCGCTCCCAGCCCGTGCCGAGCCGTCGGCGTGGCGCGCGGCTCTCGGACGGTGGGGTCGAAAACTGGCCCCTGTCGCAGCGTGTCGCACACTGTGGGGCGGGTGACGTCGAAGCGGCTGGCACTCGTCTTCGTGGGCGCGCTCTCGAGCGCGTGCGTCACCACGTCTGCCGGCGGCCCCTCGACCGTGGCGCATCGCGAGCTGGAGCTCGTCTCGGCACCCGGTGAGGTGCGCCATCGCGTCGAGAAGGGGCAGACGCTGTACCGCATCGCGAAGACATACGGTCTGACGGTGGACGAGTTGATGCGGGCGAACGACCTCGACGACCCCCGGGAGCTGAAGGTGGGGGAGCGACTCCGCATACCGGGAGCCCGGGCGGTGAAGACCTCGGTCGTCACCGCGGATGCCCCTGAGCCGACGCCACCGGTTCGCGCGGCGTCGGCGGACAAGCCCCAGCCGAAGGTGTTGGCGAAGGTGGGGAGCGCCAACGGCCCGCTGGCGTGGCCGCTCCGGGGGGTGCTGTACGCGCGCTTCGGCCGGAAGGGCGCCGAGGCGCACGACGGCATCGACCTCGCGGCGCCCGCGGGAACGCCGGTGAAGACCGCGGGCCCCGGCACGACGCTCTACGCCGGCGAGCAGAGGGGCTACGGGCTCATCGTCGTCATCGAGCACGCCGGGGGGCTCGTCTCGCTCTACGCCCACAACCGCGACGTGCGCGTGAAGACGGGGCAGGTGGTGCGAGAGGGCCAGGTGGTCGCCACCGTCGGCGACTCGGGCAAGACCAGCGGCCCGCACCTGCACTTCGAGGTGCGGCGAGACGGCGTTCCGGTCGACCCGCTCCTGTTCCTCGGTCCGGTGCCTCCGCCGGCCGCGCCTCCGGGAGGGGCGCCGGTGTCGGCCGAGCGGTAGGCTGGCCGGGAGGGGCCTGGCGTGCTCGCTCGGCGGCTCGACGCGCGGCAGCGTGCGTCGCCTTCGCTTCGTGCTGCTCCGCCGAGTCACGCGACGCGCCCTGGGGCGCGGTGCATGCCGTCTCTGCGGCGCCGCGCCCGCCGCGTCGTGCATCGACGAAGGAGTCATCCCTGCGCGCGTCCGCGTCGCGCCATGGGCTGGGGTGACGCTTCGCGTGCCGCTGTTCCGTCGTCGCACCCACCGCGTCGTGTGGAAGCTCCAGGTCACGCGACGGGAACGGCCCGCTCCGCCGCGCCGCGCTTCGGCGTCGACGCCTCGTCGCTGCGACTCGCAGGCGAGGCGCGTCACCGGCTCAGGCCGTCTCTCGAAGCGCAGCGCGTTCAGCGCGTCGGAGTGGGAGCCCCGCGGGCTGGACTCGTTGCCGTCTCCGTCGCCCGCGAGGCCTCGGCGGCCTGGCGCTCATGAACATTGCAGCAGGCGAGCCAGGGCGGCTTCGTCGACGGAGCAGGCGAGCGCGCTGAGGCGCCTGACGCGTCGTCGCGGAGCGCCGCCCGATGTCGCTGCTCCCGATGAGGGTCAGCGCGGCGCCGCGCGCCTGGTCCAGCGGGGGCCGTACTCGGGCGCGCCGTGCATCGTCGCGCGTGTGACGCCCGTGCCGTCGGCGCGCATGACGAACACGTCGGCGCTGCCCTCGCGGTCCGAGACGAAGGCGATGAAGCGCCCATCGGGGCTGGGGCGTGGCAGTTGGTCGCCACCGCTCGAGGTCCAGCGCACCTTCCGGGTGCCGACCTCGATGCGCTCAATCAAGACCCTCGGTCCCCGGCGCACCGTCACCAGCACCGAGCGGCCGTCTGGCATCCACACCGGGTCGCTCTCGACGTCGGCCGCTTCGGACGCCGTCGACGAGAGCCGCTGAACGCCGCGCCCGTCGAGCCCCTGCACGAAGACGCGGTCGGCGCCCTCTCGGTTCGACACGAACGCCAGCCTCGCGCCGTCGGGCGACGGGGCGGCCCCGAAGTCCTCGAGGTGGAAGGCGGTCAGCCGCTGCCGTGCGCCGCCGTCGAGCGGCTGGCGGTAGAGTTCCGGGTCTCCCGTGGCGCTGCTGGTGAGGATGAGCGCGCGCCCGGCTCGCGTGAAGGCCGGCTGGAACGAGCCGGTGGCCTCGGCGGCGACGAGGCGGGGCGGGGCGCTCGCGTCGAAGGGGACGATGGCCACGTCCGAGGCTCCGGCCAGCGACGACTCGAACGCGACGAGCACCTCGTCCGGTGACAGCACCGCCGCGTGCGCCTTGTCGAGCCCGGGCGTCAGCCCCCGGACGCCGCCGTCGAGCAGGGAGACGGCCACCACCTGCTCAGACGAGCCCTCGACCCGTGACAGGAGCGCCTCGCCGTGCTCGAGGGCCACGTCCTGCAGGTGATGCGCGGCGTCGAAGGTGAGCGCCCGCTCGGTGTCGCCGTCGAGCAGGTGTACCTGGGGACGCCCGCTGCGCTCCGAGGTGAAGACCAGCGCCCAGCCGGCGGCCGCGATGGCGCGCAGCAGCGCTCCTCGGGGGCGCTGCTCGACGATGTCCGAGGCCGGGCGCCGTGTTGCCGCGCCCCCGCCATCGGCCGTGGTCTCGTCGCTACCCGTGGAGGCGAGGCCCGCGTCGGGCCCGGCCTCGACGGGTGCCGCATCGGCACGGACGGAGCCGGTGTCCCCGCTGCCCGCTTGCGCCCGTGGCGCCGGAGCGTTCGAGGCCGCCCGCTCCCGGCACGCGCCCAGGGCGAGCACCGCCGCCAGCCCGAGCCGCCAGAGCCTCACCGCACCCGGAGCGCGTCGGCGACGACGACCTTGCCAGTCGGAGACCAGCGCGACAGCACGACCTTGTTCCAGCCCGCCGTGAAGGTGAAGCGGCCGACCTGGTTCCACTGACCGCCGCGCAGCGCCTGGTTCACCGTGCCCTCGCCGACCTTCTGGCCCTGGGCGTTGAAGGCGACGTAGGTCGCTTCCTGAGACCGGTCGTCGGCGGCCGTCCACCATGCATCAATCGTCCTCGCTCCGGCCGCGTCGAGCTTGAAGAAGAACGCCGCGCCGTCGCTCACCGGCGCCGCCGAGGCGTACCAGTAGCCGCTGCCGTAGTACCCCGCGACGTTCGTCGAGGTCTTCCAGTTCGCCGACAGCTGGATGTAGCCACGCGCCTGGTCGTTGTTGGCGTTGTTGCTGTCGACGATGATGGCGCTCGGCGTCGGCGTCGGAGTGGGCGTCGGAGTGGGCGTGGGCGTCGGCACCGGAGCCGGCGTCGGCGTGGTCGCGCAGAACGAGTTCACCTTCGCGAGGTAGCTCGTCCAAGGCCAGTTGCGGCCCGGGTCGACGCGGTCCCACGGCTGGAGCTGCCCGTGTCCGACGACGTGGAAGCGGTCGCGCGGAATGCCGTAGGCCCGGCTGATGTCGCACGTCAGCCGCGCGGAGGCGTCGAGGAGGCCGTTCGAGAACGAGGTCTGCGACGCGAAGCCCGCGTGCTCGATGCCGATGGTGACGTTGTTCAGCTGCACCCCGTTGAGGTCGCAGCGCTGGTTGGCGTTGCGGCTACAGGCGTACTCAGCGGAGATGTGCCACGCCCGCTGGGACTCCCGTACCAGCTGGGACACCTCGGCCCCATCGCTGCTGACGACGTAGTGCGCCGAGGCGCCCGCGCGCGAGTTGGCCAGCCACGAGTAGCAGCCGGTGTATGCGCCCTCGCAGGTGTGGATGACGACCATCTGGACACGCCCCGTGCGCGCGCTGAAGTTGGGTGACGGGCGCCAGACGCCGCGCTCGTAGTCCGGCGCGCGCGCGAGCCCCTGTGAGACGCTGGCGACCTCGCCGATGGCGGCCTCGAGCTCGGCCGCCTGGCTCCCCTCGGTGACCTCGTCCGACAGTGCGCCCAGGCCGTCGGCGACGGCTCCGAAGACCTCTCCCTTCACGAACGCCTGCCGCGCCTGGAAGTCTTCGATGCGCGAGAAGGCCGCCAGCACCGGCACCCAGCTCGACAGCCGCGCCCGGTCGATGCCCTGCGAGGTCGCCTCGGCGCCGAGCCACGCCGCCGCCGCCCGTACGTTCGCCGTCACGTCGGTCTTCGCCGTGTCGACCGTCACCGAAGCCAGGCGCGCGCCCGTCGTCAGCACCTCGCCACCGAGGCCCATCACCCCGAAGGCCTCGTAGGGGCCCTCGGCGCCAGCCTCGCTCGCTACGTAACCGTTCAGGAGGCCGGGCCTCGATCAGCCGCGCACATCCCGGCGATCAGTTCCCGCACTGACTCGGCTCGCGTGAGCTGCGCAGGCGTGATCTACGGGCGCGGTGTCCGACCCGCGTGACCAGCGCATCGCCGAG
>JADCJJ010000120.1 GCA_020247085.1 Myxococcaceae bacterium | reverse complement strand
GCACTCACCGTGACACCTTCTCCCTCCCGCTCGAGGCGATGACTCCGGCCGCTTTCAAGAAGACGCTCGGCTGACACGCCCCCGCGCGAAGCTCAGCAAGTCCGCTCGGCTCTTTCATCCCGCCGTCGCTGATCGCTCACGAAGCGGCGCCCAGGCGATTCTGGTGGCTGTTTGTCTCCGTGTGACGGCGTGTGACCAGCACGTCAACATCGTGAGCCGCTACGAGCTCGAGGACTGGAACGTCGCCGCCCGCCAAGCGCTTCAGCGGCGAGGCAAACGCAAATCACCCAGGTACGGAAAGCGCGACAGAAGCCGAATGGTGCTCGTCACCGCGTTCTGCACCACGACGTCCTGGGCGTGAAAGCGGACGGGGCCGTCGTCATTGGCGCCGACCCGGTACGTCCCCGGCTTGATCGCCTGGAACTCGAACTTCCCATTTTCGTCGGTAGTCGTTGAGTCGTTCCAGGGGCCCTCCAGACGCACCGGGTGCCGTGGGATTAATTTGCCCATCTCGTCGACGGCGACTCCCTCGATGCGGCCTCCCCGCTCGAACGTGACAGTCAGCTCGCGAACGCCAGCGCCACACTTCACCTCTTTCGAGGGCAAGCCCGGACCGTGGAGCCGCAGCGTAAGGTCGCCGTCCGGCAAGCCCGTGACCTTCAGCCGTCCTTTCGAATCTGATGTGACTCCGTCATTCCCTGAACTCCAAACCCCTGCCAGTGGTTTGGCTTCAGGGTCCAGCACCTTGATCGCAACCGTCCGCCCTCTGGGAATCACCACGTCGTCGACGCGCTGAAGCCCACTCGTCCACGCGAACTCACGCTCGACAGGTGACCTCCCGGGAACAACGAAGGTCAGCTTCACCAGTTCTTGCGGCAGGCCCAGGTTGATCTTGAACGCCCCCGTGCTGCTGACGAACTCTTCACCTCCGAACATGAAGTGGGAGTCGGTGAACAGCCCTCTACTTCCGCACTTGAACTTGCGGATTGGCTTTCCGGCATCGTCGACGACCCGGCCTTGCACAATCGCCACGCGGCGCAGCGTCACCACGAGATCGTCCGGAGCGTCTTCGAGATCGACCAGCTCCCCGGCGAACCCGATGGCGTTGACGGTGAGCTCTGCGTCTCGACTGCCAAGCTGCCGCAGGCAGAACCGGCCATGCTTCCCGGTCACGGCGTCGAGCGTTGGCGAAGCTGGGATGGGGCCGAGGTCGGGTAGGCGAGTCAGCCTGGCCTCGACGAGAGCGCCAGAGAGCGGCTTTCCCTGCTGCGACACCACCTTCCCAGAGACGACCACCCCGAGGTCGATCTTCAGCACGAGGGGTTTCTTCGCAGCGAGGCTCACCTTCTTGCTCACGAAGACCGGATTGAAGCCTCGCCGCAGAGGGCTCGCCGCGATGAAGACCGCAGTTCGGGTCTTGATTCCCCGAACGACGAAGCGGCCCTTCGCGTCTGCAACCACGGTCTTCTTCAGCCGCGGGTCGTGCAGGTCATCTGCGGTGGGCGCAGCCACCACGATCGCTTTGGCGACCGGCTGCCCTTTAGAATCGACGACCACTCCCTCGAACTTCGGCTGGCTCGTACCCATTTGAGTGTCGAAGGTAGCTCCACGGGAGAGCAGACGGAAAGGAAGAACAAAGCAGGAAACGGGGACGCAGGGTCGAGTGGGCGCCTAACCGGTTAGGCGCGATGGAGAGCGGCCGTCGGTGACCCGCGAGGATCAACCGTACGGCCTGGGAAGACCATCACCATCCGCTCCATTCTCCATCACGCCTCGATCGCGCCAATCGCAGGGCGGCCCCGTTCTGCGAGACTTCGCCTCCCCATGGGTGCCATCCTCCTAGTCGCTGTGCTCGCCTCGTCACCGACCGTCCTCCGCATCGACCTCGAAGACGCCCTGCGCACCTCCAGCCGCACGTCAACGCCGCTCGAACCGCTGGTGGTGCTGGTGAAGGCGCCGGCCGACTGGGTTTCAGGCTCGACGCTCACACGGACAGATGGGGTGAAGCGGCTGGCCGCCACGAAGAGTGGTGGCGAAACTGAGTCCACCAACTCGAACGCGGTCAAGAGCCGCAGTGGAGGCCAGCCATGGAGAAGATTGGCATCGACGTGCACAAGAAGGAAAGCCAGCTGTGCATCATCACCGAGGAGGGAGAAGTCATCGAGCAGCGCATCCGGACGGAGCGAGGGCGCTTCGCGGAGGTGCTGGGAGTTCGAGGCAAGGCGAAGGTGTTGATGGAGGCATCAACGGAGAGCGAGTGGGTGGCGAGGTGCCTGGAGGAGTTGGGGCACGAGGTGGTGGTGGCGGACCCGAACTTTGCACCGATGTACGGGACGAGGACGAGGCGGGTGAAGACGGACAAGCGCGACGCGCGAGCGCTGGCGGATGCGTGCCTGTCGGGGACGTACCGGGAGGCGCACCGAACGAGTGAGGCGCGGCGTCGAGCGAAGGCCCTGCTGGGGGTGAGGGAGGCGCTGGTGAGGGGGCGAGCGAAGAACCTGACGTTGATGGGTGCGCTGGTGAGGCAGCAGGGCCTGCGGGTAGCGACGGGCACGGCGGAGAAGTTCCTGCAGCGACTGGCGAAGGTGGAGTTGCCCGAGTTCCTGAAGGAGACGCTGGCACCGCTGGTGGCGGTGGTGGAGTCGATGAACAAGCAGGTGGCGGCCGTGGACGAGAAGTTGGCTGCGATGGTGGAGGCCGACGAGGAGATGAAGAGGCTGTGCACGATGCCCAGCGTGGGGCCGGTGACGGCAGCGGCCTTCGTGGCCACCATCGATGACGCGACGCGCTTCGAGGGGCCACACCAGGTGCAGGCGTACCTGGGGCTGGTGCCCAGCGAGAGGAGCAGCGGCGAGAAACAACACCGAGGCCGGATTACGAAGACGGGCAACGGGAAGGTGCGCAGGCTCTTGGTGCAGGTGGCGCTGTCGACGATGCGGCTGAGGAAGGCCGCGGCGAAGCCGCTGTGGGAATGGGCGGTGCGCATCGAAGCCAAGCGCGGAAGGAAGGTGGCCGCAGTGGCGCTGGCGCGGAAGACGGCCGGCATTCTCTTCGCGATGCTGCGGGAGAAGGCACCCTTCAGGGCCAGAGAGCGAGCTCCAGCAACGACATGATGCAGTTGAAGGTCGACGACGGATTCAAGGAACGTCGAACTGCTGACCGAGAGGACTGAGAACGAGAGGGTGAGCGCGTGATTCTTCTTTGGCCCGCTGTCGAGGGCCGCCGTGACAGAAGGCGCCCCCACTCATCGAACCCCCCTCTGCGCCGATGGCAAGCCATCACTTCAAGAGCGCGAACAGAAGGATGAACCAACCTCGAGGACAGCAACTTGGCGTTTCGTGGAAACGACGGAAGACCGACACCGGCGTGAATCTGTATTGACATTGATGTGCCGCTTCACAGAAAGATGAATAAAGCGCGAAACCGTGGAGGAGGGCCAGAGGCTTCGGGCGCCTGAGTCGTCCTCGAGGGCGTT
>JADCJJ010000012.1 GCA_020247085.1 Myxococcaceae bacterium | reverse complement strand
GGGGTGAGGGGCAAGAGGCGAGGTGGCGGCGGACGTGGGGGAGAGGCTGTGTGGGGAGGCGGTCTCGGTGCGTGCAGGAGTCGCTCAAGGCCCCACGAGACGGACGTGCCCAGGGCGTGGCGGCGCAGTGAGACGACGAGGGTGTCCGTCAGGCGGCGAAGGGAAGGCCGGGCTGGGCGGTGGGTGTATCGAAGCGGGTGTTCACGGGTACGCCGCCGGCGGCGGTCAGCGCGGTGCAGGCGCCAATGGAATGCCCCACGATGGCCCGCCAGTGCGGGTCGGCATGCTCGCCGAGCTCGGCATCGCGCTGCAGCGCCTCGAAGGCATCGTGCACCTGCTGGGGGCGGACCCGGAGCCGCTCGATGGTGTTCTCGAGCGACGGGTCGCTCCGGCTGTTGCCCACATGCTCGGGGAGCAGCACCACGAACCCGTGGCGCGCGAGATGCGTGGCCGTGTCGCGGTGCGTGAGGGGCGAGCCGTTGTTGCCGTGGCTGATGAGCACGACCGGGTACCGGCCCGCGCACACCGGTGCGTTGACTGCCACCTCCATGGTGTACGGCCCGAAGGGCTGCGGCTGCGCCGGGGTATCCGTCGGGTACAGGGCCATCAGTGGGAGCGCGCGTCCCCCCGACTGGGCCGTGAGGTGCCGGAGGCCGGCCTGATGGGGGATCATGGGGGGAATTCACTGGCGCGCGCGCCCTCCGTCAACGGCAGAGCACGGGCGGTCAAGCAGGCGACTCGTCACTGCCCCATACTCGGCACATGACACACACCACCTGGGCAGACCGGATCCTGCGGGTTCTGGATGTCATTCACACCAAGCTGGACGGCGATCTCGACCCCGCCGCCCTGGCGGCAACCGCCGGGTTCTCGTTGCATCACTTTCATCGCGTGTTTCGCGGTATGGTTGGCGAGTCGGTCATGCAGTACATCAGGCGCCAGCGGCTCGAGCGCGCGGCATTCCGCCTGCGCCATGCGGGCGGTGAGGTGTCGGCCACGGCCTTTGCGCACGGGTACGACAGCCATGAGGCGTTCACGCGGGCGTTCCGCGCCCACTTCGGCGTACCGCCTCGGGAGTATCGCGACCAGCAGCGCGCGGCGAGTGATGACGCCATGGTGTCGGCAGCGCGCCGGGTCGAGCCTCCGCGGCGGCTGCTTACCTGCCGCTTCACGGGCCCGTACGACGCGTGCGCACCGGCGTGGGAGCAGCTGATGCGCGTGGCCGTCGGGGTCCCTGGGGTGCGACTCGATCGTCCCACCCTGGGACTCGTGTACGATGACCCCGAGATCACGGCGCCCGAACGCTGCCGCTACGATGCCGCCGTGGAGCTCGATGCGTCCACGGTGCTGCCCACCCTGCCACCGGGGATGGTGGAGCGTAGCATTGCCGGCGGCACCTACGCGGTACTGGTGCACGCGGGGGCCTACGACACCATCCTCGACAGCTATGTCGCGCTGCTCGGGCGGTGGCTGCCGCGTCAGGGGTGGGATCTGGCTGACGAACCGGTGGTCGAACGGTACGTGGTACCGTTCGGGTCCGTCCCACCGGACGAGCTGCGTACCGAAGTATGCGTACGGCTGGCCTGAGCCCGGTGAGAACACAGATGAAAGGCATTGTCAGCATCCTCGCGTTCTCCGTGATGCTCGCCGCGGTGAGTGGCTGGTTCATGGATCCGGTTCAACGTGTCTCGATGACCGTCGAGCTCGACGGCTCACCGCTGGCGGTGTACGCACTCGTGTCAGACCCGCAGCAGCCATGGCGCACCGATCTGGCGCAAGTCCTCGTGCACGACAGCACGCGGTGGACGGAGCTCCCGGCACGTGGTGACCCCATCGAGTTTCGGCGCACGGACGCGGAGCCCGGGAAGCGCTTCGCCGTCGCGTTTTCGAGTCGGGGCTTCAGCGGCATGTGGAGCGGTGAATTCGCGCCTGCGGGAGGCGCACGGACACGACTCACGTTCACCGAGCAAGTCACCGTGCCGTCGCCGTGGTTGCGACCGATCAGCCGCGTATTCTTCGGACCGGAGAAGGCGATGCAGCGCTACGTCGCCGATCTTCGTCGGGCCGCCCACACTCCACGTCAGCGCTGATCATGCCCAGCCGATCGCCACAGACTGCCGTACACAAGCGCGACAGCGCGGCCCAGCCGCACGTGAAAACGCTCACCGACGCGAAGGGCAGCAACTATCCGCCGGGACGCATGCTCATCGCGTCACCGTTGGCGGTGCAGGACGAAGTGGCCACGGTGCCTGCGGGGCGCGTGATCACGGCGCCACAGCTGCGCGCGCGTCTCGCTCGGCGGTTCGGCGCGGACTACACCTGCCCCATCACCACCGGCATTTTCCTGCGCATCGTGGCCGAGGCCGCGTTGGAAGAGGCGCGGGCCGGTGAGGTGCCCGTGTGGCGCGTTGTCTCGGAGAACGGAGCGCTGCTGGACAGGCTGCCAGGTGGCCCCGAACGCCAGGCGGCGCGCCTGAAGGCCGAGGGGGTGGCGGTGGTGCGACGGCGTTCGCGCTGGTTCGTGGACGATCTGGCACACGTGGCCATGACGGGGTGAGGCGATGACGGCCGGCGGTGGCGGTGCCATGCTCCGGTATGCCTCTGCGACCGCCCACTGCCCGCGCCGGCCTTGCCCTGGGGCATGCTGGCCGCGTGCCGCGAAACCCGTGCTCCCGAGCGCGCGCCGGTGGCTTCCGCCATGCCGGTGCTGCTGCTGCCGCGTTCAGGGAATGGGCGGCCCGCTCCCGGCGTACCCGCTTTGCGCCAGCAGGGCGGCCGGGTCACGCAGGGTGATGAGGTCGCGGATGGCCTGCGCCTTGTCGGTAGCCTTCAGGTAGTACGCCTGGGCAATGCGGTACCCGAACGGACAGGAGGAACAACCCACGAAACCGGGGTGAGGGGCAAGAGGCGAGGTGGCGGCGGACGTGGGGGAGAGGCTGTGTGGGGAGGCGGTCTCGGTGCGTGCAGGCGTCGCTCAAGGCCCCAGGAGACGGACGTGCCC
>JADCJJ010000119.1 GCA_020247085.1 Myxococcaceae bacterium | reverse complement strand
GCGCTCGACAACACCCTGGTGCTCACGCCGGGCCCGCAGAACTGACGCCGCCCGCCCTCCAGCCGGCGAGCGGGGCTGCGCCGACGCGTGCTCGGCGGGCCCGCCGAGCCCCCTGGCGGAGAGTCACCGGGCACCCACGGCGTGACGCGGACGGCGCCGTGGGGCGGGACGAGCGGAGGCGTTGCGCCGGCGGCCTGCCCTGACGTACGCACGGCGAATGGGCATCGGCGTCGTTCACCATCGGGTCCACTGCTCCGTGGCCGCGCCGGCGGAGCTTCTGGCGCGTGTCTACCCGAACGGGAAGCTCGGCGGGCTCACCGTCGATGGAACGCCCCCGGGAGCGCTGGGTGAGTTCGTCTCTTTGACGGTCCGCGTGCGGCGGCCGCCGCGCGAGTTCCACATCGGCACCCAGCTCGCGTGGGCCCGTCGCAAACCGTCGAAGAGCCTGCACGAGTCCTTCGGGCTCGACTTTCTCGAGGCCGATCACGCGCTCGTCGAGCGCATGCTGGCCTTCGCGCGCGACGAGTTGGTGGCCACCGAGACGCGAGTCGAACGGCGCTTCACGCTCGAGCTGCCCATCAAGCTGGTGCACGGCTCGGGGGTCCGTCGCGAGCGCCTCGGCGACCTCTCGCATGGCGGCGCCTTCGTCAGGACGTGGGACCCGCTCGAAGTCGACGAGCACGTCGAGCTGGTAGTGCGGCCGCCGGCAGCGCTCTTCGCCGTGCACCTCAAGGGCCGCGTCGCGTGGGTTCGCCGGGCCGGCGCGGCCACGGGCATGGGCATCGAGTTCTTCGACCTCGACGGGCGCCTGCACGCGACGGTCGACCAGCTGCTCGCGCGGCTGCGCTGACCGCCGGCGCCCGGGCGTGCGCCCGTCTGGTGGGGGCAGTTCATCGCATGACGGCGCGTCGGCCGCGCGACCGGCGGCGCGTCGGCCGCGCGACCGGCGGCGCACCGTCTGGGGCCGCGCCGCCGCGCCAGGCACGGCGCCGACGCGGCGAAACGGTCTCAACCACCGCCGCGGCAGCAGGCGCAGCGGCGGGGCGTGATGCGCGTGAGTCGCGCCGTCATCCGCTTCGCGAGGCGCCCGGTGGTGCGCGCCAGCAGCGCACCGCCGGGGCTCCGCGCCGGCACGCCAGGAACGGCGCCGACGCGGCGAAGCGACCTCAACCACCGCCGCGGCAGCAGGCGCAGCGGCGGCGGGGCGTGATGCGCGTGAGTCGCGCCGTCATCCGCTTCGCGAGGCGCCCGGTGGTGCGCGCCAGCAGCGCACCGCCGGGGCTCCACGCCGGCACGCCAGGCACGGCGCCGACGCGGCGAAGCGGCCTCCCCCCCCGCCGCGGCAACGGGCGCAGCGGCGGCGGGGCGTGATGCGCGTGAGTCGCGCCGTCATCCGCTTCGCGAGGCGCCCGGTGGTGCGCGCCAGCAGCGCACCGCCGGGGCTCCGCGTCGGCACGCCAGGCACGGCGCCGACGCGGCGAAGCGATCTCGACCACCGCCGCGGCAACGGGCGCAGCGGCGGCGGGGCGTGGTGCGCGTGAGTCGCGCCACCGACCGCACCGCGAGGCGCCCGGTGGGGCGCGCCAGCAGCGCAGCGTACGGGCACCGCGCCGCCACACCAGGCATGGCGCTCAGCGGCGAAATGGCCTCAACCACCGCCGCGGCAGCGGGCGCAGCGGTGGCCGGAAGTGGTGCGTGTGCCGCGCCGCCGACCGCACCGCGAGGCGCGCGGCGGGGCTGGCCCGCCGGGCGAATTCGAGGCCGGGCGACGGGCCCACCACCGCCGCCCAGGCGAAGATCGCCGCGCCGAGCAGCGCGCCCACCTCAGGCCGCCTCTTCGACCGGCGCCGCCTCGCGCCGGGGTGCCGAGAGGACCCGCTCGGCCAGCGCCTCGAGCTTCTGGGGGTGCTGCGAGAGCGCCTCGACGCAGCGCTCCCGCCCCTGGCCCAGCCGCTCCCCGTCGAGCGAGTAGAAGCTGCCCGACTTCTCGACGAGCCCAAGCTTCTCGCCGAGGTCGAGCACCTCGCCGGCCCGGCTGATGCCCTTGTTGTAGATGATGTCGAACTCGGCCTCCTGGAACGGCGGCGCCACCTTGTTCTTCACCACCTTCACGCGCGTGCGCGAGCCCACCACCGCGTCGCCGTCCTTCAGGTTGCCCACCCGGCGGATCTCGCAGCGCACCGAGGCGTAGAACTTCAGCGCGTTGCCGCCCGTCGTCGTCTCGGGGTTGCCGAAGACGACGCCGATCTTCATGCGCGTCTGGTTGATGAAGACGATGGTGGTGCCCGTGCGGCTCACCGCCCCCGTCAGCTTGCGCAGCGCCTGGCTCATCAGGCGGGCCTGCACGCCCATGTGCGCGTCCCCCATCTCTCCCTCGATCTCGGCCCTGGGTACCAGCGCCGCCACCGAGTCGATGACGATGAGGTCGACCGCGCCCGAGCGCACGAGCTGCTCGGTGATCTCGAGCGCCTGCTCCCCGGTGTCGGGCTGCGAGACGAGCAACTCCTCGACGCGCACCCCCAGCTTGCGGGCGTAGCCGACGTCGAGCGCGTGCTCGGCGTCGATGAACGCCGCCACCCCGCCCTGCGCCTGCACCTGGGCGATGGCGTGCAGCGTCAGCGTCGTCTTGCCCGACGACTCGCTGCCGAAGATCTCGACCACCCGCCCGCGCGGGTACCCGCCCACGCCCAGCGCCCGGTCGAGCCCCACCGACCCGGTCGGGATGACCTGCACCGGCGCCACCTCGCCCCCGCCCTCGCCCATCGTCATCACGCTCCCCCGGCCGAACTGCTTCTCGATGGCCGCCACCGCGGCAGCGACGGCCTTCAGCTTCTCCGATACCTGCTTCATCACGCCTCCCATGCAATGCCCCTCGAATGAGTGCTTCGTCGCGCGCGCGAGACCCATTCCCGCGCCGCGCGAGGCCAGCCCTCGCAACGCGCATGCCCGGCCCGCGGGGGCCGGGGCGAGCCCCAAGGCCGCGAGACGAGGCCAGCACGGCCGGTCCACTGGCGAGGACGGGCGTAGACGCTCCAGCGTCGCTCTCGCGCGCCGAGAAACCGCGTCAGCGGACGCGGCGGGTGAGCCCGACGGTGACGTCGGCGACGAGCGCGTCGAGTTCGAAGCGCCACAGCAGCCACCCGGCGAGCGGCCCCACCGCCGGCGAGGCCACCACCGCCACCAGCGGGCCCGACAGCGCGTCGTTGACCTCGAGGCCGATGACCATCACGACGCACACCAGCGCCCAGATGATGAGCGAGACGAAGGGCACCAGGTGCATCGTGCAGCGCAGCAGCACCTGGCTGCCGCCCTCGACCTCGACCACCTCGCCAGCGGCGATGGGCGTGAAGGTGTTCCAGTACTGCGTGCGGCGCACGACGGTGAAGCGCCGCCCGTCGATGATGCCGCGCAACGGCACGTCACCGCGAGGCAGGTCGACGGCGAACGGCTTGCCGCGCTTCACCACGCTCTCGAGGCCCGCGAGCGCCTCTTCGGGCTTCAGCCCCGTGTGGAGCATCACGGACCTTTCGAAAAGCGACATGCCCTCATCGTCTCGCGTCCGGGCGGGCTCGACCAGCACCTTCCTCATCGACAGCGCCCCGCCGCTGCGGAAGAACGCGCCGCACGGTGAGCCCGCTCGACCCCGCTGCGCTGGTGCCGCTCCTGACGATGACGCTCGGCGCGGCCCTCGTCTGGGCGAACCTCTGGCGCGCGCTCGTCTTCGTCACCCCGTCGGCCACGCGCCTCGAGGTCGACGATGGCACGAACGAGGTCCCGGTGCCGGGGTGGCTCGAGCCCACCCACGAGGCGCTCGGCGGCCTGGGGTTCGCGCCCGTCGGCACGCTGCTCGAGAGCCGCCTGTTGGGCCCGGCCCGATCGACCTGGGTCTACGTCTGCCCGGAACACGGCACCTTCGCCTTCGTGAGCGACTCGAGCCTGGTGCGGCCCCGCCGCTCGCGGCTCACCCCGCCGGAGCCGGCGCTCGAGCGGGAGGGCCCCGCGGCGCGCCTCACCTTCCTCACCACCGCCGGGCCGGGGCGCTTTCTGCTGTCGTCGAACTTCCGCCGGCCGGGGGCGGCGGTGCCCCGCGTGCACCTGTGCGCCGGCCTGCCGAACGCGCCGCCTGACCGCCTCTTCCGCGCCCACGCCCGACGCGTCGCCGAGCTCGGCGCGCCCACCGGCGACCTCTCGCTCGACGGCGCGCTCGCCCACCTCACCGACTGGCACCGCACGGTGGGCCGCGCCGAGCTGAGGCGCCTGCACGGCGTTGGGTTGTTGTGGACGCTCGGCGGCCTTGGCATGGTGGCGTTTCACTTGATGAGCCGCCGCTGGAGCCCGTGAACATGAAGAGCGCGTGGAAGAGCGATGACGTCTGGTTCCTGTCGGGCAAGCGCACGGCCTTCGGGGCCTTCGGCGGGGCCCTGAAGGATTTTTCGGCCACCGACCTGGGCGTCGAGACGGCCAGGGCGGCCCTGGCCCAGGCGCAGGTGAGCCCCGAGCAGGTGCAGCACGTCGTCTACGGCAACGTGATGCAGACGAGCGCCGACGCCATCTACCTGGCCCGCCACGTCGGGCTTCGCGCGGGCGTGCCCGTGCCGGTGGGCGCGCTGACGGTGAACCGGCTGTGCGGCTCGGGCTTCGAGGCCTTCACCGTGGCGGCCTCGCTCCTGATGACCGAGCAGGCCCAGGTGGTGCTCGCCGGCGGCACCGAGTCGATGTCGCAGGCGCCGCACGTCATCCGCGGGGCGCGCTGGGGCCTGCCGCTCGGCAAGGGCGGCCTCGAAGACACCATCACCACCAGCCTCACCGACAGCTACACCGGCGCGCCCATGGGCATCACCGCCGAGACGCTTGCCGAGCAGTACGCGCTCACGCAGGGCCAGGTCGACGAGTTCTCGGTGCTCTCGCAGAGGCGCCACGCCGCGGCGCAGGAGGCGGGCCGCTTCGTGAATGAGCTCCACCCGGTGGAGCTGAAGTCGAAGAAGGGGTCGACGTTCTTCGCCCGAGACGAGCATGGGCGGCCCGACGCCAGCGTCGAGGGCTTCGCGCGCCTGCCGAAGGTCTTCAAGAAGGACGGCGTCATTCACCCTGGCGCCGCCTCGGGTATCAATGACGGCGCCGCCTCGGCCGTCCTGGCGAGCCGCTCGTGGGCGGAGCGCAACGGCAAGGCGCCCCTCGGCCGCCTCGTCAACTGGGCCGCCGTCGGCTGCGACCCCCGCGTGATGGGTATCGGCCCGGCCCCTGCGATCCGGGCGCTGATGGACAAGGCCGGCTTCCGACTGTCCGACGTCGACCTGTTCGAGGTGAACGAGGCCTTCGCGCCCCAGTACCTGGCCGTCGAGAAGGAGCTCGGCCTGCCGCGCGAGCAGACCAACGTCGACGGTGGCGCCATCGCCGTGGGCCACCCGCTCGCCGCTTCTGGCGCGCGCATCACCCTGCATCTGCTGTATGAATTGAAGCGTCGGGGGGCGCGCTGGGGAGTCGGGAGCGCCTGCATCGGTGGTGGACAGGGCATCGCGGTACTCGTGGAGGCATTGTGACGAGCGGCAACGTTCCGGACGCGAAGACGCTGCGCGAGCAGGCGAAGAAGATCGCCGAGCAGCGCCGGGCTGAGATGAAGAATCGCAAGCGCCGCTGCGCGCTCTGCGGGACCGATGAGACCGAGCGGACGCCCTTCGTGGCCCACCCCGACGGCATCGGCCCGACGTGCAAGGAGCCGGGCCTCTGCGAGCATTACCGGGCGCACACGGCCAGGGGCGGCGTTCGCTGAGGCGGCGTACGGCGCGACCGACAGAGACACGATAAGGAGGACGGGGCGATGGTTCAGTTCACGGGCGTGAAGGTGTTCTCGACGACGATGGCGCGTGACCGCGAGATGATGGGGGAGACCATCACACGGTGGATCAAGGACAACCCGCAGGCCGAGATCGTCGACAAGGAAGTGACGCAGAGCTCCGACAAGGAGTTTCACTGCCTGACGGTCACCCTGTTCTACAGGACGAAGGCCTGACGCCGAGCTTCGCCGCGCGAGCGAGACGCGATGCGACTTTTCGCCGCGAGCGTCGTAGCGCTGCTGCAGGCGGGCTCGGGCCCGCAGACGCGCGCTGACCTCTTCAAGCGGCTCGAGCCGTCGGTCGTCGTGCTCGAGGCGACCTCGGCGGCGGGCGACCGCCTCGCCCACGGGACCGGGTTCGTGGTGCGCGCCGACGGCCTGGTGGTGACGAACCACCACGTCATCGACGGCTTCGCGTCGATGCGGGCGGTCTTCGCCGATGGGCGACGCCACGCCGTGACGGGGGTCGTCTTCTCGGAGCCGAAGAGCGACCTCGCCGTCGTTCAGCTCGACGCCAGGGGCCTGACCCCGCTCGTGCTCGGGCGCTCCGAGGGGCTCGCCGAGGGCGCGTCGATCTTCGTGCTGGGCAACCCGCTCGGCCTCGACTTCAGCTTCGCCGAGGGCGTGGTGGCGGCGGTGCGGGAGTCGGGCCTGCCCGGCGACAGCCGCCTCGAGCTGAAAGACGCCGACCGGCAGCCGCTGCTGCAGCTCGACGTGAACTCGGACTTCGGCGGCTCTGGCAGCCCAGTGGTCGACGCCGAGGGCCGGGTGGTGGGGGTGTTGGCCTCGAAGCTGGGCCGCGCGCTGTTCGCCGTGCCCGTCGACACCTTGAGCGCCCTGCTGGCCACCCACCCGCTCGACGAGCCGCCCCGCCCGCTCAAGCAGGTGCCGTGGGTGAACCTCGCCATCTCGGTGGTGGTGCTGGTGGTGACGGCGGTATGGGTGTCTGGCTGGCGCCGAGGCGGGCGTCAGCCTCGGGCACGACGCCGCTTCACGGGGTACGAAGAATGAGCTTCGCCAACGAGGTCAAGCGGTGGCTGTCTCCCCGGGGCGTCGGGGGGCAGATGGCGCTGCTGCTGGTCGTGTCGAGCCTGGCGGCGGCAATCTCGCGCGCGGCCGCGGAGCAGCTGTACCTGCAGCCGGCCGACGTGATTCAGCAGCTCAAGCTGTGGCAGCTGGTGACGCCAACGTTCATCGTCCCGCCCTCACCGCTCTCGCTCGTCTTCGGCGTGCTCATCCTCCTGCAGTCAGGCACCTGGTTCGAGCTGAAGTGGGGGCGCCGGCATACGTGGCTCTTCGTCGTCGGCGTCAACGTGCTGGCCAACGCCCTCACCGTCGCGACGGGCTTCGTGTCGACGAGCGTCTTCGCGATGACATTCGCCGGCGGGTACACGACCATCGAGGCGCTGTGGGTGGCGCAGGGGCTCCTCATCGGCCCAGGCCGCGTCAGCTGGTTCGGCTTCCCCATCACCGGCTACGCCTTCGCCGTCATCGGCGCGGCATTCACGCTGCTGGCCGGGTTGACCGGCTCATGGGTCGCCGTCGTCCCGCAGCTCTTCGGGCTGGTCGTCACCCTGGCCTGGGTGCAGGGCTACACGCCGTCGCAGCTGTGGTTGCGCTTCCGGTCGAGGCAGCTCGAGCGCGACCTCAAGCGGCGCGCATCACACCTGTCCGTCATTCCCGGCCAGAAGAAAGACCGCGACCAATACCTGAACTGACGGGCGTCGCGCGCGCGAGGAACCCGCGCAGCACGTCGAGGGCGCTCGAGGCCACGCCGGCGAAGGACATGCCCAGGCCGGTCGTCACACCGCGAGGGTCCCGGTCGACGCGCACCACGACGCCGCCCAGCGTGCAGTAGCGGGGTCCGTCCTCGAACGGCAGCGCCAGCGCCACCCGAACGGCAGCCCCTTCGCGCACCGGCTCCCGCGTCTTGAGGTACAGGCCCCGCTCCGACAGGTCGACGAGCTGGTCTCGCACGAAGCGGGTGCCGACCTGACAGTGCGCTGTCAGCTTCACGGAGACCCTCGGAAACGCTCGTTTCTCAGCTGAGCTCGACGCCAGGCGCACCTATGACTCCTTGGTGGGTCTTCGGGCGACAAGGTGCGCGAAGGACACACCTCGTGTCAACGGGTGCCCCCTTGAGCGCTCGACGCAGAGCGTCGACACGTCGAGTCGAGAGCGGGCCGGGAGCCTGAGCGCTGCGCGCGGCGACGGGCAACCGTGTTCAGGCTGTCAACACAGGGCAGCGGAGCGCGCCCCACGTGCGAGCGCGGGCCAGCCGAAGCGCGCGGCAGGTCACGCGTCAATGCGCACGGACTCGACGCCATGCCTGAAGATGAAGATGCGCTCGGTGTTCGTGCGGTTGTCGACGGGCACGACGAAGAAGCCCAGGTCCTTTTGGCCGTGGTCGCTCGAGTAGCCGACCAGTTGGCGCCCGTCGTTGAAGGTGATGCGCACCTTGTCTCCGTCGGCGGCAGGGGCCTGCGCGCCGGGCGCGAGCATGAAGAAGATGGCCCTGACGCGACTGACGGCCACGGCCTCGCTCGCGCCCCCCGGCGCCTCGAGGGACAACGTCGCGCCGGCCAGGTCGGGGTTCCGGAGCAGCCCCCGCTTCACCTGGGCTTCCACCGTGTGGAGGATGACGCGGTGCTCGCCGGGGATGACGCGGACAGGCCGGCGGTCGACGGACGGAGCCCCACCCGGAGCAGGCTCGTCATCGATGACGATTCCCTGAACGATCAGGCCTTCTCCGTCGTCCGGTGGCAGGTCGATGGAGGCGCCCGTTCGCTGCCACGCCTCGCCAGTGTCCGTGAGGGCCTTGGAGTCGAGGAAGTCGGCGTTGCTCGAGAGTTCGAGGCGCCCCTCGTCGATGCTGGGACCGGTCTGGCCGATCATTCCGGTGGCCAGGCTCGCCGCCGGTCCGGACTCGACCTCGAAGCGCTCGCCCAGCGAGGGCTCGAGCCCAGAGGGACCGTCCCATGTCACGGCGAAGGCTTCGGTCCTGGCAAGCGCCGACACCGCCGGCTCCCGGGTTCTCGGCAACGCCTCACCTGCCGGGGCCTTCGACACGGCTGGCGCGGGCAGCTTCTGCGCGCCGAACACCTGCGTCGTCGTGGGATTCGCCACCGGCATGGCCGGGCTCCGCGGCAGCGCCTCGATCGCCACGGGCGCTGAAGCCTGGCTCGCCCCGAACACCTGCGTCGTCGACGCGGCCGGCGGCGTCACAGCTCCGGAGGGAGGCTTCCGTGCGCCGAACACCTGGGTCGTCGCGGAAATGGCCATGGGCGTCACCGGCAGCGCCTCGATGGCCACGGTCGCCGGAGCTTGCCTCGCCCCGAACACCTGCGTCGTCGACGCGGCAGTCGGCGGCATGGCTTCGGCAACTGGCGCGGGCAACTTTCGCGCCCCGAACACCTGCGTCGTCGAAGGAATGGCCGTGGGCGTCACCGGCAGCGCCTCGGCCGCCGCGGGCGCCGGCACCGACCTCGCCCCGAACATCTGCGTCGTCGACGCTGTAGCCGGCGGCGCGGCCCCGGCGGCTGGCGCGAGTGCCTTCGGCGCACCGTACACCTGAGCCGTGGTTTGCATGGCCACCGGCATGCTCGGGCTCACCGACAGCGCCGCGGGCGCCGGCACCGGCCTCGCCCCGAACATCTGCGTCGTCGACGCTGCAGCCGGCGGCGCGGCCCCGGCGGCTGGCGCGGGTGCCTTCGGCGCACCGTACACCTGCGTCGTGGTTGGGATGGCCACCGGCTTTGCCGGGCTCACCGACAGCGCCTCGGCCGCTGCGGGCGCCGGCACCGGCCGCGCCCCGAACATCTGCGTCGTGGACGCTGAAGCCAGCGGCGCGGCCCCGGCGGCTGGCGCGGGAGCCTTCGGCGCACCGTACACCTGGGTCGTGGTTGGGATGGCCACCGGCTTTGCCGGGCTCACCGACAGCGCCTCAGGAGCCGCCCGTGCGGGAGCGACCGCCTCCGGGGTGGACGACTCGGTCCCCCAGTTCGACGCGAAGATCTCGGTGCCGCCCGATCTCGAGGGCCGCGCAGTCGATCGAGCCCCGAAGACCTGCGTCGTTGCCGGCGATGGAGGCGCGGCGAGAAGCGCAGCCGTGGGCGGAAGCGGCACGGCACCGAACGCCCGAGGCTCCGTCGGTGACCCAGGCGCCTCTTCCTCGAGGGGCGCGCCAGGCGACGCGGCGAACACCTCAGCGTGAAGCTCCGGTGCCGGCTCGACCGCTTCAACCTGAAGGATGGGGTCGGCCACGGCATCGAGCAAGGGCATGTCGTCGAACGCTGACTCCGCGGCGCTCAGCTCTGCGCCGACCGACCGCGACGTGCCAGCGCCCGCCTGTACGCGCACGTCGGGGCCAATCGCATAGCTCGGCGCTGCCGCAGACTGCTCCTCAGGGGTGAAGGCCTCGACGCGCACCTCTTCAGGAGGCAACGAGCGCTCGGCGACCGACGTGAGCCAGTTGGACGAGCTCTCGGACCGAGCCCCCAGCGGCGCCGGCTCGAACTCCAGCACCGCGGACACCTCGGGCAGCGGCGCCTCTGCGGCGCCAGGCAGGGGCGAGGGCTCGACGTCAGCGGACAGATTCCCTGACTCGAACTCCAGCACCGCGGACACCTCGGGCAGCGGCGCCTCTGCGGCGCCAGGCAGAGGCGAGGGCTCGACGTCAG
>JADCJJ010000118.1 GCA_020247085.1 Myxococcaceae bacterium | reverse complement strand
CGCTGAGTCGCGGCGCTCGCTCGAGCCCGGCGAGCTGACGCAGGCTGCGCGGCGACGTGGCGCTCCCCGGGGGCGCGCTGAAGCGCGGCGCTCGCTCGAGCCCGGTGAGCTGACGCAGGCTGCGCGACGACGTGACGCGCCCGACGCGCGCTGAGTCGCGGCGCCCACTCGAGCCCGGCGAGCTGACACAGGCTGCGCGGCGACGTGGTGCTCCCCGAGGCGCGCTGAAGCGCGGCGCTCGCTCGAGCCCGGCGAGCTGACGCAGGCTGCGCGGCGACGTGGCGCTCCCCGGGGGCGCGCTGAAGCGCGGCGCTCGCTCGAGCCCGGCGAGCTGACGCAGGCTGCGCGGCGACGTGGCGTTCCCCGGGGGCGCGCTGAAGCGCGGCGCTCGCTCGAGCCCGGTGAGCTGACGCAGGTCGCGCGACGACGTGACGCGCCCGACGCGCGCTGAGTCGCGGCGCCCACTCGAGCCCGGTGAGCTGACGCAGGTCGCGCGACGACGTGACGGACCCGATGCGCGCTGAAGCGTGGCGCTCGCTCGAGCCTGGCGAGACGGTGCCGGCCGCGCGACGACGTGGCGCTCCCGGCGCGCGCTGAAACGCAGCGCTCGCTCGAGCCCGGTGAGCTGACGCAGGCCGCGTGGCGACGTGGCGCTCCCGGCGCGCGCTGAAGCGCGGCGCTCGCTCGAGCCCGGTGAGCTGACGCAGGCCGCGCGACGACGTGGCGCTCCCGGCCCGCGCTGAAGCGCGGCGCTCGCTCGAGCCCGGCGAGCTGACGCAGGCTGCGCGGCGACGTGGCGCTCCCCGGGGGCGCGCTGAGGCGCGGCGCTCGCTCGAGCCCGGTGAGCTGACGCAGGCCGCGCGACGACGTGGCGCTCCCGGCCCGCGCTGATGCGCGGCGCTCGCTCGAGCCCGGTGAGCTGACGCAGGCCGCGTGACGACGTGGCGCTCCCGGCCCGCGCTCATGCGCGTCATTTGCTCGAGCACGGCCTGGCACCGGGTCGGCGCACCTCGAGCGCGAACGACGCCCGGGGAAGGGTCGCGCCTCCTCGAGGCCCGCGCCCCACTCGCGCGGCCGGAGCGCAGGTGCAGCATCGACCCGCGGTGGCCACACCGCGACGCCAGCGCGGGGCGAGCAGCGGCCCTCTGGGCGCCGGCGCGTCTAGAACCGCCCGTAGACGCCCACGCTGACGCGGGACAGCGAGTCGCCGAGGAACTGCCCGCGCCGGTCGCTGCCCCAGTAGCCGGCGAGCGCCAGGCGGAAGGAGAACGCGCGTGAGCTGGCGCTCGCGAGGAACACGCCGAGCTGGCCGCTGACGTCGAAGGTGCCGGTGTCGCCGTGGTACATGCCGGTGAGCGCCGCGTACGGCTGGGCCGCCGACCACCATGCCGCCCGCGCCTCGACGCCGGCCTCGGCCGAGCCCGGTGGCACGTCAGGCACCGTGTGCAGCAGCGCCTGCGCTCCCGCGTAGAAGCGAAGCGAGAGCTGCTGCACCGCCAGCGCATAGGCGACGAGGAGCCGGGCGAACTCGCGCGTGTACTTGATGGGCGCGCGCGGCTCGAGCAGGCCGTCTCCCAGGTGCGCCGAGATGTGGCTCAGCTCGAGCGAGGCCGAGAAGGGCCCGACCTTCGCCATGACGGGCACGCCGAAGAGGTAGTCGACGGCGGTCAGCGGGAAGCCGAAGACGTTCGTCACCATGCGCAGGTCGGTCCACACCCCGGCGTCGAAGCCAACCTGCACGTGCAGCTCGCCGTGGTGAAAGTTGAGGAAGGGAATTCGCGCCCCCATCACGCCCGTGACCCGGTCCGAGCCCGGGTTGAGCAGCACGACGAGCGCGAACTCGGGCGACCGTGGGTGCGCGTAGGGGGGCTCGAAGAGCGTGCGCTCAGCGAGCACGTTGACGGGCGCTGGCGCTGGCGTCACCGCAGGCTCCCCCGCCGCCAGGGTCGCAGCCGCCATCACCGCCGTCAGGAGCGCCGTCATGGCGGTTCGTCTATCACCTCGGCTCGCCTGCGCGGCGACGCGGGCCCGTTACGCGCGGAGCGAACGGCGCGCCATGTCCGACGCACCCCACGGCGTGGCGCCCTGCGACTCGCACGACGCAGGCGCCAGGCCACGTCCCTCAGCCCCGGTGACGCCCAAGGCGGAGCGCGGCGCGGCTCACGAGGCCGTCAGCCGGAGCACCCGCGCGCCTCCAGGAAAATCGAGCCGGACTGACGCGTCGCCGCCGCGTCGAATGATGAAGGCCGGCTCCCACCTGATGGTGGCACCGTCGGGCGTGACGTCGCTCCACGTCGCCTGCACCAACAACCCGCCGCCCTCCAGCGGGCTCAGCTCGAGGGACAGGCTCTGCCGCTCGGGGCCCGCGGCGGCGTGGCGCTCCATCGACGTGGCACGGTTGGGTTGGAGCGCGAGGTCTCCCGACAGCAGCGTCGCCTTCGACGCAGACTGGACCTCAAAGGTGAGGCGCACGGGCGGCTCACCTCCCTCGGCGAGCGCGAGGTTCGAGACGAAGGTCAACAGGACGAGCCACTTCTGCATGAACGCTCCAGGTGAGGGTGTGGCCCGGCAATCTGCGAGCGCCATGCCACGCTGACTCCAGTGAGCGCTCGCCCGCACCACCACCTCACCGTGCCAACGAGGCACACGGACGAGCGGCGGCACGGACACCCTGGCAGCTGCTCGCCTCGGATGACGTCGGCCCTGACGTCGAACGCGCCCAGCGCATGGCCGGCGGCGGCGACGTACTCGAGCGCCGCGCTGGTACCGGCCGCGGCGAGGTCGCGCTGGAGCGCGGCGACGAAGGGCCCGGAGCTTCCGTCACCTCGAGCAAGCGACGCCTTCACACCGTGGCCACCGTGCAGCGCGCCCCTCCATCGCCGCAGACGCCGGTCGCGCCCCCAGCCGAAAGACCTGCATCGCCGGGGCACGCGCCCGCCCCCGTGCAGGCAAGCCCCTGGGAACGAAGCCCGGAGCAGGCGAAGACGCTGGCCCTCGACGACGCGAAGGGGCTTCGACCGATGGCAGGTACACGTGCCTGGCCCTCGTGGAGCGAGCGCCCGCTGGCGAGAACCCGCCTGAAGGCCCCGGGTTGCAGGTGCGCCGTCCCTCCCCGGTTCGACACGAGCCGCGCTTGCAGGATGGGCCGGGGCTGCGCTACCTGCAGCCGTCATGAACGCGCTCCTCGTCTCCCTCGTCCTCGGTTGTACGCCCGGCCCCGACGGCAAGATGGCCTGTGATGGCCACGCGAAGCAGGCGAAGGCCGAAGGCGAGTGCCACCACGCCCCCACCCAGGCGAGCGCCCCTGCCCCCGCCAGCGCCCCCGCGCCGGTGCTCGTGCGCGGCGAGAAGCTCAAGGGGCTCAAGCCGGTCACCCTCGACGCCCTGCTGGCGTCGCCGGCCGACTTCGAGGGCAAGGACGTGCAGGTCGAGGCGAAGGTGCGAAAGGCCTGCGAGCGGAAGGGCTGCTGGATGGAGCTCGCCCGCACCGAAAAGGGGCCCGGCGTGCGCGTCACCTTCAAGGACTACGGCTTCTTCGTGCCGCTGGACTCCGCGGGGAGCACCGCGAAGGTCGAGGGCTCCGTCAAGGTGACCGAGCTGTCGCCGGAGCGCGCGAAGCACTACGAGTCCGAGGGCGCGAAGGTCTCCCGCGGCAAGGACGGCAAGTTCCGCGAGGTGGAGCTCATCGCGCTCGGCGTCGAGCTGCGCAAGTAGGCAGGCCGACCTCGTGCCGCGCGCCTACTCCATGCGCGGCGTCCAGGGCGCGGCGGACCGCGCCGTTCGCCTCGCGACCGACTTCCTGCACCTCAAAGCGCCGGGGGGGTTGGTGCACGACGTGCAGCAAGACCCCCGCTTCCAGCACCGCGGCATCGACCTGTTGTGGGACCGTCGCGACCAGTCCGAGGTGCTCGGCGTCGAGGTGAAGGGCGACCGCCAGGGCCGGCGTCGCGGCAACTACTTCTTCGAGCTCATCAGCAACGCCGAGAAGGACGCGCCAGGGTGCTTCCTGTACTCGACGGCCGACCTGCTCCTCTATGTGTTCCTCGACGTCCGAGAGGTGCATTGCCTGTCGCTCGAGGCCCTGCGCGGCTGGTTCCTGCCGCGGGCCCGCGAGTACCCACTCAAGTCGACGAAGACGCGCACCGGCGCCCACCTGTACACCACCGTCGGCGCCATCGTGCCGCTGCGTGACGTGAAGGCCGGCGTGCCCGGCGCCCTCGAGGTGCACCCCTTCGGCGACGCGACCGCCCACGCCGGGTAGCCCCTCGGCCCCCTCACGACGGATGCTGCTGACATCGCCAACCCTTGTGCCTACGATGGTTTCCGTGAGTCAGCCAGACGACACGGGCAAGTTCTCGACCAGCATCGCCGACGACGTCATCAACGAGGCGCTCAAGAGCGTCGACAAGGCCCGCGCCGCAGTGCGCGGAGAGCCCGTCGAGACAGCCCCGGCACCTCCACCCGGCGCCCCACCAGCCACCGCCGCGCCCAGCGCGTCGCCCACCTCGGAGCTGGAGTCACTGAAGACCCAGCTCGAGCTGTCGATGGCCAAGGGCCGCGAGCTGCTGGGCAAGGTGAAGGACGAGCACGAGAAGATGCTACGCGCGGTGGCCGATCTCGAGAACTACAAGAAGCGGGCGGCGAAGGAGAAGGAAGAGGTGCAGAAGTTCGGCATCGAGAAGCTGCTGAAGGACTTCTTGCCGGTGGTGGACAACTTCGATCGGGCCCTCGAGCACGCGAACGCCTCGGGCGACCTCGAGAGCCTCAAGAAGGGCGTCGAGATGGTCCGCAAGCTCTTCGAGGACACGCTCGGCAAGCACGGCGTGCGCTCGTTCACCTCGAAGGGCGAGGTCTTCGACCCGAACAAGCACGAGGCGATGTCGGCGACCGAGACAAACGAGGTGCCGCCGAATCACGTCGTCAACGAGGTGCTCCGCGGCTTCACGTTGAACGAGCGCCTGGTGCGCCCGGCGCTGGTGGTCATCTCGCGGTCGAAGCCCGACGCGCCCGCTCCGACGGCGCCGGCCGAGGCACCGAAACCGGAATGACGGTCTGGGCGATGTTCGTCGTGTCAATCCGCAGTGGCGGTCCCGTGGGTTCGAGGGGGTCATGAGCAAAGTCATCGGAATCGATCTTGGTACGACGAACTCGTGCGTCGCCGTCATGGAGGGCGGCGAGCCGGTCGTCGTCCCCAACAGCGAGGGCAGCCGCACGACGCCGTCGATGGTGGCCTTCACCGACTCGAACGAGCGACTGGTGGGGCAGATCGCCAAGCGCCAGGCGGTGACCAACCCCGAGAACACCGTCTACGCGGTGAAGCGCCTGATGGGCCGCGCGCTGGGCTCGCCCGAGGCGAAGCGGGCCGCGAGCATGGTGCCTTACCGGGTGGTGGCGGCCGACAACGGCGACGCGTGGGTCGAGATTCGCGGGAAGAAGTACAGCCCGCCCGAGATCAGCTCGATGATCCTCACGAAGATGAGGTCGACCGCCGAGGACTACCTCGGAGAGCCCGTCACCGAGGCGGTCATCACAGTCCCAGCGTACTTCAACGACGGCCAGCGGCAGGCCACGAAGGACGCGGGCCGCATCGCCGGCCTCAACGTGCTGCGCATCATCAACGAGCCCACGGCGGCGGCGCTCGCTTACGGCCTCGACAAGGACCAGAGCAAGGCCGAGACCATCGCGGTGTACGACCTCGGCGGCGGCACGTTCGACATCTCGGTGCTCGAGCTGAACTCGGGCGTCTTCGAGGTGAAGGCGACCAACGGGGACACGTACCTGGGCGGAGAGGACTTCGACAACAAGCTCATCGACTGGCTGGCCGAGCGCTTCAAGGGCGCCAACGGCGGGCTCGACCTGCGGAAGGACCGCATGGCGCTCCAGCGCCTCAAGGAGGCAGCCGAGCGCGCCAAGCACGAGCTGTCGAGCGCCACCGAGACCGAGGTGAACCTGCCCTTCATCACCGCCGACGCTTCGGGGCCCAAGCACCTGCAAGAGACCGTCAACCGCGCGGCCCTCGAAGACCTGGTGAAGGACCTCATCGACCGGTCCATCGAGCCGTGCAAGGTCGCCCTGAAGGACGCGGGCGTCACCACCGCGCAGGTGAACCAGGTGCTGCTCGTCGGCGGAATGACGCGCATGCCGGCGGTGCAGGCGAAGGTGAAGCAGTTCTTCGGCAAGGACCCGCACAAGGGCATCAACCCCGACGAGGTCGTCGCCGTCGGCGCGGCCATTCAGGGCGGCGTGCTCAAGGGCGAGGTGAAGGACGTGCTGCTGCTCGACGTCACGCCGCTGTCGCTGGGCGTCGAGACCGCGGGCGGGGTGTTCACGAAGATCATCGACAAGAACACCACCATTCCCTGCAAGAAGAGCCAGGTCTTCTCGACGGCCACCGACAACCAGCCGCTGGTGAGCGTGCACGTGCTCCAGGGCGAGCGTGAGATGGCCGCTGACAACAAGACCCTCGCCCGGTTCGAGCTCGTCGGCATTCCCCCGGCGCCGCGTGGCGTGCCGCAGATCGAGGTCACCTTCGACATCGACGCCAACGGGCTGGTGCACGTGGCCTCGAAGGACCTGGGCACCGGTCGCGTGCAGACGGTGAAGATCGTCTCGAACTCGGGCCTGACCGAGGCCGAGATTCAGAAGATGGTGGCCGACGCGCAGTCGAACGTCGAGGGCGACAAGCGCAAGAAGGAGCTCGCCGACCTGAAGAACACCGCCGACGGGCTCATCTACACGACCGAGCGCTCCCTCGAGGAGTACGCGACGATGCTGAAGGAGAAGGACCGCGACGAGATCAGGTCCGACCTTGAGCACCTCAAGAAGCAGCTGACGACGGCCGACCCGGAGCGCATTCGCCCGGCCATCAAGCAGCTCGAGGGCAGCGCCTACCGCATCGCCGACGCGCTCTACGCGGCCGAGGCCGGCAAGAAGTAGCCCGCGCGATGAAGCGCCCCGCGCTCTCGTTCGAGACGGTCGAGGAAGAGGCCCGGTTCCTGCGCGGGCTGGTGGCGGTGCACCGCCTCGCCGACGAGGTGCTCGAAGACTGCGTGGAGCGTCAGCTGGGCCTCGCGGCCGCCGCTGACGTCTTCCTCACGCAGTGCGCGAGGCTCATTCACGCCGAGGCGGCCTTCGTGCAGGTGCGGGGCACCCGGGAGCCGGTGCTGACGCGCACCTGGGGGTCGGGGCACGTCGACGTGGTGCGCTGGGCGACGGTGCGCGGCGCCCTGCCCATCGAGCGCGGCCGCACCGTCTTCGTGGCCCCGCTCGACCTGGGCAAGCTCGACCTGGGGAGCATCGGCTTCGTGCTGCCGGGGCAGTTCTTCGACGGCGGGCAGCAGGTGCTGGCGCTCGTCGACACGGTGGCCGAGATCTTCGACTCGGCGGTGCTGTCGTTCCTCGCGCTCGCCGAGGGCCACACCGCCACCGAGCGCCTCGACGAGCTGGCGTCGGCGAGCGAGTTCCGGCCGCTGTCGCGCATCGGCAAGTACGAGCTGCTCACGCCGCTGGGCACCGGCGGCATGGCGCAGGTGATGGTGGCGCGCACCGTCAACCCCGGCGGCGTCTCACGGCTGGTGGCGCTCAAGCGCATCTTGCCGTCGCTGGCCGAGGACGAGGGCATCGTGAAGCAGTTCCTCGACGAGGCGAAGCTGGGCATGCGCCTGTCGCACCCGAACCTCGTCACCATCTACGACTTCGGGCAGGGCGGCGGCAGCTACTACCTCGCGATGGAGCTCATCGCCGGCGTCGACTTCGACCACGTCATCTACTGGCCCAACGGCCCGCTGCCCGATGCCCTCGTCTCGGCGGTGCTGGTGCAGGCCCTCGAGGGGCTTCAGGCGGCGCACGACACCCGGGGCGACGACGGGCTGCCGCTGGGGCTGGTGCACCGCGACCTGTCACCCCACAACCTCATGGTGGGCTTCGACGGGCGCGTGAAGGTGCTCGACTTCGGGGTGGCCAAGATGCGCAACGCGCGCACCATCACCCTGCCCGGCATCGTCAAGGGCAAGCCGCTGTACATGTCGCCCGAGCAGGCCACCGCCGAGCGCCTCGACCGGCGCAGCGACGTCTTCTCGATGGGCCTCATCCTCTACGAGGCGCTCACCGGCACGCGCGCCTTCGACCGCCGCAACGACACCCGCACCATGGAGGCCATCGTCAACGAACCCCTCCCGCGGCCAGCGGCCATCACCGCGGCGTGGTGGGAGGTGGTGGAGCGGGCGCTCCAGAAGCGCCCCGAGGACCGCTTCCGCAGCGCCCTCGACATGGCGCACGCCATCAGGGCCACGGTGGAGCCGATGCGCGACCACGCGCTCGGCGCGCTGCTGGCACAGAGCTTCCCTCGGCGGGTGGCCGACGTGGCGACGTGGGAGCAGACGAAGAACCGGCTGGCGTCACAGCGCGCCGGCGGCCCGGCGTAGGGCCCGGGCTCACGTCGGCGGCGCGCCGACGGTGCGCTGCGCCTCGAGCCACACCGGCTCCTCGTCGAGCCCGGGCCGCCCCATCAGCAGCTCATGGGGGCGAAACGAGCCCTTGTACGTCAGCGACGCGCAGCCCTCGACGCGGTAGCCGAGGTAGACGTGCTGGCAGCCGAGTTCGCGGGCCAGCTCCACGGTGCGCATGACGTTGCCCACGCCCGGCGAGAGCCTGGCGACGTCAGGGTGGTAGAAGAAGTAGGCCGCCGACAGGCAGTCGGCGGTGACGTCGATGAGCCCCAGGGCCACCAGCCGGTCGCCGTCGTACCAGGCCACCTCCCGCCCGGTGCTCGAGGGGAAGGCGAACTGCGTCGCGTACTCGTCCTCGGTGAGGTGGGTGGGCTCCCAGCCCCGGCTGTCCTCCCGCGTGGCGTGCCACTGGGCGTGGAGCGTGAGCCGGTCGTCGTCGATGCGCGGGCGCCCCACCTCGACCCGGAAGCGCTTGGAGCGCCGCAGCGCCCGGCGCTGGCTGTCCGTCGGCGCGAAGCGATGGACGTCGAGGCGAATCGAGACGCACTCGAGGCACGAGGTGCAGGCCGGGCGGAAGTAGGCAGGGCCGAACCGGCGCCAGCCCCGCACAAGGAGCGTCTGCAGCTCCGGCGGCGTCACGTCGACCATCAGGCGGTACTCGAGGGCCGCCTTCAGCTGCGGCAGATAGGAGCACGCCCGGGGCTCCTCGATGAAGTGACGGACCAGCCTCGCCAAGCCCTCTCACCTTCTGCGCGCCGCCCCTTCGCGCGTCAGGTTGCATGTTGACACCGAAGGGCCCCGCCTGCCACCGAACCACCGCGCGCCCCCCGTGAGCCCCGCGCCGGCAGGCCGCTGACGACGCGCCCCGTCGGGGGTACAACCCGGGGGCTCATGCGACGGGTCCTTCTCGGAGTGCTGGTGGCGATGTCGGGCTGCAAGAAGGCGCAGGACTCGAAGGCGCCAGCGCCGAAGGAAGCCGCCGCGACCCGGCTGGTGGGGCTGGTGACCGACATCGGCGGGCGCGGCGACCAGTCCTTCAACGACTCGGCGCTGCGGGGCCTCGAGGCCTGGGCGGCCGGCGTGGCCTTCAAGGGCGGCGCCCACGCGCCCCTGCCCCCGGCAGCCCGCGAGGCCACCATTCCCCCCGAGCTGCGCGCTCGCGTACGCCCCGTCGCGGTGAAGCCGCTGGTGGTGCAGTCGAAGGTGCAGGAGGACTACCAGCCCAACCTGCAGCTCGTCGTCGACCAGGGCGCCGGGCTCGTCATCGGCGTTGGCTTCGCGCTCGAGAACGCCGTCGAGACGGTCGCCAAACAGAACCCCGACGCCCGCTTCCTGCTCATCGACAGCCCGGTGCTCGACGCGAAGGGCGGCCTCCTGGCCCTCAAGAACGTGCGCACCGTCATCTTCAAGGAGCACGAGGGCAGCTTCCTCGCGGGCGCGCTCGCGGGCCTCGTCGCGAAGGAGCGCGTCGGCTTCGTCGGCGGTATGGAGATCCCACTCATCAAGAAGTTCGAGGCCGGCTTCAAGGCGGGCGTAAAGACCACCAACCCCTCGGCCCGCGTGCTGGTGCAGTACACCGGCAGCTTCGACAACGTTCAGCACGGCAAGCAGGCCGGCGCCGACCTGTTGAGCAAGGGCGCCGAGGTGGTGTTCCACGCCGCCGGCAGCGACGGCTCCGGTGTCATCCAGGCGGTGAAGGAGGCCCGGGCCGGCGGCGCGGCCGTCTTCGCCATCGGCGTCGACTCGGACCAGGCGCACCTCGCGCCCGAGGCGGTGCTCACCTCGATGGTCAAGCGCGTCGACCTCGCGGTGTGGCAGGCGGCGGCCGACCTCGAGGCGGGCGCGCTGTCGGGTGGTGACGTGATCATGGGGCTCGCCGAGGGCGGCGTGACGCTCGCCCCGGTGACGCTCGACTTCCCCGGCAAGGCCGAGGCCCTGGCGAAGGTCGAGGCGCTCCGCGCGGCGGTGGTGTCGGGCGCGCTGGCGGTGCCGGCGAACGACGAGGCGCTCCAGACCTTCTCCCCGCCGTCCCACTGACGGCGGCATGCCCACCATCGCGCTGCGCGGCATCTCGAAGCGCTTCGGCAGCCAGGTGGCGCTGCGCGACGTGTCGCTCGAGCTCGGCCGGGGCGAGCGCGTCGCCCTCGTCGGCGAGAACGGCGCCGGCAAGTCGTCGCTGATGAACGTGCTGTACGGGCTCTACGCCGCCGACACCGGCGAGGTGCGCGTCGACGGCCGGCCCGCGCGCATCCGCACGCCGGCCGACGCCCTGGCGCTGGGCATCGGCATGGTGCACCAGCACTTCACCCTCGTGCCGACGCTCACCGTGACCGAGAACGTCGTGCTCGGCCGCGAGCCGACACGCGTCGGCCAGCTCGACCTGCCCCGCGCGCGCGCCGAAGTGCTGGCGACGTGCGCGCGCTTCGGCTTCGCGCTCGACGTCGACGCGCGGGTCGACGCGCTGACCGTTGGGTCGCAGCAGAAGGTCGAGATCGTCAAGGCGCTGCACCGCGGCGTGAGCACGCTGGTCCTCGACGAGCCGACAGCCGTGCTGACGCCGCAAGAGGCCGACGAGCTCTTCACGGTGACGCGCCGGCTGAGCGACGAAGGGCTGACGGTGGTGCTCATCAGCCACAAGCTGAAAGAGGTGCTCGCCTTCGCCACCCGCATCGCGGTGATGCGCCGGGGCGAGAAGGTGGCCGAGGTGCGCCCCGCCGAGACGACCCCCGAGTCGCTGGCGGCCCTCATGGTGGGGCCGCGCGGGCCGCGGCCGGCCTCGGTGAAGGCGGCGCCCGGCCCCGTGGTGGCGACGCTCCACCGCGTCAGCGCCGGGCGGCTGCGCGAGGTCTCGTGCGCGGTGCGCGCCGGCGAGGTGCTGGGCATCGCCGGGGTCGACGGCAACGGGCAGCGCGAGCTCGCAGAGGTGCTCACCGGCATGCGGGTGCCCGACGACGGCGCGCTCGTCGTCCTCGGACAGCGCGGCGCGCTGACGCCGGGGCGGGCGCGGGCCCTCGGCGTGCGCCACGTGCCCGAGGACCGGCTGCGCCATGCCCTCGTCACGGACTTCTCGGTGGCCGAGAACGCGGCCCTCGGCCGGCACCGCGCGCCGCCCTTCGCCGCGGGTGCGCGCATCGACGTCGCCGGGCGGCTCGCGGAGACGCAGGCGCTCCTCGACGCCCACGACGTCAGGCCGCGCGCCCCCCACCTGCGAGCCGGGGCGCTCTCGGGCGGCAACCAGCAGAAGCTGGTGGTGGGCCGCGAGCTCGCCGGCGCTCCGAAGCTGCTGGTGGCGGTGCAGCCCACCCGCGGGCTCGACCTGGCCGCCGTCGACGCCGTGCGCGGGCGGCTGCTGGACTTCCGGGCCGGGGGCGGCGCCGTGGTGCTGGTGTCGCTCGACCTCGACGAGGTGCTCGCGCTCTCGGACCGGCTGCTGGTGGTGCACGACGGGCGCGTCACCGGTGAGTTCCCGCGCGAGGCCTTCGACGAGCGCGTCATCGGCCGGCGCATGCTGGGGGTGCTCGATGCTTGAGGCGACACCCACGCCCCCGGGGCGGCTGCGGCGGGCGGCCCGCGAGCTGGCGCGCGCCGCGCTGCCGTCGGTCGCGCCCATCCTCACCTCGCTCCTCGTCTGCTTCGTCGCGGTCGCGGCGCTGCGCGGCGGCGTCGCGGTGGCCGTCGACGCCTTCCTCGCGATGACGTGGGGTGCCATCGGCGACGTGCCCCGGCTGCTCGAGGGCGCTTCGGTGGCGGTGCTGCTGCGGCCCTGGGGCGAGTCGGCGACGAAGGCGGCGCTCCTCACGCTCACCGGGCTGTCAGTGGCAGCGGCCTTCCGGGTGGGGCTGTTCAACATCGGCGCACAGGGCCAGCTGATGGTGGGCGCGCTGGCGGCGGCCGTCGTCGGGGCCGCCGTCGAGCTGCCGGCCGCGCTCCACGGGCCCGCCTGCCTGCTGGCCGCCGCGCTCGCCGGCGGGCTGTACGCGCTGGGCCCGGCGCTGCTGAAGCTCTCGCGGGGCGTCCACGAGGTCATCAGCACCATCATGCTCAACTGGGTGGCGGTGGCGCTCATCGAGAACTGGCTGGTGCCGGGGCCGCTGCGCGCCCAGGTGGGCGGCGGCAACTCGGTGGCGGGCACGGCGCAGATTCACGAGACGGCTGAGCTGCCGCGACTGGTGGGCGAGGTGTCGCGGCTCAACGCCGGCATTCTGCTGGCTGCCGGCGCCGCGGTGGTGCTGTGGCTGTGGCTGGCGCGCTTCGTCGGCGGCTATGAGTGGCGCGCGGCGGGGCTCGGCCCCGAGGCGGCGCGGGCGGCGGGCATCGACGTACGGCGCACGGTGCTGCGGGCGATGCTCACCTCGGGCGCGCTGGCGGGGCTGGCCGGCGCGGTGCTGGTGTTGGGCACCGAGCAGCGCTACCCGGCGACGTTGGGGGCGCCGTATGGCTTCGACGGCATCGCCATGGCCCTCATCGGGCAGGGGCACCCGCTGGGGGTGCTGGCAACGTCGACGCTCTTCGGTGGGCTGCGCGCCGGCGGCACACGCATGCAGCTCTTCGGCGTGCACAAGAGCTTCCCCGAGCTCATCCAGGGGCTCGCGCTGCTGTTGGTAGCGGCGCGCCTCGTGTGGACGAAGCTCGCCGACCGCTGGCTCCCGGCGCGCGAGGGCGGCCCATGACGGCGTTCGTGCTGGCGCTCTTCGACTCGGTGCTCGACGCGGCGCCGGCGCTCGTCTTCGCGGCCGTCGGTACGACGCTGTCGGAGCGGGCCGGCGTGGTGAACGTCGGCGTCGAGGGCATGATGCGCGCCGGGGCCTTCGCGGCGGCCGCCTCGGCCCTGGTGCTGCCGACGCCTTGGGCCGTGCTGGTGGGCGCGGGGGTGGGGGCGGCCATCGGGGCGCTGCACGGGTGGCTGTGCATCTGGGCGCGGAGCGACCAAGTCGTCTCGGGCATGGCCATCAACCTCGTCATGCTGGCGCTCGGCCAGTTCCTGCTCGAGGCGGCCTTCTCGTCACCGTCGGGCACACCACCCATCACGCAGCTGACGCCGTGGCTCGGCCACTCGCCGCTGACGTGGCTGGCAGTGGCGCTGCCCTTCGTGGTGCACGCGGTGGTGCAGCGCACCCCGTTTGGCCTGAGGCTGCGCGCGGTGGGCGAGAAGCCCGAGGCGGTGGCGGCGATGGGCGTGCGCGTCGCGCCGCTGCGCCTGGCGGCGGTGGTGGCATCGGGCGCCCTCGCCGGGCTCGGCGGCGCGCACCTGTCGACGGCGGTGCTCGACCGCTTCGAGCACCACATGCCCGCCGGCCTCGGCTTCATGGCGGTGGCGGCGATGGTGTTCGGCCGGTGGAGGCCGCTGGGTGCCGCGCTCGCGGCCCTCTTCTTCTCCGTCGGCGACGCTCTGCGGCTGTCGCTGGCGTCGTCGGCGCCCGGCCTGCTCGAGGTGGTGCCGCAGGGCGTGCTGCTGGCGATGCCCTATGCGCTGACGCTGGTGGTGCTCTCGCTGCAGCGCCGCGGGGCCTCACGGGCCCCCGCGGCCCTGGGGCGCCCGTACGACCCCGAGGTGCGGTGACGGGCCGTCGGCGTCAGCGCTGCACCGTGAAGGGCAGCCGCAGCACGCCGAGCGGCTCCTTGCTGATGGCGTCGCGCAGGGTCACCTCGAGCGTCACCGACGCCTCGGCGCGCACCCGCTGGAAGTAGAGGAACCCCGACACCAGCCCCCCGTCATCGAGCGCCCCCTCGGGCAGCGCCAGCTGCAGCATGTCTTCGGTCGGCAGGGCCCGGGGCCAGGCCGACGCGTAGCGCGCGTGGTAGGCGGCGTTCCACGCCCAGGCCGACCAGAAGGGGAAGCCAAAGTAGAAGTGCGCGTAGGGCGGCGCGACGTGAAAGCGGTGCGCGTGAATGCGCGGCGCCACCGGTGGCGGTGGGCGCGGGCCCCCGTGGCCGTGAGGCGGCGCCCGCGGCACAGGAACGGCCGGGTGGTAGTCGACGAGGGCGATGGGCGATGGGGGCACGGCCTCCTGGCTCAGCGACGCGGCGATGGAGAACGGCGGCAGCGCCGCGTACCGGGTTCCGCTCGCGCCGACGAGGGTGACGTCTTCGTAGGCGAGCCGAACCGCGCGACCCGACTCGTTCTCGAGGGTGAGGTGAACGGGGGTCAGCGCGTCGGCGAGGTCGAAGGGGCGCCCGGCCCACTCGCCGTGCGCCCAGGCCCGCACGCCCGCCCCCTCGGCGAAGGCGACGTCGCGGGCGCCGCCGGAGCGCACGGTGACGCCCGAGGGCACCAGCAGGGGAACGACGCAGCCCACCCCCAACAGCCCGGAAATCAGCCACAGCGCGCGCGCGAAGGGTCTCATGCCCGCACGATGATGAAAGCGCCGTGCCAGCAGGGCGCTCGCCGCGCACGAGTCGCCGCGGCGCACCCGTTGCGCCGGAGCGTCACGCCGCGCGCACGCGACGCCACCCGTGCGCCCACGTCGAGCGGGGCAGACGGCGCGGTCCTCGTTCAGACAGCGTCGAGGGGCGGGCCGGCGCGGGGTCAACCGTCGGGACGGCGAGCACGCGCCCCGGTGAGCGCCTGCCTCCAGCCCGGGAGCGCGGCGCTGCTCGACTCGTCACGTGACGCCCTCGCGACGGCACCGCGGGGCTGCGGAGCGCCAGTCCGTTCCCATCGACGCGCACGCCACGAGCGGCGCTGGTGCCCGCCTCCGGACGCGCCGCGCGGCCGCGTGATGAAGGGACACACCATCGCCGGTGTGAGTTCCGAAAACTCTGACCGGTCCCGTTCCGGAAATTCTCGCCGGTCGCAAGGCCGGGCG
>JADCJJ010000117.1 GCA_020247085.1 Myxococcaceae bacterium | reverse complement strand
TTCCCTTCGCCGCCTGACGGACAGCCTCGTCGTCTCACTGCGCCGCCACGCCCTGGGCACGTCCGTCGCCTGGGGCCTTGAGCGACGCCTGCACGCACCGAGACCGCCTCCCCACACAGCCTCTCCCCCACGTCCGCCGCCACCTCGCCTCTTGCCCCTCACCCCGGTTTCGTGGGTTGTTCCTCCTGTCCGTCATCGACTCAACGCCGGGATCCTGCTTTGTCTTTCCAAGTGACCGACGACATTAGGACTCTCGTGCGGAACTGGGCCCAAGCGGAGCAGGCATTGCGGAAGGCCCTTGGTGGCAGGACCCCGGTAGAGGGCGTTGGTGAGTGGATTGCGAGGGCCCACTACGACGGTGTTCTTGCCCCTAGCAACACGGCGGGTTTCGATGTCACCGCTGCCGACGGCCGTCGCGTGCAGGCCAAGGCGCGAACGGCTGTCTCGTTCCCTCAGCACCGCGTGGAAGTTCGGCACGACGCGGGCGAGATGCGTCCCGGCGAGCCGATCGCGAAGCACGACGACCCAGCCGGCTCGGCACCCGTCGACGCCGGCCACCCAGCGCGCTGTCGAAGCTGAGGTTTTCGGCATCCGCTACACCGCAGCGGCGTGCGGATGACTTGCCTCGCCGCTCTCCGTCGCCGCGAGCACCTCCACGAGATCGTGGAGCGCGCGATCGAGCTCCTGCCACGGCTGGTTGAGGTTTAGCTCGAGCACGTAAACGTCGTGGCCAAGCAGACGCATCCGCGTGGGCGGCACCGTCGGCCGGTCAACGGCGTACAGGAGCACCCCTGCGAGTCGGTCACCAGCGGCGCGGAAGTTCGCGAGGTAGGCTACCAGTTGGCACACGTCCTTGGACCGGAGCGTCGCGCTGTTGCCGAACTGCCCAGACACCAGCGGTGCCCCGTAGCACTTCGTCTCCACCACGACGGCGTGCCCCGGAAGTCTGAGCGTGATGTCCGTATTCAGGCCCGGCAACAACCCGTTGGTCTCGCCCTCGACGACCCATCGGATCCGCGTGCGCTCGACCTTGGGAAACACGCGCTGCTCCCGCGCCAGGAACTCGCGCACGAAGCTCTCGAACAACAACCCCATCTCGCGCTCGTCGCCCGCAAAGGAGCGAAACTGCCAGCGGCCAGTGCGCTCGTCGGGCAACAGGCAGCGGTGAAGCAGCGCGCAGACGTTCAGCGCGAGGCGGTAGCGGCGAAGGTTCGAGTGCAGTTGAACTCGCTGAAAGGCCTGTGCGGAGATCGGGACGTCGGCGACGGTTGGCATCTCTCGCGCGATGGTGAGGAGCCCGTGTCTCAGCTCCTTGGAGAGCCCGTCGACCATCGCTAGGCGCTTCACCGTCGCCTTGATGATGCGGTTATGCAGGACGTCTTCCGTCGTGTCGTCAAAGCCGCACTCCAAGACTCCACGAACCTCGACGCCGCGAGCGGCGGTGCGAGCGAAGTGGATCTTGCCGCGTGGCCGACGCAGGTCGTCGACGTCCGCGCGGTAGCCGCGGTCGAGGCGCTGTCGGAGCAGTCGCCTCGACGCGGTCACGAGCACGCGAGCGAAAAGCTCCTCCGCGGTTCGGGCGTCATCGGCCGCGATTTCGACGAGGTCGCGCTCCTCGAAGTGCCCCCACGCGTAGCAGAGGAGGAAGTAGAGGTTCTCGACGCGTACCTGCAAGGCTCACCCGCCCCGGAGGTCTGCGAGCGCCTCGTCCAGCTTGGCCGGGCTGTCGAACCAGTACTCGCGAAGGAGCGGCACGATCTCGTACTCGACGATGCGTCTGAACCACGCCTCGTCGTAGGCGTCGACACGCTGACAGAAGTAGCTGTGGCCCACTCGGAACCCAGGCCCCAGCGTGGGATCTGACGCGATCTGCGCGTTGAGGGCGGTGAGGCGCTCTTGGATGGTCTTGCGCAGAGATGCCTCGACACCCCGCCGGGTAAGGTCAGCCTCGAACCGCTCGGTCCCGAACGCCGGTTCGAGATCGAAAAAGACGAACCGCCGGCGAAGCGCGTAGTCGACGAACGCCAGCGCCCGATCGGCAGTGTTCATCATCCCGATCACGAACATGTTCGGCGGAACATGGAACCGCGGCTCATCGTCCCGGGCATACGCGAGGGTCACGCCGTAGCGAGGGTCGCGCTTGTCCGCCTCGATGAGCGAGAGCAGTTCTCCGAGGATCTTGCTGACGTTGCCTCGATTGATCTCGTCGATGATCAACACGTAGGGGCTCGCCTGATCCTCGAGCGCATCCTTGCAGAAGCTTAGGAGCGGGCCGTCCTTGCGGACGAAGCCGCCGCCTTCGACTGGACGCAGCCCCTGCACGAAGTCCTCGTAGGAATACGAGGGGTGGAACTGCACGCGCTGGATCTGCTCCTCGTTCGTGCTGCCGATGAGCAAGTGCGCGAGACGGCTTGCAGCAAACGTCTTTCCGACTCCGGGCGGCCCTTGGATGATGATGTTCTTCTTGTAGCGGCACAGTTCCACGAGCTCGCGCAGCTGCTCGCGCGCCAGGAAGAGGTCCTTCTCCGCGTCCTCGAACACGTAGGCCGGCGCGACGGGCTTCTTGATGACCTCGACTTCCTCGTCGACTTCGTCATCCGCACCAACCGCCGCCCGGATGTCCTTGAGGAGACCAGGGTACCTCCCGATCTCCGTCAGCGTCTTCATCGCGAGGGCCTTCTCGCGAGGCTTCCACTCTCCGCGGCCGAGCCATTTCACGTCGCGGACGTTCGCGAGGGGGCGCTCGGCGTCGTGGCGATAGCCAGAGGTGATCACGCCGTGGCCGACGATGAAATGGCGGCCTCGCTTCACGTAGACGGTGTCCCCCTCGTTCATGTCGTGGGCGAACTGCCAGCACGCGAGGCCGGCGTTCATTGGGTCTACGTCGTCCTCGCGTCCTTCACGAAGCTTCGCGCGAACTGCGTCGAGCGATGGATACTGAAGGAGGTCCCCGAGTCCGTTCCACCCGATCGCGATGATGCCGTCGCGGTGACACGCCTCCCACTGATCGGCGTTCCGCCCCAAGGCGATCACCCAGACGCGCCCCGTCGTGGCTTCCTCGGGTTCGTCTTCGTCTGGCTTCGCGGGCGCCGGAGCAGCGTCGTCACGCTGGGTCCAGCGAAGGAGCGATTCGAGGTCCCACGAAGGCACATCGAGCGCCTTCTGGAGCTGCAGGAACGCCTTGCGGAATGCGAGATAGTCATCTGCGACGTCGAGACCGGTCGAGTCGTAGAGGCCGTCGGCTGCGAGAGCGGCACGGGCGGTTTCGTAGAACGGGGGCCACTCCTCGGGCTCCTGCACGTGCCAGAAGCTGCTCGCGAAGAACCGAAGCCGTCCGTCCTGCGGCAGCTTGGAGCCCGACGGCGCGCTGGCGCGCGCTTCCGCCAGGTACGCAACGAACGCTCTCAACGCCGCGGCCGCGGCGGCATCGTCCTTGGGCTTCGCGAGCAATGCCTTCAGCTCCGTGTCGGCGCGCGCGACATCGGGCGCGTGCTTCGCGAGCTGGTTCAAGACCATCGCTCCGCTCAACCCCTTCGCGCCGAAGCTTGCCCACTCGCGCCTGGTCTTCTGGTCGAAGATCGAGCGGAACTCTTCGAGGCTCGTCGCGCCGCTCAGGTAGCGCCCAAGCACCTCGAGGATCTCCGGGAGGATCTGCCGTCGTGTGGCGTTGGTTGCCTCGCGATCCGTCGCCCAGGTCGTGTCGGCGCGGAAGGCCGCCAAGCGGTCTCGCCACACGACGGCTTGGTTCTCCTCAGAGATGTCGGTGATGCGGGCGACCTCGTCTTCGGTCAGCGCGTTCGGGTGGGCCTGCACGAAGGCACGGCCGGTCTTCGTCAAGCGCCACGTCCCGAACGTCGAGCTCTCGGAGAGCCCGGCACGCTTGAGTCGGTCGTGCGCCCAGCCGTTCCGGTTCTTGAACGCGGGCTGCTGACCGCTCGGGAGAAGCTCGACCTTGTCCGCGTCGGATAGGCCCAGCCGCGTAGCGACCGCCTCGTGCGCGGCAGCCGTTCGTAGACCCTCCGGGCTCTCCGCGAGAACACGGAGCAGCGGGTCAACGAAGGTCTGGTAGGGCGGGACGGGCATCTGGACGGCGATTCTACACGTTCGCTGTCCCGGCCCGACAGGGACTCATCAGGGCCGACGATCGCGCGTGTGGCCGGCGGTCCCGCCGATCTGCTGCCCCAGGGGATGGGGGAGAGGGATCCCGGAACCGGGCCTCGTTCCCACCCTGGCTTCCGCCATCCCCTCACGCCCGACGCTGCCTCCTGTGCTCGCGGATGAACCGCGGGCCGCGAGGAGAGCAGCCATGCGTACCACGTCCACCAACACCACCGACTGCCGTTGCAAGAACTGCCAGGCCCTGCTGGCGAAGCACGACCGCGACGGCCTCAGCATCCGTCGCGGCGACATGCAGACCACGGTGAGCGGCGCCGACTTCACCGTCGCCGTCACCTGCTACCGCTGCAAGACGCTCAACGTCCTCGCGTCGCCGCGCAAGCCGACGCCGACGCCGTCTACCGGCGCCGGCTCCGGCACTTCCGCGACCAGCCCGACGAGCTCGTCGCCGAGCTGGCCGAGGCCTTCACCGCGCTGGTCGAGCGCCTCGACCTCGCCGCTGTTCACCGCGTGGCCGCGACGTTGGTGCGGAGCACCGAGCGCGACGTCATGGACCACCGCAAGCGCCGGTGGGCCGAGGTGAACCACGGCCTCGAGGGCGAACCGAACGAGCCGCTCCGCGACCTCGAGGGCGACATCTTCAGCGCGAGCTGGTTCGACAAGGCGTCGCTCCAGCGCTGGGCGGCGTCCGACCACGATCTCCCGAGCCTCTCGTTCGACGAGGACGTCTCGGTCCTGCGCGCCTGGCTCGAGCCGATCGTCGGCGCCGACGCCGACCTGCTGCTCGCGGTGCTGGTCCTCGACGAGACCCAGCGCGAGGCCGGCGAGCGCCTGGGCCTCTCTCACGACGCGGCCCGCAAGCGCTTCCAGCGCGCGCTCGGACGGCTCCGCGAGCACCTCGCGACCTCCCTGTCCCACTCCGGCCGCGAGAGCTCCGCATGGTGGCCGGCACCAACAACGACGCCTTCAAGGTGGTGCAGAACCTGCCCGGCGTCGCGCGCTCGCCCTTCGGCGGTGGCCTGCTCGTCGTGCGCGGCTCGAAGGCGTGGGACTCCCGCGTCTACGTGGACGAGGTGCAGATTCCCCAGCTCTTCCACTTCGCCGGCGTGGTGGCGACCTTCAACTCCGCCAACATCGAGGCCATCGCCTTCCAGCCCGGCAACTTCGGCGTCGACTACGGCCGCAGCATCGGCGGCCTCATCACCGCCGACGCGAAGACGCCCTCGAAGACCGGCGTGCACGGCTTCGTCGACGTGAACGTCTTCGACGTCTCGGCGATGGTCGAGGCGCCGGTGAGCGACACCTGGAGCGTCTCGGGCTCGGCGCGCTACGGCCTCGCGCAGTTCGTGCTGCCCGCCGCGCTGCGCGCCTTCGCGCCCTCGGCGAGCATCGGCTTCGGCCTTCGCGCCCGCGTACTGGGACTACCAGCTGCGCGCCGAGCGCAAGGCGGCCAACTCGAAGAACCGGCTCTTCGTCGCGGCCTTCGGCTCCTCCGACAGCTGGGCCTTCCTCAGCCCGAACCCGCTCCTCGACCCCGACGTCGAGGGCAACCAGGTCTCGGCCGGCACCTCGAACCTCTACAACCGCCTCGTCTTCGGGCTCGACCAGCGGCTGAGCGACCGCCTCACCTTCATCTCCCGCAACTCGGTGGGCTTCGACGCGAACTCGCAGTCCAGCACCGTGCAGGAGATCTTCTTCAAGAACACGCAGGTGCCCATCCAGCTGCGCGAGCGGTTCCGCTTCGACGTGCCCGAGGCGAAGCTGGTGCTCAACGGCGGCCTCGACGCCCTCATCACGCCCACCGCCTTCGACGCGCAGCGGCCGCCCCTCTTCCGGCCGAACCAGTTCCCCGACCCCTACGTCACCCGCCGCCTCGTCGCCGAGACGGAGCGCGGCGTGTACATCGAGCCCGGCCTCTTCGTGGACGCGACCTGGACGCCGGTGGAGTCGCTGCAGGTGCGCGGCGGCCTGCGCATGGACGGTGAGCTCGCGGTGATGAAGAAGATGTGGCTCAACCCACGCCTCACCGCCCGCTTCACGCCCATCGACATGCTGACACTGAAGGCGGGCGCGGCGATGTACCAGCAGCCGCCCGACTACCGCACCGGCCAGCTCTCGCCCGTGTTCGGCAACCCCGGCCTCCAGCCCGAGGGCGCCTGGCACTTCATGGCGGGCTCGACTACCAGATCGAGATCTTCTGGGAGCGCGCGCCGGGAGAGATCTTCCCCGCGTACGGCATGTGGAGAGATCTGCGCCTTCGTCTCGGCTTCACCACCGAAGACAACGGCGTCGCGAACACGAGCATGACGGGGCTGAC
>JADCJJ010000116.1 GCA_020247085.1 Myxococcaceae bacterium | reverse complement strand
CATCGGCTCGGGCAACCCCGAGGAGGGCGAGCTGCGCCCCCAGCTGCTCGACCGCTTCGGGCTCTCGCTCGAGGTGAAGACGCCGACCGAGCTGCCGACCCGCGTCGAGGTGGTGAAGCGGCGCGCCGCCTTCGAGCGCGACCCGGGCGCCTTCCTCGCGCACTACCAGCCGCAGGAGCAGCGCCTGACGGGCCAGCTCGACGACGCCCGCCGACGGCTGCGCGAGCTCGTCGTGTCCGACTCGGTCGTCGAGCGGGCGTCGGCGCTGTGCCTGTCGCTCGGCACCGACGGCCTGCGGGGCGAGCTGACGCTGGTGAAGGCGGCGCGCGCCGCCGCGGCCCTCGACGGCACCGCCGAGGTGACCGACCGGCACCTGCGGCTGGTGGCCCCGCTCGCGCTGCGCCACCGGCTGCGCCGCAGCGTGCTCGACGAGGTGGGCTCCGCGGTGCGAGTGGAGAAGGCGCTCGACGAGGTGTTCCCCGCTTGATCCTCGCGCGTGACCAGGTCGAGGCCCGGTGGGGCGACGCCATGGTGGCGCTCGAGCTGTTCGGCATCGACCCGTTCGCCCTGCAGGGCCTGCTCGTGCGCTGCTGGCCCGGGCCGGTGCGAGACCGCGTGGTGGAGGCGCTGCGGGTCGTGCTGCCGGCGGGCGCGCCGATGCCGAAGCTCCCCGCGCACGTCACCGACGACCGCCTCGTCGGCGGGCTCTCGCTCGCTGGCACGCTGCGCACGGGAACGGTCGTCGTCGAGCAAGGCGTGCTGCCCCGGGCGGACGGCGGCGTGGTCGTCGTGCCGATGGCCGAGCGCCTGTTGCCCGGCGTGGTGGCGCACCTCTGCGCGGCGCTCGACACCGCGAGCCTGGCGCTCGAGCGCGAGGGGCTGACGCGCGTGCTGTCGTGTCGAATCGGCGTGCTGGCGCTCGACGAGGGGCTGGGCGACGAGCGCACGCCGCTGGCGCTCGCCGAGCGGCTCCCGGTGCACCTCGACCTCTCGGGGCTGCCGCCGCGCCTCGTGCCGCCGGCCATGCCGCGTCCCGAGAAGGTGACGCGCGCGCGCGCCCTGGCTGGGACGGTGACCATCGACGACGCCCTCGTCGAGGCGCTCTGCGAGGCGGCGCTGGCCCTGGGCGTCGCCGGGCTCCGCGCGTCGCTCCAGGCCGTTCGGGTGGCGCGCCTGCACGCCGCCCTCGAGGGCCGCTCCGCCGCAGCGCCCGAGGACGCCGCCGTCGCCGCGCGCCTCGTGCTGGGCCCGCGCGCGACGTGCGCACCCGAGGCGCCGCCTCCGGCCCCTGCGCCACCCGAGCCACACGACGAGGCGAACGAGCCCTCGCCGCCACGAGACGACGGCGCCGACGCGGGGAGCGAGGCGCGCGGCGCCCCGAAGGACCTGCCCGAGCTGCTCCTCGCGGCGGCCGAGGCCTCGGTGCCGAAGGACCTGCTCGAGCTCGGCGGCGCGCCCCGGGCGCCGCGCGCCGGCCCGAGGAGCGCCGGGCGCGCCGGAGCGTCACGAACGTCGACCCGCGGCGGCCGGCCCGCGGGCGCCCGTGCTGGCGTGCCGCAGGGCGGCGAGCGGCTGAACCTCGTCGAGACGCTGCGGGCCGCCGCGCCCTGGCAGCGCCTGCGCCGCGCCACCCGCACCCGCGACGTCCGAAGAGTCGAGGTGCGCCAGAGCGACCTGCGCATCTCCCGCATGGTGCAGAAGATGGAGAGCTGCATCGTCTTCTGCGTGGACGCCTCGGGGTCGGCGGCGCTCCAGCGGCTCGCCGAGGCCAAGGGCGCGGTCGAGCAGGTGCTCGCCGACTGCTACGTGCGCCGCGATCACGTCGCGCTCGTGGCGTTCCGCGGGCCGTCGGCGGCGCTGCTGCTACCGCCGACGCGCTCGCTGACGAGGGCGCGGCGCTGCCTCGCGGAGCTGGCCGGCGGTGGCGGCACCCCGCTCGCCGCGGGCATCGAGTCGGCGCTGACGCTGGCGCTCGACGCCCGGGCGCGGGGCCGCACGCCGCTGATCGTCCTGATGACCGACGCCCGCGCGAACGTGGCCCGCGTCGCGGGGACGAACGCCGACGACGACGCCCTCGCCTGCGCGCGCCTGGTACGGGCGCAGCAGGTGAGCGCGCTCCTGCTCGACACCTCCCCTCGCCCGCGCGCGCGGGCGAGGGCGCTCGCCGACGCGATGGGCGCCACCTATCTGCCGCTGCCGCGCCTCGACGCGCATCGGGTGTCGGGCCAGGTGCAGCAGCTCACCCGGGAGCACGCATGACCGCCCTTCCCCGCCCAGGCGCCACCGCCCCGACGGTGCGCTTCGTCCAGACCGGCGCGGTCCGCTGGTGCGTGTCCGAGCGCGGCGAGGGGCCGCTCGTGCTGCTGGTGCACGGCGCCGGCGCCTCGGCCGAGTCTTTCGACGCGCTGGCCGAGCGGCTCGCCGACGAGGGCTACCGCACGCTCGCGCCTGACCTTCCCGGCCACGCCAGGACGCGCGTCGGCCCGACCTTCGTGCCCGATCTGCCGTCGATGGCCGCCTCGCTGGCCGAGCTCCTCGAGCACATCGAGGCGGCGCCGGTGGCAGCGATCGGCCATTCGGCGGGCGTCGCCGTGCTCGCGCGCATGTGCCTGGACGAGCTGCTGTCACCCGCGCTGCTGGTGGGCCTCGCGCCCGCCCTCGCCCCGATGCCGGGCCTCGCCGGGGTCGGCTTTCCGTGGGCGGCGCGGCTGCTCGCGGCGACGGGGCTGAGCGCGCGCCTCATCGCCGCCGCCGCCTCGGACGAGACGCTGGCGCGGACCCTCGAGCAGACGGGCTCCCGCCTGCCCCCGCCGGCCCTCGCCCGCTACCAGCGGCTGGCGCGCCAGCCGACGCACGTCGAGGGCGTGCTGGCGATGCTCTCGCGGTGGGCGCTGCCTAAGCTCGCCGCCGAGCTGCCTCGACTCGACGTGCGCACGCTGCTCCTCGCCGGCGCCGATGACGCGGCGATTCGCCCGGCGGCGCAGCGGGCCGTGGCCGAGCGGCTGCCGCGCGCGACGTTCCTGTGCCTCGACAGCCTCGGGCACCTGCTCCACGAAGAAAACCCGGCGGCGGTCTTCAACGCCTTCGGCCCCGCGCTCCGCGACGCCGTCCCACCCCCGAACGTCACCTCTGCTTGACACCGAAGAGAGTCACCTCATGAGCACCCGCCTCGAAGACGCGTTGAACGCCGCCGTGGCCCGGGCTGAAGCCGAAGCGCCGGCGAAGCTGGCGAGCGCGCTTCGCTACGCGGTATTTCCCGGGGGGGCGCGCGTGCGGCCACGGCTCAGCCTGGCGGTGGCGCAGGCGTGCGGCGATCGAAACCCGGCCCTCGCCGACGCGGCCGCGGTGGCGCTCGAGCTGATGCACTGCGCGTCCCTGGTACACGACGATCTGCCGTGCTTCGACGACGCGCCGACGCGGCGAGGCAAGCCCTCGGTGCACCGGGCCTTCGGCGAGCCGCTCGCCGTGCTCACCGGTGACGCGCTCATCGTCGCCGCCTTCGAGGGGCTCGCGCTCGCCGGCGCCTCGGCCCCACAGCGTCTCTCACCGATGATCGTCTCGCTCTCGAAGGCCGTGGGCGCACCCCATGGCATCGTCGCAGGGCAGGCCTGGGAGAGCGAGCCCGCACCCCCGCTCGACCGCTACCACGCCGCGAAGACGGGCTCGCTCTTCGTGGCGGCCACCACGCTCGGCGCGCTCGCCTCGGACGAGGACGGTCAGCGCTGGGCCACCCTGGGCGCGCGCCTGGGCGCCGCGTACCAGGTCGCCGACGATCTGCTCGACGCGGTGGGGTCGGCGGTGACGCCAGGCAAGCCGCTTGGCCGTGACGAGTCGCTCGACCGCCCCAACGCCGTCGCGCGCCTCGGCGTGCAGGGCGCGATCGAGCGCCTCGAGCGCCTCGTCGACGAGGCCATCGAGTCGATCCCTGCCTGCTCCGGGCGAGCCGCCCTCATCGGCCTCGTCAGGCACATCGCCGAGCGCCTCGTGCCCGTCGCCATCCGCGCGGCCTGAGCAAAAAATGATCTGCGCGGCCCCGGAACGCTTGCGCCCGCAATCAAGGTTTGTCTAAGGTGTCTAATCAGCTTTACGCCGACTAGAGACAAAGCATGTTGACGCCCCTCAAGACCACGGCCGTCGTATTCCGCGCCCCGGAGCAGCTCGAGCTTCAGCAGCTCGCGCTGAGCGCCGTCGGCCCGGAGCAGGTGCTGGTCGACGTCGAGTACAGCGGCATCAGCACTGGAACGGAGCGGCTGCTGTGGACGGGGCGCATGCCGCCGTTCCCCGGGCTGGGGTACCCGCTGGTGCCCGGCTACGAGTCGGTGGGGCGCGTCATCGAGGTCGGCGCCGGCGTCACGAAGGTGGGCGTGGGCGACCTGGTCTTCGTGCCCGGGGCGAACTGCTACGGCGACGTGCGCGGGCTGTTCGGCGGGGCCGCCTCCCGGGTGGTGGTGCCGGCGGCGCGCATCGCGAAGGTGCCCGAGTCGGTCGGCGAGCGGGCGGTGCTGCTGGCGCTCGCGGCGACGGCGAGGCACGCGCTGGCGGGCGGCGCTCCGGCCGAGCTCATCGTCGGGCACGGCGTGCTGGGCCGGCT
>JADCJJ010000115.1 GCA_020247085.1 Myxococcaceae bacterium | reverse complement strand
TCGACGCGCCTACGGGTTTCACTCTGCTCAGGCCCTCATCGCGATGATCTTCCTCTGCTGCGGCGGCATCATGCTCTCGCCGCCCCTCCCGTCACCCACAGGAAGTCCATGAGGTCCGGAAATCTGCTCCGCGCCGAAGGTGCGACCGATTCGGCTCTTGATGCCGCGCTTGTCGAGCTCGCGGGCGATGGCGCGCAGCGACAGCCCGGCCTTGCGAAGGTCGCGTGCAACCTCGAGAACCGCCTGCTCGGCGTCGTCGGCCTCGAGGTGTGTGCCGTCAGTCGCCAGCCGGAACCCGTAGGGCACGCGGCCGCCCGTGTATTCGCCCTGGCTGGCCTTGTGCTGCATGGCGGCGCTCGTGCGCTCTCCGATGGCTTCCCGCTCCCATGCGCTGACACTGGCGAGGATGTTCAGCACAAGGCGCCCCGCGGCGCTTCGGGTGTCGATTTGCTCCGAGACGGAGAGCAGGGCGGCGCCCTTGGGGCCGAAGTGCTCCTCGATGAGGGTCCCGAGGTCGCGCACGGAACGCGTGAGCCGGTCGAGCTTCACCACGAGCAGTGCCTCGGCCTTGCCGGTCTTGAGCATGGCGAGCGCGCGGTCGAGGCCGGGCCGGTCGAGGCTCTTTGCGCTCTGGCCAGCGTCGACGACCACCTCGACGAGCTCGAGCTCGTACAGGCTCGCGTATGCCTCGACCTTCGCGCGTTGGGCCTCGAGGCTGACTCCTTTGTCTGCCTGCTTCTCAGTCGAGACTCGGAGGTAGGCAACCGCGCGCGTCGTGTTCATGGGAGTCAGTGTCGGACAGTGACTCCCGGTTGTCAATGCGGGAACCCGCATGGACGCGTTTGGGGTCGCTCGCGCGTTAGGGAGAACACGCGCTGGAGATGGCCGAGTTCGAGAGCCCGGCTTTCCGCATCTCTTCGAGGTCTTTGGCCGAGCATCGCGAAACGGGAGGGGCGGACGGCTCTTGAGGAGACGCGGTAGTCGTCTGTGGTCGAACGACCGGTGTCACCGTGCCGGTGGGAATCCGCCTGAGCGGCATCACGGTTTCCGTTTCTGGACCGATTGACGTGCTCGATGGTTCGCTGAAGAAACTGCAGGTGATGGTCGCCTCCCACCAAGAGTCGATGCCAGTCTGCTGAACAGGCACGTACGTCGTCGACGTGGACTCCACGGTGCCCTCGGTTTCAGTGTCGAATGTCGCGCGCGAGCGCGAAGACCGGGTCTCGGAGTTCAATCTGACATTGCTTTGGGTGGTCGTCGTCACGGCCTGCTGCGTGTAGTACGTGAATTCTCGCTCTCGTCTGAGTTCACGCACAATCCGAAATCGCGAGAAGCCACAGACCTTCTTTGCTTGCTCGGAGATCGCTTCCTGGAGCATTCGTTGTTGCTCCTCCTCATTCCCTAGGCTCCCCTCGCGGTATCCAATGACGCCACCGTAGCTGTTCCGTTCGACGAGCCAAGCGCGGGGCCCAAAGCAGCCAGAGCAAGCGGCGACCAACAGCCCAACGCTCAGGCCCCTAACGCTTGCTGGCCTTGCAGCTGCCTTCGGCTTGACGATTGCGGAATCGAGACCCCTCATGTTCGACCTCCCCAAGTCGCCCGAGCAACGAAGGTGATCAGGCTATGGCTGGCCGAAGGGGCTGGCCAGCGCATTGAGCGCACGCTGTGGCTCGACGTTCTCGAGGGCGCCGTCACACATCCGCGGCCCCTCGCGTTCTTCTCTCCTGACAAGGGCCTCGAGAGCAGCCACGACGAGCTCTCGCGGCGCCTGGGGCCCCTCCGCCTCGGCTTCCTCGTCGAACGCGGAAGGCTTGCCGTAGGCGTAGGCCGTCAGCAGCTCCGACGCGCGAAGCCAATGCGGGCCCCGCTCGCGCACCTCGGTCTCCCAGGCCTCGATGACCAGCTCGTTCACGAGGGCCTGCGCTTTGTGCCGGAACTCCCGCGCCGTCTTCGGCCGACCTCCAGGATTGGGCGACGGCCCCCAGCGCACGAAGCGCCCCCCGCTGTCCCGGCCTGTTTTCGCCCTGCTCTCAGGTCCCGAACTGTTCGGTGCCGCAGACCAGCCCGCCAAGCTCATGACCCTCTCCTCGCCGTGATTCTCTGCGAGTTCATGGTGCGTTCCAGGGGGCGCGCTCTTGCCAGCGCCCTTCGCCCGAGAGCGGGTTGCAGAAGTTCTTGGAGTTCTTGCCATGGCTCACTCACCTTCCAGTTTGACGAGGAGATAGAGCAGGCCCCGACGAAGGTCCGCACGGAGACACCCTCGCCTGCCCCGCGAGAGCATCCGCCCCCGGGGCGGACCCTTCGCTAAACTGCTTTGTTCCCTTGGGTTTCCACTCGGCGACCGCAACGACGGCCACAGCGCGCTGTGACGCCGTGAGGTGTCGTCGCGCATCGAGTCGCTGAACTTCATCGGCGCTCCAACAGCGCCTGAACTGCCTCGCGTCGAACCCGAATCGAGTTCATCACCCGGAAGTGCTCGAGCTCGCCCCGCTCGACCATCGCGTAGACCGTGGCCGTCGAGACCTTCAGCAGCTCGGCGACCTCCCTTACGGTCAGCACCTCGTCGAGCGCCCGCAGTCGTGGGACCACCGGTAGACCACGGCGCTTCGTCTCGGGGGAATCCGTGGAGCGAATGGAGCCGCTCCCGCTCGTCACGCGGCCCGAACCGCGCGAAACATGGAGGGCAGGGGACGCCGTGGGAGCCGGTGGAACGCGTGGAGCGTCCGGGTCCTGCCTTGGGGTGCAAGTGGTCGCAGGTTCAAATCCTGTCGCCCCGACCATTGGAAGGCCCTGATTCTCGAGGCGAAAGCCGACGGAGTCAGGGCCTTCGTTTTTTCGATCCAGGGTCCGACGCGCCCGCCGCGGCGTTCAGCCCAGCGCGCGCAGTGATCGGGCAAGGCACTCGGCGAAGCCGAACAGCTGGTCTGCCCGGTCGGCGTGTGTTTGTGCGGTGAGCGCCAGGTGGACGCGTTGGTCGAGGTGGCGCATCGACGCGAGCGCGACCGCGAAGAGGCGCTGCGGCCACGGCTCGTCAGCGCCCTCATACGCCCACTCGCGCCAGCGGCTCGAGCCCCCCTGCCCCTGCGCGGCACCGTCGCCGATGTTCGCGAAGCCCGCAGGCGTTCGCCTCAGGTCTGCCTCGGACGCGAGCAGGCCTCGCATGTCTATCGTTTCGGCCTCGTCGGGCGCACCCTCGAGTTGAAGCTCGAAGGGCCATGGCGTCTCTGGGGGCCTCGAGAACACCTTGACCCGCTCGCTGACTGGGAACCAGAGCGCGTCGGTGCGCAGCGACAAGACCGGGACCGCGGGTACTTCAGCGAGCGTCTCCATTACGCCGTCGACGTCAGCGTCGCCGAGCCGAAGCGCACCCCGAGGCGCCAAACACCACGGCGCGCCCTGCGAGCTCCACCAGCACCTTCGGAGGCCGCAACGACGGTACGAACCGGACCTGGGACACGAAGCGGGTGCCCCACCCAGCCACCGCGACCGCTACGTGGGGCGCGTACCACGGGCGCCCGCCGCTGCGCGACCTCGTGAAGGGGCGCGCGTGCTCGGGCTTCATCACCTTGCTCGACGTCCGGCCTCGCGTCGGCCACAGTCCACCCGCCTGCGCCTGAACGAGGAGCCTTCCATGCAAGCCGGTCCCTTCACACTGTCGTTCGCGCCACCCACCTTCGAATCACCGGCCGACGAGCGCCTGCACCGCAAACAGCGCCTCGCCGCCACCTTCCGGCTCTTCGCGAAGTTCGGCTACGACGAAGGTGTCGCCGGGCACGTCACCGTGAGGGACCCGGAGCACCCCGAGACCTTCTGGGTCAACCCCTTCGGCCTCGACTTCGGCCGTATTCGCGTGCGCGATCTCATCCGCGTCGACCACGAGGGTGAGACGGTCGAGGGCGAGCTGCCGGTGAACCGGGCGGCGTTCGTCATTCACTCCCGCGTGCACCGGGCCCGGCCCGACGTCGTCGCGGCGGCGCACTCGCACGCCATGCACGGCAAGGCCTTCTCGACGTTGCGGCGGCTCTTGGCTCCGCTCACCCAGGATGCCTGCGCCTTCTACGGCGATCACGCGCTGTACGACGACTTCGGTGGGGTGGCGGTCGACCTCGACGAGGGCCAGCGCATCGCCACCGCGCTGGGGCCGAAGAAGGCCGTCATCCTCGCGAACCATGGTCTGCTGACCGTGGGGGAGACCGTCGACGCGGCGGCCTGGTGGTTCATCACCATGGACCGCTCGTGCCGCGCCGAGCTGCTCGCCCGGGCCGCCGGAGAACCGAAAGAGATCGGCCCTGACGCCGCCCAGCAGTCCTTCGGCATCACCGGCAACCCGCTCGCCGGGTGGTTCCAGTTTCAGCCGCTCTATCAGCGCGTGGTGCACGAGCAGCCGGATCTGCTTGACTAAGCCGCGTCGCGGCGCCGCCCTCGGGGGCGAGCGTGGCGCGAAACGTCCGGCACCCGCAACGACACTGATTCATGATTTCTCGTCTTCAGGAGAACGTCATGAAGCGCCTTGCGTTGGTCTGTGGGGTCGTCGCGGTGCTCGTGGGCTGTGTGCCGATCCCGCCGGTGCCCTGCACCGAGTGTGGCGGCGCCTGCGTCGATCTGCAGAACGACCGACGTCACTGCGGCGCCTGCGGCACCGAGTGCTCAGCCGGGAGCGTGTGCACCGCCGGCGCCTGTGTGGCGGTGGGGGCCACCTGCGCGGCGCCGCTGGCGGCCTGTACCGGGGGCTGCTTCGACCTCAAGAATGACCCCGCGCACTTTGGGACCTGCACGACGGTGTGCGGCGCCACCGAGTTCTGCCGGGCCGGGCAGTGCACGGACCGATCGAGCGACGCCGGCGCGGTGAGCTGCCCGATGGGCAGTCAGCTCTGCAGCGGCGTGTGCTTCGACCTGCAAAATGACCCCGGGCACTGTGGCTCGTGCACGCGGGTCTGCGCGACCTCGGAGTACTGTCGCGCGGGCAACTGCACCTCGCTCATGAGCGACGCCGGAGCGCCCGCGTGTCCGTCGGGGACGTCAGGCTGTGATGGGGGCTGCTTCGACCAGCAGAACGACCCTCGCAACTGCGGCGCGTGCGGCCGGCGATGTCTGGCAACCGAGTACTGCGCCGGCGGCGGCTGCACCCCGTTCCCGTCGCGGGGCCTCGACGCGGGCACCTGCGTCGCGTCGACGAACCCGTGCGAGGTGGTGGTCTTCATGGGCGGGAGCTGCGTGACGACGACGCGCTCGTGCCCGCCCGGTGGCGCCTGCCGCTCGGCCGGCACGTGCAACCCGACGACC
>JADCJJ010000114.1 GCA_020247085.1 Myxococcaceae bacterium | reverse complement strand
GTGCACGTCCGAGCATTGACATCGCAGAGGGGCGCGCCGACAGTCTCGCCCATGCGCCGGTTGGCCGTGGTGGTGGTGGGGATGTTGAGTCTCGCTCGGTGTCAGTGTGGTGGGCCCGGGCCTGTCGACGGCGGCGTCGAGATGGCGGCAGGAGGCGCCGGGGGCGGTGCCTCCGGTGGAGGAAGCCAGCCGGCCGGAGGCGGCGTCGGAGGAGGCGGAGGCAGCACCGGGGGCGGAGGGACCGTCGCCGAAGAGGACGCGGGCCCGCCCTTGCCCGCGGTGGGCTGCGAAGTGGCCGCGGCCAGCCCCCGTCCGACTCCAGAATGCCAACCGCCCGTCGGCACCTGCAGCCGTAGCAGTGATTGTCCCACGGGCCTGTGCCTGCGACTCGGCGCAGGCGCCACGTGCACCCAGCCCTGTGGCGCCGACGCGGGCTGCGCGACGGGCTGGAGCTGCGTGACACGCGAGACGGGCGCCGGACGTCAGGGCTACTGCGCGCCCGGCCGGAGGACTCCATGAAGCGCGCCGTCATCACCCTCGCGCTGGCATGGGCCGGTGCCGCCGCCGCTCAAGACAAGTCGTGCAGCCCCTTCGACCAACCCCTCGCCAGCTTCGCCTTGCCGGACGGAGGGGCGGACACCGGAAACGCGGGGGCCTGCTGTCAGACGAGCTCATCCCGCTGCCACAAGACGTGTCGGGCGCACGTGGGCGCGCCTGTGGACGTCCTCAACGGCAACGCGTGGCTCGACAGGACAGACATCGACGTGGCGATGCCGTGGGGCCCACCCTACCGCCTCGCGCGCACCTACTCGACGGCATGGGTCCAGGGCACGGGCTCGACGACGGAACGAAGCACGACGGGCGTCGGGTGGATGCACACCTGGCAGGCGTACCTCAGCCTCCTCGGGCCGGCTGGAGCCGTGCCCGCCCCCACCGTCTGGATGCGCCTCGAGGACACGAGCCTCGACGTCTTCACGCGCACGTCGGCTGGCACCTACGTGACGGACAACCCCGGCGCGACGCTGACATGGAATGCCTCGACGCAGCTGTACGTCGCCAACCGGCCCAGCGGACAGACGTACGTCTTCGATGCGGCCGGCCGCCTGCGCACGGTGCGCGCCACGGACGGCGGAGAAGCCCAGCTTCGCTACGGCGGCGAGGACGCCGCCTGTCCGGTGTCGGCCACCCAGCCGATGGGCGCACTGTGCCGCGTCGACTTCCTCTTCGGGCGCGCCCTCTACTTCCGGTACGCCGGCGGGTTTCTCGAAACGGTGGCGATGGACGCGGCCTTCTCGCAACCCGTCGTCCGGCTGACGGTGACGAATGGCCAACTCACCCGAAGCGACTTCCCAGACGGGCGCTTCGAGCGTTTCGACTACGCCTTCACCATGCAGCACCTCGGCACACCGGGCGCGACGGCCACGCTGTTGACGCTGGCCACCGACACCGACGGCGGCCTCGTGGAGTCCTTCCGCTACAGCGCGCCGGCCCTCACGCCGGCCCGCGTCGCGCAACACGAGACACCCGGCGAGTCCTTTTCCTTTACATGGCCTGAGTACAACGCGGGCCCGGTGCGGCGAGAAACCATCGTCCGCGGGAGTCAAAACCTGAGGTTTCGGTGGACGAATGGCATCATCACCTCGAAGTGCGTGCTGGACAGCGACAATGTCTGCACGGCGTCGCGCCTCCTCGAGTACGTGCCCGAGCCCACCTGGTTCGACACCCGGTGCGAGAGGAACGCGGACGGCTATTACACCCTGTACCAGCGAGACGCAGTGGGCCGCGTCACGGCCGAGACGGGCGGCCTTGCCGCCTGCGACACGCCCTCGACGGCTGAGGCGCGTTTCGGGCAGTCCTTCCGCTACCTGGGCGACACCAACCGGCGCGTGGCCGCGACTCGCGACAGCGTCGACACCAGCGCCCCGTCGGGCTTCCGCGTCCTCTCCGTCGACGACTACGCGGCCCAGTGGGACGGCGGGACTGCCCTGGCCGACTTCAACCAGGCCCCCCTTGCGCCACGGCCGCAGCGGCACGTGCGCGTCGGCCGCACCCTCGTGGACACGGCCGGCACCTGGGGCACTCAAGTCCAGGCCGAGACGTACCGCTTCGACGCGCAGGGCCGACTCGTCGCGACGGACGGGCCGCGCAGCGACGTGTCCGACGAAACCACCCTCGACTGGGCAGCGCCGCCCCGGGAATGGGCCGTCTCGCGACGGACGGTGGGCGGGCGCGTCGTGGCCACCTTCACCGACATCGACGCGCGCGGCCGGGCAGCCCGAGTCACGGATGAGTCCGGCGCCGTGACGGTGTCCACGTACGACGCCCTCGGCCGCCTCGAGACGTCGCTGCGCCCCGGGGAAACCAGCCCAACCATCCTTCGGCGCGGCCCGTCCAGCCGCATGGCGGAAGTCGTCGAGCCCACCGGCATCCGAAACCTCCACGAGTACACAGCCAAGGGCGTCCTCTCGGCCATCACCCGCCGCAGCCAACCCACCGGCGCCATCGACACGCGCACCCAGTACGAGGCCGCGCGCGGCATTCCGACGCCCGCCGTCTTCCTCGAGGACATCAACCGGGTGCGAGAAGTCGACGTGCAGTACGACAACCAGGGACGACTCGCTGGCCAGACGGTGAGTCGGCGACGCGACACCTTCAGCCGGTGGATGGGCTTCGACGAAGAAGACAGGCTGGCGTGGATGGCCGACGAGGGGCGCGGCGCCGACTCGCTGGTGGAGGCCGCCAGCCGCCCCTCACACCGGTACACCTACGACAGACATGGCCGGCTGTCGGTGGTGCAGCAGCGCCTCGGCGGCTGGGCCACCGTCGCCCGCTTCGAGTACGACATTCATGGAAACCTTTCGGCCTTCGTCGACGCCAAGGGCGTCCGCCAGCGCTTCGTCCACGACGACTTCGGGCGCCTCGTCGAGGTGGAGTCTCCTGACATGGGGCTGTGGCGCTTCATGTACGACGAGGCCGGCAACCTCATTCGCAGTCGTCGTCCCGACGGTGTCGAGACGCGTATGCGCTACGACGCCAGCAACCGCCTCATCGAGACGGTGGCTGGCGCGCTGACGGAGACGACGACGTACGACGCCCCGCCGCGCGCGGTGACGGACTGTGCCACTGGTCAACCGCTGCTGCTGGAGGCCACGGGCGGCCGCGTCGCCCATGTCGCCGATGAGTCGGGTGAGTGGTTTTTCGGCTACTGGCCTCGTGGCGACGCGCGCTTCGAGGGCCACGTCTGGCCGGGCGCCTCCTGTGCGCAGACGCTGGAGTACGGCCTGGGGCCCACGGGCCTCCCGACTGGCATGCGGTACCCTTCGGGCCTGCGCGTCGAGTACGACTACCCCGACGCGGGCCAGCGCCTGCGCGACAGGCCCATCGGCCTCACCCTCGTCAACGGCGCCCAGCGCGTGCCCCTGGTGTCGGGCCTCGTCTTCACGGCGGGCGAATTGACGGGGGCCACCACCGCCGGCGGCGCCGTCTGGCGCATGCAACGGTGGACGGAGGGCAGCCCCGCGGAAGTGTCGCTGGGCACCACGAATTCCTCCGTCGTCTTCCACCGTCGCCGCGTCTTCGGCACCTCAGCCACCTCCACGGAGCCCGCCTTCGACGCCTGGGGCAACCCTTTGGCCATCACCGAGGCCACCGCGCCCGACTGGACGTCCTCCTTCAGCTACGACGTGCACCCGGCCCTCGTCGGCGTCGACGGCGGCATGGGCCGTCTGACGGCCGACTTCCTCGCCAGCGGTGACAGAAATTCCGCCAACGGGGTGCCCTATTGTTACGAGGCCGGCAGCCATAGACTCTCCACCGTGGGCCCCACCACCTACCGCTGGAATGCCTTCGGCGCCCTCTC
>JADCJJ010000113.1 GCA_020247085.1 Myxococcaceae bacterium | reverse complement strand
TTCGGCCTCGAGGCGCGCAGGCACGCTGCGCTTCCGAAAGGACAGCCGCATCGAGAGCACCCAGGTGTCCTGCTTGCGCCAGGCCTCGATCTCCAGGTCGGGGGCTCCGTCTTCGAACGTCATCGTCCGTCCGCTGCGCATTCGCGCGTGCCGGGAGATGTTGAGCTGAGGAGAGCCCACGGTGCCGCTGCGACTGAATCGCAGCGGCTGGCCCGCGCGGCGCGGCTCCGGCGTCCAGTCCACGAACAGGTAGGGCCCCTCGATCTTCGCGGGGTCGAGTGTCACCGTCAGCGGGCCGTTGGTCTGCCGCGTGAGCACCGTCAGCCCGCAGGACTCGCCCTCCGCCAGCAGCGGCACGTCTTCGGGGAGGAGGACCGCGAAGCCCACGCCCCCGTCCCGCACCGGGAGGTCCTTGAGCCAGTCATGGGCCGTGACGACGCGCTCTGCGAGGACACGTGTGAGGGAGCACCGCTCGGCGAGCGGCATGGCGCGTAGCTCCGAGCGGAGCGCGGCGACGGTGGGGTCGAGCGGCTGGACGACCTCGGGGTCGGTGGTCGCGGGCGCGGGCCGTGGCCAGCTCGCCCACGCGGCGGTCAGCGGGCAACTCACGGCGAGCGCCAGGAGCAAGCGGTTCATGAGGCGAGCGTACCAGTGGGCGCGCGCGCACCCAGCTCAACATCGGGACAGCGCGCCGCCGCTCATGCCGTCTCGCCACCGGTGACGCGCGCCCGCCCTTCTCGCACCTGCTTCCGCCACCCAGCACCTGCGAGCCGGGGCAACCCGTCACCGAATCGACAAGCGGTCGGTCGACGAGAAGAACTGAAAGACGCCGAACGAGAAGCCGACCTGCGGCTGGCCTCCCACGAGGGTGACGGCGAGATCGGCGCGCAGGCCCGTGACGCAGAAGAAGAACAGAGCGCGAATCCGAGGAGGCGGGCAAGGACGTGGGGCGGGTGAGGTCGGCGTCAAGGGGTGAGCCGACGAGTTCCGCGAGCGCCTTGCGAGGCTGAAGGGGCCGCAGAGGACAGGCGGGTGCACCGCGCGCTCTGGTCCGAAGACCTCGACCCGCGCACCGGTACGCTTTTGGGTAACTATCCGCAGGCCTACTCTCACGTTGGCCTCATTCACGCGGCCTTCGCCGCCGCGCCTGCCTGGTCCGAGCTCGTATGAAGCGCCTCGTCCTGCTGTCGGTTCTGTTGTCCCTCCGCGCCGGGTGGAGCGCGCTCGACCGCGACGGTGACGGGCTGCTCGACGCCGCGGAGCGGGAACCCGGCTCGCTGACGAGCCCCTTCCTCGCCGACACCGACGGAGACGGCCTGTCCGACGGTGTCGAGGTGCGCGGGCACACGAACCCCATCGACGCCGACACCGACGGTGACTGGCTCCCCGACGCCCTCGAAGACACGAACCGGAACGGCCGGGTCGACGTGGGCGAGACGAACCCGCGGCTGGCCGACACCGACGGCGACGGGCTCTCCGACGGTGACGAGGACAGCAACCACAACGGCCGCGTGGGGCAGACCGAAACCGACCCGCGAAGCGCCGACTCCGACGGTGATGGCCTGACCGACGCGATCGAGCTCAGCGCAGACGGCGGTACGGACCCACGTCGCGTCGACACCGACCGCGACGGCGTCGCCGACGGCCTCGAGGACCAGAACCGCAACGGCCAGGTCGACGTGGGCGAGACGAACCCGCGCGTCGCCGACACCGATGAAGACGGTCTGCCTGACGGCCTCGAAGACACGAACGGGAATGGCTGGGTCGACGTCGGTGAGACGAACCCCCGGCTCGCCGATACCGATGGCGACGGCGTGCGTGACGGCGTCGAAGACGCCAACCGCGATGGCAAACAGGGCCCGCGCGAGTCGTCTCCGCTCGTGGCCGACCTGCACCCGACCCACCGAAACGACGTGCTCGGCGTGCCCGAGCCGCTCCTCGTCGACTGGGTGCGGGCGCTGGGCGCGCGGGCCGGTGAGTTCGAGGTGAACGCGCTGGGGGTGTTGCAGACCGACGGCAGCGTCGAGGTTGCTCCCGAGGTCGAGTGGGTGCCGGTCGATGGCCTGGGTCTCGAACTCGAGGCCATCGTCAAGAACACGGGCTTCGACGGCCTCAAGCTCGCGGCGCAGGTGACGCTGCTGTCCGATGCGCGGGCGGGGTTGGGGCACGGGCTGCAGCTCGTCGGGCGCTGGCAGCGGGGCTCGAACGTGGTGTCGGTCACCGCCCTGCATCTGGCCCTGGCGCGGCTCGGCGAACGCAGCTCCCTCGGGGTGATGTCGGGGGTCGAGGTCGGCACCGACGGGCGCCTCGTGTTCGCGTTTCACCCGACCGTCGGCGTTCGCCTCCACGAGCGGGTCTCGCTCGTCGTCGAGGCGAACGGGCGCGCCGGCCCCGCGGGAATGGAAGGGGTCTGGTTCGGCTGCTGATCACGAGGCGAGCCTGACCGGTGCACGAAGCGTCTTGAGGGTGAGAGCGATGCCAGTATCCCAGCGGTCGCTGAGGGCGAGCGCACGGAGTTGGACAACGTGAGTACCGCTTTCATCGTGCCAGCGGGAGCCACAGCGCCTGAAGCGGACCTCGAAGAGGTTCTTGCAGGTGGCCTCGGTCGGCCCGCTGCCGATGGGGAGCCCCTGTCGGCGGGCCTCTGCGTCGTTCATCCGCTCTCCGTTGTTCTCGAGGTAGCTGATGGCCTCGTGCACCGCGGTCGTGGCCTCGGCGCTCATCGAGTCGGTGTCGGCGGCGCGCAGGGCTGTCACGATGGTCCACACGGTCCCCTCGTCGTTGAGGAGTTGGAGTTTCCACCTGGCGAGGACTTCTGCCCCGCGCTCGCCGTGAATGGCTTCGGCAGCGGGGCTGAGCTTCTTGACGAGGTGGCAGAAGTCGACCAACTCGAAGGGGCGCTTGGGCAGCGTGTCCTCGTTCAGCGCCTTCGCCGTCAGCGCATGCATCTCGGCGGCTCCATCGACGAGCGACTGCACCTTCAGCTTCGGCTGCTTGCGCAGCAACGCGATGACGTCAGCATGGAGTCCCTGGCACAGCGCGTCCGCGTCCCCCGCAGGCATGCGCCCGTAGCGAATGGTGTGCAGCGCCTCGCCAGCACCGTCATTCAGCGTCACCGTTCCGACGGAGGCCATCCGGAAGTTCCGCACGACCGACTCCCCGGCGGGCTCCTCCATGGGCACCGCGACACGGTCGACTCCCACGGTGACGCTTCGCGCTTCCGGTGGCAGTTGGTACTGCTCGATGAGCTCGTCTTCGACTTCTGCGTGGGCGACGTCGTACAGCGCGCCCACGGCGTGCCCCACCCGCTCAAAGGTGCTTCGCGAGGAGGGAAGCCGACCCAGCTGTTCAGCGGCCTTCACCGCTTCTCGCGACGGGCTCTGCTGCAGCAGGAACGCGATGGCCTGCGCCGTACTCGGCAACCACCCTTCTTCGATGACGCCCGCTCGCAGACTCACCGGGTCCACCGTCTTGCCGTTCCTCACCCCGTTCTCGCGGTACAGCGACCGCATCACTCGGATTTCGCCCGTCTTCGCTTTGTACGTCCCTTCGTACCGCCCGACTCGCGTGTGGAGCTTCCCTCGGATGCGGAGCTGCTGCGCGTCGATGTCGAGGTCTTGAAGCAACCCCCGATGAGCTTCCTTTTCGAGTTCCCCAGCGCTCTTCTCGACCGCCCGCTCGAACGCCCCGAAGTCCACCGCCCGGCCCCCACTCGTGTCCGGCGTCGACGCCTCAACGCTCTCGAGGAACTTCTTCATCGGGCCCGCCCACGACTCAGGGACCTCAATCGTCACCAGCTTCTTTTTCTCGCTCATCCTCGACGTCTCGAGCTGCCTTCCCCTCTTCAGCAAGGCCCCCTTGCTCAGCAGCCGATCCAGACCCCACCGCCCGGCGACCTGCATCTGGCTGGTTGACGGACGGCGTCACGAAGGTCCTTTCGCGCTCGTCCGTGAGATTGTCATCGACTGGCTGGCCTTCGCAGGCGGTCTTGATACCCAGCTTCTACCTCTGCGCACGCTTCTGGTTCCCGCCAGTTCGATCCTTCGAGGCCTCTTCCCCTGCCCAAACCGGCATGGCCCTCACGTCGTTCTTCGGCAGACATTCAGAAGATCAACCGATGGGGGCCTTTGCCCATGTGACAAGATTTTTGTTCCAAGAGGTCTGCCACGATTGGACGGCTCATGATGAACGCGGTCCGCCCCCTTCGGGCGCTCACCCTCTCGCTGGGCCTCATGCTGCTCGGCGGGGCAGGCTGTTCCATCGGTGAGCCCGAACGTACCTGCAACACCAACAACTGCGCCGGGTGCTGCGACGCCTTCGACCAGTGCCAGGTCGGCTCTACGCAGAACGCCTGCGGCTCTGGAGGCAACCGCTGTGACATCTGCGTCTCCTCACAGAGTTGCCAACTCGGCCGGTGCCAGATGGGCGGCAACGGAGGTGGAATGGGAACCGCCGGAGGCACCAGCACGAACGGCGAGGGGGGCGGCGGAATCGGCGGAGCGGGAGGTGGCGGAGCGGGAGGCGGCGGTGCGGGAGGTGGCGGAACCGGTGCCAGCCCCCTGACGTGCAACACCACCGGGATCTCCTCCGGCTGCAGCACGACCTTTCCGTTCTCCTGCACAGCGGCGACTTCGTGCTTCGATACCTACGCGGCCTGCGTGAACTCGGTCCAGTGCGGTGGCGCGGGTGGCGGAGGAGGCACAGGCGGCGGCGCGGGTGACGGAGGCACCGTCGGTGGCGCGGGCGGAGGAGGCACAGGCGGCGGCGCGGGTGATGGAGGCACCGTCGGTGGCGCGGGCGGAGGAGGCACAGGCGGCGGCGCGGGTGACGGAGGCACCGTCGGTGGCTCGGGTGGCGGAGGAGGCGCTGGCGGCGGCGTGGCCGGCGGAGGTGGCACCGGCATGCGCACGGTCATCGGCCGGGTGACCTACGACTTCGTGCCCGCCCGGTACGTCGCGGGGCAGGGCGGCGGCCTCTACTTCTCGCAGACGCAGATCAGGCCCGTGCGCAACGCCGTGGTGCGCGTGCTCAATGGCACCACGGTGCTCGCCTCGACCAACACCGCCGCCGACGGCACCTACGCGCTGTCCTTCACGCCGGGCACGGGGGCGCTTCAGGTGCAGGCGCTCGCCCGCACCAGCACGCCGTCCATTCAGATCGAAGACAACACCGCCCAGAACGCGGTGTGGGCCTTCGGGAGCCCGCTCAACGCCGGCGTCACCACGCTCAATCTCCACGCAGGCCACGGGTGGACGGGCAGCAGCTACGGGGGCGCGCGCCGGGCCGCGCCCTTCGCGATCCTCGATTCCATGTACACGACCGCCCATACCTTCATGGCGGTGCGCTCGGTCACCTTTCCGCCGCTCAAGGTGAACTGGAGCCCCAACAACGCTCCCCAGAGCGGCAACGAGGCGAACGGCCAGATCGGAACCTCACACTTCGACAGGGCCGAGAACGAGATCTATTTGCTTGGCCTCGCGGGCGCCGACACCGACGAGTTCGACTCGCACGTGGTCGTCCACGAGTGGGGGCACTGGTTCGATTTCAACCTGTCGCGCTCCGACTCGCCGGGCGGTCGGCGTAACGTACTGAGCCAGACCGACCCGCGGTCGGCCTTTGGCGAGGGCCTGGCCAGCGCGTTGGCGGCGATCGTGCTGCCCGAAACGATGTACACCGACACCTTCTGGTACAGCAGCGGCACCCTCGATGCCTTTGGCTGGGACGCCGAGACGGTGCCCACCCCTCCCGATGATCCCATGCCCAACGCCTTCTCCGAGGTGGCGATATACCGAGCGATCTACGATCTGTACGACACCACCGTCGACGGCCCGCACGATCAGGTCGGGGTGGGTGTCGGTACGGTCTACGACGTGCTCGTCGGTCATCAGCGGCAGACCGCCGCCCTCACCACCGTGGCCTCCTTCGCGACGGGCCTCAAAGCGCAGCCGGGGGCGAACGCGGCTGGAATCAACGCGGTGCTCGCGGCCTTCGGCGTGGGCCCGGTCACCTCCGACTTCGGTGCGGGCGACAGCAACCTCGCGAGCATGTTCACGCCGGCGCCAATTCCCTTCAACGGGAGCATCGGCCTGGTGGGCGGGTTGCCCTCGAACGCGCGCCTGCAGAACCGGTACTTCGTGTTCACCGGCACGGGGCGGACGGTGGTGGTCACCGCCAACTCCACCGAGGACGTGGGGATCAGCGGGTACCACCGCGGCGTGCTGGTTGGGCGGAGAGACGCCTTCACGAGCGGCACGGAGACCTTCAGCTTCGCCAGCCAGGTGGGCCTCACCTACGTGGTCGTCCTTCAGGGCTTCAGCCAGAACGCCGGCACCTACAACGCGTCTCTCTCCATCACGAGCCCATGAACCACCTCCTCATCAGCCTCTCGACGCTCTTTCTTCTCGGCGCCTGCTCCACGCAGAAGGAGACGAAGGTGCCGCAACCCGCGCCAGGGGTTGCCACCGTCAAGCCGGGAGCACCCACCACGCTCGAGTTCGAGCTGGGCGAGCGCAGCGCGAAGCTCCAGCTGCGCTTCGACGGGGCGGGGGAGAACGTGTCGGCGACGATCTCCGGTGTCGGCGGGGTGAGCGTCACCTCACCCGTCGAGGCCTTCAGCGGCGTCTCGGTGAGGGCGGGCGAGGTGCGGCCGATCGAAGTGGCCTTCACGAGGTCCGCCCCACGCGGGCACCTGGTGGTCAGCGTGCGCGGCACCTTCGATGGCTCGACGCATGCGCGGGTGCACACGGTGGCGGTGGGCGATGGGCCGCTGCCCGATGACGGGTCGAGGCGGGTGGTGACGGATGACGGCGACGCCGTGAAGCTGATGCCCTGACGCGGGGTGTGCGAGTCGACGTTGCAGGGTGGTCGGGTCTGCATGAGTGGTCGCGAGGGCGCGTCCCGCTCGACGGCCAACGCCAGCCGGCCGGTGGCGCACCCCGACGTGGGTGGGCCCTGCGTGGCGAGCTGCTCCGGAGGGCACTGCGTGGGCAACACCTGCACGCACCGCTGCAACTCGGCTGCCTTGAGCGGTCGTGCAGCGAGCTTCGAACGGCGAGGCATGTCGACGACACGGCCCGACCGGCCCGAAGTCGCATGAGCCGTGGGCTGGCGACCGTGCGGTTCGGAGCCCTCCTGTGCTGC
>JADCJJ010000112.1 GCA_020247085.1 Myxococcaceae bacterium | reverse complement strand
GGGCAGCCGGCCTCGCCGCCGCGGCCGCCGCCTCGCGCACCCCGGAGACGGCCGCAGGCTCGGGCGAGGCGGCCTCGGCCACCCCAGCCTCGGTGGACATTCCGGCGCGGGCAGCCGGCCTCGCCGCCGCGGCCGCCGCCTCGCGCACCCCGGAGACGGCCGCAGGCTCGGGCGAGGCGGCCTCGGCCACTGCCGCTCCGGAGGCCCCATCGGCGCGCGCCGGCGCCGGCTCGACGCTGGGCGATGATTGCGGCAGCGCTTCACCGGCGCGAGGCCTCGAATCCTGGAGCGCGCCCGTGGCGTCGGGCGTCAACGACGTGACGGGTTCGCCCGGCGCCACCTGAGTCACCAGGGCCCCTGCCAGCTCGGCACGGAGCCAGTCCTCCTGCTGGGTATAGAACTGTGCGAGCCGACGCGCGTCGGCTCGTCCCACGAGCGTGGAGTCCCAGCGGGAGACCTCGCTGATCAACCACTCAACTCGAGACAACTGCTCTCGAATCTCGGCGCTGGTCCGTTGCACCAGGCGGCTGCCGCAGACGACGCAGAAGCTCGAGTCGGGGGGCCGCTCGCGGTTACACGCCGGACAGTGCATGACTCAGTGCCCTCCACGCTCAGGACCATCGCCAAGCACCCGTACCGTCAGGGCTCTCCGGTGACCGTGCGCGACCCGGTGCGCACGGCTCGAAACGCCTCGTGCCCAGCGACATCTGGATCGTACCATGCAAGGGTTCCCGTTGTGAGCGCCGCGACCGTGGTCACCGCCGCCCGCCTCAAGGTCCTCGTGGCCGAGGATGAAGCCGTGTCGCGGCTGTTGCTGACGAGCACGCTGACGCGCTTCGGGTACGACGTCGTGGCGGTGGAGGACGGGGCGCGGGCGTGGGAGGTGCTGCAGGGGCCGCAGGCTCCAGCGCTCGCGGTGCTCGACTGGAGCATGCCCGGGCTCGACGGGCCCGACATCTGCGAGCGCATCCGTGCCCGAAAGGGGGGCTCGTACACGTACGTGCTGCTGGTGACGGCGCGCTCGTCGAAGTCCGACCTCGTCGCGGGGCTGTCGGCGGGGGCCGACGACTTCATCTCGAAGCCCGTCGACCCCGATGAGATTCGCGCGCGGCTCCGCGTCGGTGAGCGGGTGCTGCGCCTCGAGCAGTCGCTGGCCGAGCAGATCCACAAGCTTCAGGAAGAGAAGGCGCACGTGCAGGAGCTGCAGGGGATGATTCCCATCTGCATGCACTGCAAGCGCATTCGCGGCCAGGAGCAGATTTGGGAGCGCGTCGAGACGTACATCGAGCAGCGCAGCGGCGCGAAGTTCAGCCACGCCCTCTGTCAGGACTGCCTCGAGAAGCACTACCCCGAGGACGAGCCGGGCTGATCGCCCCGTTGGCGGGGGGCTGGCCTGCGCCAAGGGGCGCCTCGCTGACTGCAGCGCGGGCCAACGGCGCAGGGCCGTGGGAGCGCAGGAGCCCGGTTCGGCGGTGCGTGAGGGCGGTTCCACGGCGAGGTCACCTGGCGTGAAACGGGACACGGGTGATGATGCCCCGCCGCCGTGGGAAGGTGTCGAACATGGGGTCACGCCACCATCTCCGGCCAGTCATCGACGCGACGCTCGTCGCCCTGTGCGCGTGGGTGGCGCTCGGCGCCGGGTGCAAGCGGGCGCCTCGACCGCGGGGCGCACCGCTCGCGCCGGTGGTGCGCGCCGATGGGCTGGTGACGCAGGTGCTGTCTCCCGGCGATGGCGACGAGGCGAAGAAGGGAGACAAGATTCAGGTGCACTTCGAGGGCACGCTGCTCGACGGCGGGGTGTTCGACAGCTCCCGGGCGCGCGGCGCGCCGTTCTCGTTCTGGGTGGGCGAGGGCCAGGTGGTGCAGGGGCTCGACGAGGGCCTGCTCGGCATGCGCGAGGGCGAGGTGCGCCGGCTCACCATTCCGCCGGCCCTCGGCTACGGGCAGGAGCCGAAGCCTAAGATTCCGCCGAACTCGACGCTGGTGTTCGAGGTCGAGCTGCTCGACGTGCGGTGACGCCGCCGGCGGGCTTTCGCAACCGGCCGCGGGGCATTACAGGGCCCTTCTCTGCTGGAGGTCTGATGTCCGTGCGCGTCTTCGCCGTCGTCTGCTTCGCCCTCGTCATCTCCCTGGCCAGCGCCTGCGGCACCCGCCCCGTCTGCCGCCCCGACACGTGCAGTGGGTGCTGTACGCTCGACGACCGCTGCCTCGCCGGCACCAGCACGGCCTCGTGCGGCCGCGTCGGGGGGCTGTGCGACACCTGCGTCGGCGCGCAGACGTGCAGCGTCGAGGGTCGCTGCGAGGCGCCGCCCGTCACGGCGGTGACGGACGCGGGCTCGGTGGTCGACGCGGGCCGACCAGACCCGCGCGTCATCATCGCGCCCAGCGAGGCGTGGACGTGGGTCGACGTGCCCGGCTCGGTCTGCGGCAACGGCAGCCCCACCGGGCTGGGCGTCAACCTCACCAGTCGGTCGAGCGACGTGCTCATCTACCTGCAGGGCGGCGGCGCGTGCTGGAGCCAGGCCACCTGCAGCCTGGGCATCGCGACCGACCTCGACGGATACGGCGAGGCGAAGTTCTCGGCCGAGCGCACCCTCGGGCTGGGCGTCTTCAACCGGGCGCTCACCGCCAACCCCTTCCGCGACGCCAGCTACGTCTTCGTCCCCTACTGCACGGGCGACGTGCACGCTGGCGAGGTGGTGGCGCCCTACGGGGTTCACCACCGGGGCGCGGCGAACGTGCGCGCCTTCCTCGAGCGGCTGCGCGTGACGTTCCCCGGCGCGCGGCGCGTCTTCGTCGCGGGCGTCAGCGCCGGCGGCTACGGCGTGCAGTTCAACTACTTCCGCTTCGCCGAGGCCTTCCCCCAGGCCGAGGTGCACGCGCTCGCCGACTCGGCGCAGCTGGTGAACCCCGGCGGCACGCGGCTGTCCGAGTTCATGTCGGCGTGGGGCACGGTGGAGCCGACGGGGTGCACCGGCTGCACGGGGGACTTCACGCGGGTGCCCCCCTGGCTCGCCTCGACGTGGCCCAACCGCCGCTTCGCGCTGCTGGCCTTCAGCCGCGACAACGTCCTCGCGCCCTTCTTCGGCCTCGACCAACCAGCGTTCGAGCAGGCGACGACGGCGCTGGTGGCGAGCGCCTACCAGGGCTGGCCCAACCTGAAGGCCTACGTCGTCGACCCGCCGACGCCCACGCACGTCATGTTGACGTCGCTGAGCAACCGGTCGGTCATGGGCGTGCCGCTGGCGACGTGGCTGGCGCAGTTCGCCTCGGGCGCTCCGGGCTGGCAGACGGTGCGCGGCCCGTAGGTCGCCATGCCCGCCACGCTCGAGGCCCTCGTCGCGGAGAGCGAGCGGCGCGTGCTCGAATCGGAGCGCCGGGACAACACCCGGCGGCTCGTAGCCGTACGCCTCGTCACCACGCTGGCCGGCGCGGCGGTGGTGGCCATCGGCGGGGGCGCGCCGTCGACCCTCGCCGCCTGCGTCACCTCGCTGGCCATCGGGGCCCTGCTCTTCGCGGCGCACCGCCTCACCTCGCGGTTCGACGCGCTCTTGCCGTGGGCGGTGCCGCTCGTCGACGTGCCCCTGGTGGCCATCACCGAGCTGGTTCGCCTGCGCGAGGGCGCCCCGGTGACGGGGCTCATCGCCACGAGCGCCTGCATCAACCTCGGCCTCGTGGTGCTGAGCGCGCTGTCGCTCGCGCCGCGCATCGTGGTGGCGACGGCGCTCACGGGCGCCGCGGCCGTCACCGTCGTGAGCCACCAGGCGGGCCTGCCGCTCGTCGAGCTCGACCTGGCGCTGGTGGCCTTCGCAGCGACGGCGGCGGTCGTCACCTGGACGACGTCGCGGGTCTGGCCGCTCGCCGTCGAGCTGCGCCGGCAGGCCTGGGCCGGGCGCTACAAGGTGGGCCACCGGCTCGGGGCCGGGGGCATGGCGGAGGTCTTCGAGGCCCAGCAGCAGCGAGAAGGCGCGCCACCGCGGCGAGTGGCGCTCAAGCGAATCCTGCCCGCCTTCGCCAGCCATGAAGACGCGCAGCGCCTCTTCCTGCGGGAGCTCGAGTTCGCCTCGCTCATGTCGCACCCGAACATCGTCCAGGTGCTCGACAGCGGCGCCGACGAAGCGGGCCCCTTCCTCGTCATGGAGTACGTCGAGGGCGTCACCCTGCACCGCCTGCTCAAGCATGGGCGAGACCGGGGTGAGCGGCTGCCGGCAGACGTGTGCTTCGAGGTGGCGGACCAGCTCCTGCGCGCGGTCGACCACATCCACTCCCGGCTGGGCGCAGACGGCCGGCCCCTCGGGCTGATGCACCGTGACCTGAACGCCCCCAACGTGATGGTGACGACGGCCGGAGAGTTGAAGGTCGCCGACTTCGGCATCGCGCGTCTGCAGCGAGACGTCGGCCTCACGGGCACCGGCGAGATGCGCGGCAAGGTGCTGTGGGCGGCGCCGGAGCAACTGCTGGGCCTCTCGCTGACGCCGGCGCTCGACCTGTTCGCCGTCGGGCTCATCCTGGTCGAGGTGGCGCTGGGCCGGCACGCGACGGGCGAGCAGCCGCCGCTCCCCGAGGCCGTCGAGGCGGCACGCCCGGCCTTCCCCGCGGAGCGGCCGGAGTTGGGTGAGGGCTTCTGGGAGATGACTTTCAGCCTGCTCGAGCCTGACCCCGCGCGGCGGTGCCCCAGCGCGAGCGCCGCGCTGAGGCTGCTGCGCCACCTCGAGTGGGAGCCGGGGGTGGCCCGCGCCGCGCTCTCAGGACTCGTCGCGGCGCAGCGCGCGCCGTCGGAGCCGAAGACGCTGACGCTGTGAGACCCGGCGGGCCGTGACGTCACGCCGACGCGCCGTCAGGGCCCGACGCGCCACCGGGCGTGGGCCCGGGCCACCAGCTCGCCGGCCTCGTTGGAGAGGTCGGCGCGCACCTCGAGGTCGTGCTTCTCGGTCGTCGTCACCAGCGGGCAGGCGCACGCGGCCGTGATGGGGCCCCTCGCTTTCTTGAGGTAGTCCATCGACAGGTGCCGGATGATGCCGCGCGAACCCGTCGGGAGCGCCGACAGCACCGCCATGCCGGTGGCCACCTCGCCGAGGTTCATCAGGGCGATGGCGTGCACCGAGTCGAGGTGATTGCGCACGCGGCGGCGGTCTCTCATCAGCACCCGCACCGCGCCGGGCTCGAGGGACAGCACCTCGGGGCGGATGGTGCCGGTGTACGGCGCCAGCGCTCCGGCGAGTCGGCCCAGGAGCCGCCCGCCCCCGGGTACGTTGCGCAGCACCCCCCACAACGGCACGAGCTGCGACGGAGAGACGATGGCGGGAAAGGCCGTGGAGAGCGAGCGCACCATGTGCGCCCCTTACCGCAGGCGCCCCGGCGCCGGCGACCGCCGGCGGCTCGGCGCACGACACCGCGGCGCATGCCCGCTCAGCCGATGGCCAGCAGCGCCGCGCCCACCAGGCCGCTGTCGTCTCCGAGCTCGGCCAGCCGGATGCGCAGGGGCTGCCGCGCGGCCACCGAGGCCCGCGCCGCCACCACGTCGGTGATGCGCTGCACCATGCCCGGGCAGCGCGTCAGCACGCCGCCGCCGAGCACCACCACCTCGGGGTTGAGCACCGTCACCTGGTTGGCGATGGCGAGCGCCAGGTGGCCGACGGCGTAGTCGTACAGGCCCTTCGCCACGGCCTCGCCCTCGTGCGCGAGCCGCTCGAGGTCCGCCGGCGTGCCCGCGACGCCGGCCTCGCTCATCCACGCCTGCAATCGGGCGCCGCCGACGTAGGCCTCGAGGCAGCCGAGCTGCCCGCACCCGCAGGCACGCCCGCCCTCGGCGACGAGCTTCACGTGGCCGAACTCCCCGGCGACGCCGGTGGCGCCCGTCACCAGCCGGCCGCCGGCGACGAGGGCGCTGCCGACGCCGGTGCCGACGAAGACGGTGAAGACGTCGGTCGCCCCTCGGGCCGCGCCGCCCTTCAGCTCGCCCCAGGCGGCCGCCGACAGGTCGTTCACCAGGCGCACGGGTCGGCCCAGCCGTCGCGCCAGCCGCCCACCGAACTCGACGTCGCGCCACCCGAGGTTGGGCGCGTTCACCACCACGTCCTCGCGAAGCATTCCCGCCAGCCCGACGCCGATGGGCGCTCCCGCCACCGGGTGCCCCCGACCGACCCGCTCGACGAGGGAGTGAATGACCGAGGCGATGCCGTCAGGCGAGCGGTCGGCCAGGGGCTCCTTCGCCGAGACGACGACGCGCCCGCCGGCCTGGTCCACCACGGCGGCCCGGGCGTTGGTCCCACCGATGTCGACGCCGAGGGCGAGCATGTCAGCGGCTCCTGAGGCTCAGCTCCTCGACGAAACGGTCGAGGAACACCTCGAGGTTCCTCCGCTGCGCCTCGTCCTTCAAGGCCCCGCGCTCGTCGAGCGCCTCGGCGACGCGCGACACGGTGAAGGCGCCGGGGAGCGTGTGACAGCCCAGCCCGGCCAGGACGTGGCGCAGCATCACCTGCGCCTGCAGCGTACCACCCGGGCCGTTCGTCGCGCCGAGCTGAGCGGTGACGCGGCCGCGGAACGGGTTGTCGTGCGGGGGGCGAGAGGCCGCGTCGAGGAGGTTCTTCAGCGCCCCGGGGTAGCTGTAGTTGTACTCGGGGCAGGCGATGAGGAGCCCCGCCGCGGCCCGGACGCGCGCCTTGAAGTCGACGACGCCGGGAGCCGGCGCCGCGTCCGACGTGTCCGGGTCGTAGATGGGCACGTTCGCGGCCTTGAAGCGCCAGGTGTCGACCTCGACGCCGCGCGCCGAAAGGCCCTGCACTGCCACCGCGAGGAGCTGCTCGTTCCACGAGCCGGTTCGCAGGCTCCCAGAGAAGGCCAGCACCCTCATCCGCCCAACTCCCGCTTCGCCTCGGCGATGGTGCCGTCGATGAGGGCGCGAATCTCGTCGAGCCGCTGCTTCGTCGTCGCCTCGTACCGCACCACCAGGATGGGCGTGGTGTTCGAGGAGCGGATGAGGCCCCACCCGTCGGGCCAGGTGGCGCGCACGCCGTCGACCTCGACCAGCGTCAGGCCCCGGGCACGCAGCTTCTCGGTGCAGGCCTTCACCAGGGCGACCTTCTTCTCCTCGACGGTGTCGAAGCGCAGCTCGGGGCTCGAGTAGGTGACCGGTACGTCGGCCAGCAGCTGCGAGAGCGGGGCGTGCTCGGTCGACAGAATCTCGAGCAGCCGCGCGGCGGTGTAGGGCGCGTCGTCGAAACCGAAGAAGCGGTGCTTGTAGAAGATGTGGCCGCTCATCTCGCCGGCGAGCTGCGCGTGGGTCTCCTTCATCTTCGCCTTGATGAGCGAGTGCCCCGTCTTCCACATGATGGGCTGCCCGCCGTGCTTCGCGATGTCGTCGTACATCGTGAAGCTGCACTTCACCTCGCCCACGATGGGCGCGCCCGGCACGGCCTTCAGCACGGCGCGCGACAGCAGAATCATCAGCTTGTCGCCCCAGATGATGTCACCGCGCTCGTCGACGACGCCGATGCGGTCGGCGTCTCCGTCGTAGGCGACGCCCAGGTCGGCCTTCTCGCGCTTCACCGCCGCGATGAGGAGCTCGAGGTTCTTCGCGACGGTGGGGTCGGCGTGGTGGTTGGGGAAGCGGCCGTCGGGCTCGCAGTACAGCGGCACCACGTCGTAGCCGAGCCGCTCGAGCATCGGCACCGAGACGATGCCGCCCACGCCGTTGCCCGCGTCGACGACGACCTTGAGGCGCCGGGGGCCGCGCGTCACCGTCGAGGTGACGAAGTGAAGGTACGGCGTCACCGCATCGAACGGCGTCACCGAGCCGGTCGGCCCCGTCTCGAAGTCCCGCCGCTCGATGAGGGCGCGCAGCTGCTGAATCGTCTCGCCGTAGAACGTCGTCTTGCCGACGCCCATCTTGAACCCGTTGTACTCAGGCGGGTTGTGGCTGCCGGTGATGACCGCCAGGCCGTCGACGGGCAGCGTGTTGGCGGCGAAGTACACGACGGGGGTCGGGACGACGCCGACGTCGATGACGTGCACGCCGGTCGACGTCGCGCCGCGGACGAAGGCCGCCTGGAAGCGGGGCCCGGACTCGCGCGCGTCGCGGCCGACGACGAGGGTGCTGCCGTGGGCGCGCTTCACCATGGTGGCGAGGCCGCGCCCGAGGTGCTCGACGACCTCGTCGGTGAGGTCCGTGCCCACCAGACCCCTGACGTCGTACTCACGGAAGATGTGCGGGTTCATGCAGGGTCGCCTAGCAGAGCCGCGCGGCCCTCGACACCGGCATGGCGGGGGCGTGGTGCAGCCCGTCATGGCGCCCCGCGGCGGCGCGCGAGGGCCCCGCCCGGCCTCGCGCCCCCCGAGCGCGGGGAGCCACCGGTCGCGGCCCTCATGCACCGCGCCGGCGTCAGCGCCACGCGAGGCTGGTGCTGCCGGACGGCCCTGATGGCGGGAGCGATGCGCCGTGTGCGGTCGCGGCCCGCCGCTGGCGACTCGCGGCACGAGCTCCCGGGGCACACCACCCCACGGCGCACGGGTGCTCGCGGGCGAGGGGGCCTGTCTCGTGGCTGGAGCGCTCCCCCGTCAGCGGCCGACGCCGCCGCCGTCGGTCGCCGGCGACTCACGGCGCGAGCACCGGCTTCGGCCCTCGGCGGGCGCATGAACCCCCGCGGGCGAGGGGCCCGGGCCGTGGGTGGCGTGCTGCCTCGTCAGAGCCAGCGGCCGCCGCCGTCGCCGGCGACTCGCGGCGCGAGCACCGGCTTCGGCCCTCGGCGGGCGCATGAACCCCCGCGGGCGAGGGGGCCCGGGCCGTGGGTGGCGTGCTGCCCCGTCAGAGGCAGCGGCCGCCGCCCGTCGCCGGCGACTCGCGGCACGCGTTCCCGGTGCACACCACGCAGCGGGCGCCCAGGTTCCCGCAGGCGAGGTTGCTCAAGCCGGGCTGGCACATGTCGGTGGCGTCGCAGCAGCCGTCACACGACGCCGCGCACGAGGCCCCACCGTCGGGCCGCGCGCCGCCGTCGGGCGTGCCGCACTGCCCGGCCTCGCAGACCTGGCCCGAGCCGCAGAAGACGCAGGCCTGCCCGCCCTGGCCGCACGCCTGCACCGTCGTGGCGGTGATGCACTCGTTGCTGCGGCAGCAGCCCTGGCAGTTCGACGGGCCGCACGGCGCGCGGCAGGCGCCGGCGACGCAGACGCGGCTCCCCATCGTGCAGTCGTCACAGGTGCCGCCGTCGAGGCCGCAGGCGTTGGTGAGGTTGCCGGTGCGGCAGACGCCGTTCTGACAGCAGCCGCGGCAGCCCGCGCAGGCCCCGGCGTCGACGCCGCCCATCGTCGTGCCGGCGTCGGCGGTCACGCAGGCCCCGCTCGCGCACGTCTGTCCGGAGCCGCAGGCCACGCAGCTCGCGCCGCCAGCGCCGCAGGCCGAGGCGCCCGGGGTGGTGACGCACGCCCCCATCGCGTCGCAGCACCCGGCGCAGCTCCCAGCGCCGCAGGTCGAGGTGGGGCCGCAGCTCGCGAAGAAGGCGACGAGCGCGCCGGCGAAGAACGACGTGAGGCCAGCCAGACGAGGAGACCTGCGGCGGCCCTTCACACCGCTTCCCAGCCGCTTGAAAGCCAAATCGCGCAGACGACGCCAGGCCCCCCGCGGCCCGTCACCCCGCCCGGCCGACGTCGGCGTGCGCCCGGAGCCGCGCGATGACGGCGTCGGCGCCCGCCACCAGCCCCCGGCCGTCCCACAGCGCTGGCACCTCGGCGCCGCCCCGGGCCGAGAGGTCGGCCTGCACCTCGGGGTAGCTGACGTTCCGGAAGCGCACGTGCTCGCCGTAGTCATGGTCGACCACCCAGCGGCGCACCCGCGCGCTCGACGGGTCGGCGATGGCGTGGAACAGCTCGAAGGGCGGTGGAGGGCGCTCGGCCATGACGCGGCGTTGTACCAGCCCGGCGGGTGGCGCGCGGCGGCCAGGCGACCCGCCCGGGGGGCCCGGCGCTCGCGACGCCCGCGGGCGGTTGAGCACCCAGCTCGCGCGCCCAGCCGCGAAGCGAGCCTGGCGCCCGCGACGACCGCGCCGGAGCCGCTCGCGGGGAGCGCCTCGCCGACGGCCCGAGCCGGGCGCCCCGGGGGGGCGCCGCCCTCGACCGGGCTTACCCGCCCGCGCCGCTTCCCGTAGAAGCCCGCCCGTGGCCACCACCCCCGAAATCCTCGCCCCCGCGGGCGACCTCGAGAGCCTCGACGCCGCGCTCGCCGCCGGGGCCGACGCCGTCTACTTCGGCCTCGACGAGGGCCTGAACGCCCGCGCCCGCGCCACCAACTTCTCCGTGGCCGCGCTGCCGGGCACCGCCGACCACGTCCACCGGGCCGGCGCCCGCGCCTACGTGACGCTCAACACCCTCGTCTTCGAGAACGAGCTGCCGGCCGTCGAGGCGCTCGTGCGGGCCTGCGCGCGCGCCGGCGTCGACGGCGTCATCGTGCAGGACCCGGCCGTCGCGCTGCTCGCCCGCGCCGTCGCGCCCACGCTCGAGGTGCACGCCTCGACGCAGATGACCATCTCGAGCCCAGAGGCGGCGCGCTTCGCCCAGTCCCTCGGGGTCACCCGCGTCGTCGCGCCGCGGGAGCTGTCCGTCGACGAGCTGCGCGTCTTCGCGCGGGGCACGCCGCTCGAGCTCGAGGTCTTCATCCACGGCGCCCTCTGCATGTCGTGGAGCGGCCAGTGCCTCACCAGCGAGGCCTGGGGCGGCCGCTCGGCGAACCGGGGCCAGTGCGCGCAGTCCTGCAGGCTGCCGTACGAGCTCGTCGTCGACGGCGAGGTGCGCCCCCTGGGCGACGTCGCCTACCTGCTCAGTCCGCTCGACCTCGCCGGCGCGCGGGCCTTCGAGGCCCTGGCGGACCTCGGCGTGGCGAGCCTGAAGATCGAGGGCCGCCTCAAGGGCCCCGCCTACGTCATGAGCGCCGTCGAGGGCTACCGGCGCTGGCGCGAGGCCGTGCTGGCGAAGCAGCAGCACTCACCTGCCGCGCAGGCCCAGCTCCAGCGCGACCTCGGGCGCATGGCCGTCGCCTACTCGCGCGGCTTCTCCGACGGCTTCTTCGCGGGCTCCGACCACCAGACGCTCGTCGAGGGCCGCTTCCCCAAGCACCGCGGGGCGCTGCTCGGCGTGGTGGCCGAGGTGGCCCCCGGCGCGGTGCGCGTCGAGCGCTCGGCGCGGCGCCCCTCGGGCGGTGTGGGCCTGGGCACCGCGCCGGCGCCGGTGGGCGCGACGAAGGTGGCGCTGCCGGTGATTGGCGGCGCCGCGCCGGGCGACGCCCGCGGCGTCCCCCTCGACGTGCCCGAGCCCGTGCCGGGCTGCGGCGTCGGCTTCGACCTGGGCCGGCCGCACGAGGAGGAGCCCGGCGGCCCACTCTTCGGCGTCGAGCCGGCGCCGCGCGGCTGGTGGCTGCGCTTCGGCCGGCCCGGGCCCGACCTCTCGCGCGTGCGACCGGGGCACCAGGTGTTCCTCTCGTCGGACCCGCGCCTCACCGCCGACGCGAAGGCCGCCGTCGACGCCGGCGCGAAGGGCGTGCCGGGGCGAATCCCCGTGACGCTCGCCGTGCGGGGCGAGGCCGGCGCGCCGCTGCGCGCGACCTTCACCGCCACGGGCCCCGTCGGGCGCGGCGTCAGCGTCAGCGGCGAGACGAGCGACGCGCTCACGCCGGCCACGGGTCCGGGCCTGGGCATCGAGGTGCTCTCGGACAAGCTGGGCGGCCTCGGCGGCACCCCCTTTCGCCTCGCCGCCGTCGACCTCGACGGCCTCCCCGCCGGGCTGCACGTGCCCGTGTCGGCGCTCAAGGTGCTGCGCCGCCTCCTGTCGGCCCGCCTCGAGGACGCGGTGCTGGCGCGCGCGCGGCACGCGGTGGCCGACGCGCCCGTCGCCGCGGCGGTGAAGGCCGACGCCGCCCGCCGGCAGCCCGCCCACCGCTGGGCGCCGCCCGAGCGCCCCACCGTCGTGCCCCTGGTGCGGCGGCCGGAGCAGCTCGAGGCCGTCGTCGCCGCGGGCCTGGGCGAGGTCGAGCTCGACTGGATGGAGCTCGTCGGCCTCGAGCGGGCGGTGCTGCGCGCTCGCGCCGCCGGCCTGCGCGTCACCATCGCCACCACCCGGGTGCAGAAGCCCGGCGAGGCGGGCCTCGACGCGCGGCTCGCCCGCCTCGCCCCCGACGCGGTGCTGGTGCGGCACTGGGGAGGGCTGGTGCACTTCTCGACGCTGGCCGAGCGGCCGGTGGTGCACGGCGACTTCTCGCTCAACGTCACCAACTCGGTGACGGCGCACGCGCTGCTGGCGATGGGCTGCGACTCGCTCACCGCCGCGCATGACCTCGACGAGGCGCAGCTGCACGAGCTGCTCCAGCGCGTGCCCGCCGGGCGCGTCACCGTCGCCGGCCACCACCACATCGCGACGTTCCACACCGAGCACTGCGTGTACTCACACACCCTGTCGAACGGCCGCGACTACCGCGGCTGCGGGCGGCCCTGTGAGCGGCACCAGGTGGCCCTGAAGGACCGCGAGGGCCAGGCGCACCCGGTCGTCGTCGACGTCGGCTGCCGCAACACCGTGTTCAACGCAAAGGCCCAGACGGCGGCGCGCGCGGTGCCGAGGCTGCTCTCGGCGGGCGTGCGCCGCTTCCGCGTCGAGTTCGTCTGGGAGGACCAGGCGACCACCGCCTCGGTGCTGGACGCCTGGCAGGCCCTCGTCGCCGGGCGGGCCGCGCCGGCCGAGGTGTTGAGGCGGCTGGCCGCGCACGAGCAGTTCGGCGTCACCGCCGGGACGATGCGGGTGCTGGCGCCTGTCGAGGCCTCGCGATGACGCTGACGCCGGACCAGCGGGCGCACCTCGAGGCGACCCGCCGCCTCCTCGACGGCCTCGACGACACCCTCGTCGACCTGCTCGCCCGGCGCGCCGAGGTGGTGGCCGCGCTGTGGGCCTGGAAGGCCCGGCAGGGCCTCGACCGCGCCGACCCGGGCCGCGAGGCCGAGGTGCTTCAGCGGCTGCTCGCCCGGGCGCTCGCCCGAGGCCTCGACGTCGCCGCCGTCGAGCCGGTGCTTCAGGCCGTCGTGGGCCGGCCGCTGCGAAAGCCGCCGCCGGGCACCTGAGGCCGCACCGCCCCGACGTCGCGGACCGAGCCGCGGGCGCCGGGAGGCACCGAGGGGGACTCGGGCGCGACGGGCGCTCCGCGAAGGCACGCCGGTCGCCTCACCGCACGGCGTCGTTCACCAGCGCGTCGCGGCCGCGAGGCTCACCTGAGTCCGACCTCTCCCTCGATTCGTTCGAGGGCGACCTCGATGTCGTTCAGCCTTTTCCCCTCGAAGTCGGCGCCGAGCGCCCGCTGCAGGGACTCGACCTGCGTCAGCTCGAGGTCGACCGAGCTGCCCTCGGCCTGGCGCTGCCGGAGCCGCTTCGCGAGCTTGTCCAGGCGCTCCTTGAACTCGCGGGGTCGCCCGACCAGCTCCGTCACCCGGGGTGCCCTCGGGACGCGCGCCGGCGCGCTCTCAGGCCTGCGCACGTCGGGTGAGGCGCCGGCGTCGGGGGGGCTCGGGGCGGCATCGCCGGGCGCTGGCGGGGCCGACCCGTCGTCGTCGAGCGCGGCGACCGCGCGGACCTTCGGCGGCTCGACGGGAGCGAGCACCGCGACGGGGGCCAGGGCCACCGGCAGCGGGGCCGGAGCCACGGGCGCCGTGGGCACCACGTCCGGAGCGTGCGTCAGGCGCCAGGCGAGCGCTCCACCGCCGAGCACCACGACCGCACCGACGACCCCCAGCGGCCATCGGGCGGGGCGCTCCGCGCGGCCCCTGGGAGTCGATGGATTCGGCACCGCGGGCGCCAGGACCGGCGGGCTCATCGTCACCAGCGGGCGTGGCGCCCTCGAGCGGAGCACGTCGACGGCTGGCAGGTTCCCGGGCGCCGGCTGCACCGCCGTCCCGTCGCCGAGCTCTCGCCGGAGCTCCTTCAGGCGCTGGCGGACCACGTCAGCCGAAGGGAAGCGGCCCCTCGGCTGCTTGGCGAGCATCGTCAGCACGAAGGCGTCGATGACGGCCGGCAGGCTGCGCACCAGCGACGAGGGCACCGGCGGCGGCCGCTGCTGGTGCATCAGCAGCAGGGCCATCACGTTGTCGTGAGCGAAGGGCGGCGACCCGACGAAGAGCTCGAAGGCGATGACGCCCAGCGCGTACAGGTCCATCGACGGGCTCGCGGGCAGGCCCGCGGCCTGCTCCGGGGCGATGTACGTCGGCGTGCCCAGCACGGTGTTCTGCTGCGTCTTCAGCGACGACGTCTGCTCGGACTTGGCGATGCCGAAGTCGAGCACCTTCACCGAGCGGGTGCCGTCGGGCGCCGACACTAGGTAGACGTTGCTGGGCTTGAGGTCGCGGTGAACGACGCCGGCGCCGTGCGCGGCGCTCAACACCGAGGCCACCTCGTCGAGCACCTGGAGCGCCTCGAGCAACGGCATGCGCCGCCCCTGGCTCTTCAGCCGCCGGAGCTCCTCTTCGAGCGAGATGCCGTCGAGGTACTCCATGACGATGGCCTGCCGCCCATCGGGCAGCTCGGCGAAGCCGAAGATGTCGATGATGCCGCGGTGTCGCACCGCGTTGGCGGCGCGGGCCTCGGCCTTGAGGCGCTCCACCACCACCGGGTCCTCGGCAAACTCGGGCAGCAGCACCTTCACCGCCGCGCGCCGGCCGATGTTCCGCTCCAGGGCCTCGTACACCTTGCCCATGCCGCCGACGCCCAGCGTCCCGGTGATTTCGTACCCGAGGACCACCACGCCAACGAGCGGGTCTCGAATGCGCGTCGACTCGGTACCAACGTCGGACTCGTTCACGGCGGCCGCAAATCTAACCTGCGACCTGCAGGCGCGACAGTCTTCCGCTGATGCTGCACGCCACCGGGCCGTGCCTCGGCGCCGCGAGACGGGAGCCTTCGGGGCGTCAGCGCCGCATCGAGGCCGCGCCGGTGGCGACGCGCACGAGGTGGCGCAGGCGCGCCCACACCGAGGCCTGCCGGTAGGGCACGCCGAAGCGCTCGCACAGGGCCATCACCTTCGGCTGGAGCCGCTGGTACGCGCGCGGCGGCAGGTCGGGGAAGAGGTGGTGCTCGACCTGGTAGTTCAGGAAGCCGTGCAGGAAGTCGTTCACGTCGCCGCCGGTGCGGAAGTTCACCGAGCCCTGCACCTGGCGCAGGAACCACTCGCCGCGCGAGGCCGGCGGGCCGTCGAAGCGGGCGAGGTCTTCGCCGGCGTGGTTGGGCACGATGATGAGGAAGGTGTGCAGGTTCGACAGCCACTCGGCGCCGAGCGAGTTGAGCGCCACCGACAGCGCGGCGAGCGGGCCCAGCGGCGCGAAGAGGGCCGGCACCAGCGCGAAGCGGGCGAGGGCGTAGGGCAGCATCGCGCGCCACACCTCGCGGCCCTCGGGCGTGCGCGGGTCGAAGGCGTCGAGCGTCGTCTCGGGGCCGCGGCCGTCGTCGCGCTGCGTCCGGCCGTCGCCGGGGGTGCGCCTTCGCCGCCGCTGCAGCACCTGGAGCGTGTTCGGCGCGTAGTAGGTGGCCTTCCACGTCGAGGCCGAGAGGGCGAGCAGCGCCCACTTCACCACCGTCGGCAGCCGCGCCCGCCGGAGCGCCTCGAGGTTGTGCTCGACGAGGTCGGGGTCGGCCACCTCGTTGGTGTAAGCGTGGTGCAGCACGTTGTGCTCGTGGCACCACGCCTGCGGGTCCATCCACTCGGGCCAGTCCCAGAGGCGACGCCAGCCCGTGGCGAAGCCCTTCGAGGTGAGGCGCGCCGGGGTGCCGGGCAGGCGGTCGAGCCCCTTGTGGAGCACGTGGTGGGCGATGATGGTCCACCGCGACGTCGAGCCGAGCGACAGCAGCGCCATGCTGACCGGGTTGGGCCCCAGCCACGCCGTCGCATACCCGAGCGCGGTGCAGGCGAGGCCCCAGCGCTCGAGCTTCTTCAGGTGCGCCACGTCGTCCGGCCCGAGGGCCGCCACCGCCTCGGCCCGGAGCGCGCGCAGCTCGCGCTCAAAGCCCTCGAGGTCGACGCCGGCGCCGCCCACCGCGAAGACGCTCCCGGGGGCCGTCACCGCGCCGCCTCCGGGGCCTCGCCGCACCGCGCGAACGGGAACTTCGCGCCGCGCGTCCCCTCGGGCTCGAGCACGCACCCGGTGCCCGCGGCCGGCCCGAGCGCCTCGAAGACCTCGACGCCGAGCAGGAGCTCGCCCGGCTCACCGAGATCCTCGCCCAGCTTCGAGGCGCGGTTCACCGGCTCGCCGAAGAGGTCGGCGCCAACGCGCAGCACCTCGCCGCTGGCGATGCCGATGGAGACGCGCAGCGGGTGGCCCTTCGCCCGCTCGGCCTCGAGCGCGGCGAGGAAGTCGCGCGCGAAGGCCACCAGGCGGGCCGGGTCCTTCGAGACGATGAACAGGTCGTCGCCGTACTGCTTCACCAGCTCGACCTGGTGCCGGGCGAGGAGCGGCAAGGCGACGCGCTCCATGCGGCGAATCTGCGAGAGGAACCAGGCGATGCCCTTCTCGCGGGTGAGCTTCGAGAAGCCGCTCATGTCCGAGATGAAGACGGCCCACGGCTCCATGCGGCGCGAGAGGGCGTCACCCGCGGCCGTCGCGCCCGGGCCGTCGCCGCGGTCCTCGGCGGCGATGCGCGCGTCGAGCGAGGCGTCGAGGTCGGCCTTCGTGAACGAGGCGCCGCCGGCGCCGGTCGGCGTCGCGCACCCCATGAGCCCCGCAGCGAGGCCTGCCCAGACGTGCTTCACCCTGACTCCTCCCGGCGCCGCGAGGAGCGCGGCGTGGCGCCGACCGTACTCGCCCCTTTGGCGGGTGGCAGCCGCCAGCGTTCGGCGACGGCGCGAAACCGACGCGGCGCGCGGCGTGCTATCTTTTTCGGCTCGCGTCGAAGGAGGCCGCCGATGTGTCTCGCCATTCCCGTCGAGGTCGTCGCGCTGCATCAGGGCGACGTCGCCACCGTCGACGTGGGCGGCGTGCGGAAGGACATCTCGCTGGCGCTCGTCGAAGACGTGGCCGTGGGCGACTTCGTCATCCTGCACGTCGGGTACGCGCTGCAGAAGCTCGACCGCGACGAGGCCCGCAAGACGCTCGAGGCCATCGCCGCGGCGATGGTGGTGCCGTCGTGAGGTACGTCGACGAGTTCCGCGACGGAGCGACGGCGCGGGGGCTCTCTTCGGCCATCGCGCGCGAGGCCGACCCGGCGCGCCGCTACCACCTGATGGAGTTCTGCGGCGGCCACACGCACGCCATCTCGCGCTACGGCCTGGCCGACCTGCTGCCCGGCAGCGTGCACCTCATCCACGGGCCCGGGTGCCCGGTGTGCGTGCTGCCCATCGGCCGCCTCGACGACGCCATCACGCTCGCGCTCGAGCACCGCGTCATCCTCGCCACCTACGCCGACTGCCTGCGGGTCCCGGCGTCGCGGGGCCTGTCGCTGACGAAGGCCAGGGCCCTCGGCGCCGACGTGCGCGCCGTGTACTCGAGCGCCGACGCGGTGACGCTCGCGCGCGCGAACCCCGGGCGAGAGGTGGTCTTCTTCGCCATCGGCTTCGAGACGACGACGCCGCCGACGGCGGTGGCGGTGCTCGAGGCGCGGCGGCTTGGGCTCACCAACTTCTCGGTCTTCTGCAACCACGTGCTGACGCCCCCGGCGATGGCCCACCTGCTGGCGTCCGACGGAGGGGGCGGCGGCGCGCGCATCGACGGCTTCATCGGCCCGGCGCACGTCTCGGTCGTCATCGGCAGCGCGCCGTACGAGCCCTTCGCCCGCGTCAACGGCAAGCCCGTCGTCATCGCCGGCTTCGAGCCGCTCGACGTGATGCAGGCGGTGCTGATGCTGGTGCGCCAGCTCAACGCCGGGCGCGCGGCGCTCGAGAACCAGTTCACCCGCGCGGTGACGCCCTCGGGCAACGTGAAGGCCCAGGCGCTCGTCGCACAGGTGTTCGAACCACGCGAGACGTTCGAGTGGCGCGGGCTGGGCGCGGTGCCGCGGAGCGCGCTCCGCCTGCGCGAGGCCTTCCGGGCCTTCGACGCCGAGGCGCGCTTCGCCATCTCGACGACGCCGGTGGCCGACCACAAGGCGTGCGAGTGCGGCGCGATTCTGCGCGGCCTCAAGCGCCCCCAGGACTGCAAGCTGTTCGCCACCGTGTGCACGCCCGAGAACCCGAAGGGCTCGTGCATGGTGTCGTCGGAGGGCGCCTGCGCCGCGCACTACACCTACGGCCGCTTCCGCGACGCGCTGGGAGCCGGGGCGCCGTGAGGCCGCTCCGGCCCGCGGTGGTGCGCCCACTCGACTTCGACTCGGGGTGCGTGGACCTGTCGCATGGCGCTGGCGGGCGGGCGATGGCGCAGCTCATCGAGGCGCTCTTCCTCGCTCACTTCGACAACGAGGCCCTGCGGCAGCGCAACGACCAGGCCGTCTTCGACGTGCCCACAGGCCGGCTGGTGATGGCCACCGACGCGCACGTCGTCTCGCCGCTCTTCTTCCCGGGTGGCGACATCGGCAGCCTGGCGGTGCATGGCACCCTGAACGACGTGGCGATGGCGGGGGCGCGGCCGGTGTCGCTGGCGGCGAGCTTCGTGCTCGAAGAGGGCTTTCCGCTCGCCGACCTGCGCCGCATCGTGCGCTCGATGGCGCAGGCCTCGAGGGACGCGGGCGTGCCCATCGTCACCGGAGACACGAAGGTGGTCGAGCGAGGCAAGGGCGACGGCGTCTTCATCACCACGACGGGCGTCGGCGTCGCGCGCGAGGGCGTCGCGCCGTCGGGAGACCGGGCCCGCCCGGGCGACGCCATTCTCTGCTCGGGCACCATCGGCGACCACGGCGTGGCCGTCATGGCGCAGCGCGAGCACCTGGGCTTCTCGACGACGCTCGAGTCGGACACGGCGGCGCTGCACCCGCTGGTGGAGGCGATGGTGCAGGCGGTGCCCGACGTGCACGTGCTGCGGGACCCGACGCGCGGGGGCGTGGCGGCGACGCTGAACGAGATTGCCCAGCAGTCGAAGGTGGGCATGCTGCTGCGCGAAGACGCCATCGCGGTGCGGCGCGAGGTGCGGGCGGCGTGTGAGCTGCTCGGGCTCGACCCGCTGCACGTTGCGAACGAGGGCAAGCTGATCGCGGTCTGCGCGCCGGAGCACGCCGAGGCGCTGCTCGCCGTGATGCGGGCCCACCCCCTCGGCCGGGAGGCGTCGCGCATCGGCGCCGTGCACGAGGACCCGAACTGCTTCGTGCAGCTCGAGACGTCGTTCGGCGGCCGCCGCATGGTGGACTGGCTGGCAGGGGAGCAACTGCCGCGCATCTGCTGACCGCGCGCCGCGGCGGTGGCGCTCACGCGCCCCTGAGGCGAGACGTCGTTCGGCGCCCGCTACATGGTGGACTGGCTGGCAGGGGAGCAGCTGCCGCGCATCTGCTGACCGCGCGCGGCGGCGGTGGCGCTCACGCACCCTTGAGGCGATAGGTGATGTGCTTCACCTTTTCGAGCTGGGGCGTCCCCGGCGGCGCCTCGACGACGTCCAGCTTCCCGAGCGCGACCGCCTCCTGGAGCGCGAGGGCGACGTTCCCCCGCGCGAGGAACCCGTCGTGTCCGACGGCGGCGGCGAGGGCCGGGAGCGTCGCGGGCCCCTGGCGCAGCTGCGGCTCAAGGCGCTCCCAGAGGCCAGCGTTCCGTCTCCGCTGGAGCGCCTGGTGAATCACCAGGCCCAGCGACACCGACGCCCCGATGACTGCGCCCAGGACCCAGCCGGGCAGCTCGTCGGACACCGGCGCGGCGGGCTGCGCGTGGGCCGCCCGGGCGATGCAGGAGGCAATGACGAGCAGGGGGCTGACGTGTCGATGCATGGCGAGGTCCTCGAGGTGTGCGTTCACCGCGTTGGTGGAAGGCGCCGGACGTTCTTTTTGGGGGATTCCTCGCTCGAGACAACGCAGGCAGCGCGTCGCCGCCGACGTCGCTGGCAAGACCGGGAGGCTCGACGCCCTCCGCGCGGCGATGGCGTATGGTCTCAGTCCGGTGGGAATCGACTTCGCGACCTCAGCTCGATCGTTCTGCCGCTTGGCCACGGCGTGGGGCGTCGTGTGCGCCTCGCTCGCGTGGGCCCAGCCGGTCGACCTGAGCTTCGAGCAGCTGGGGACAGGCCTCGCCATTCCCTTGGGCCGCGTCGGGCCCAACGGCGAGCAGTGGGGCTCCGGCTGGAGCGGGGCGCCCTGCGCATCGCGAGACGTCACCCCCGACGCGGGCGCGTGGGTTGGCGGGACGATCAGCCGGAGCGAGGACTACTGCTGGGGGTGGAAGATTTCTCCGAGCGGCACCTTCTTCGCCATCATCAAGGACCGGGGCTCGATGACCCAGACGTTCACCGCGGCATTCACGACCCGCGCGGCCTTGACCTGGCTCGAGTCCAACCGCGCCAGCTGGCGAAACGTCGACTGGTACGGGCGGCCCAACACCTACGCCGTCGCCCTCGTCGACCAGCTCGGCACGGCGCAGGACCTCGGGACGTACCAGAGCGAGGTCGCCGGCGGGAACTCGTGGTCGACGCCCCCCGGAGACGGGTGGTGGACCGACACGGGCAAGCGAACCTGGCAGACGCGAACGTCTCCACCGTTCACCCTGATTGCGGGTCGCGGCTACACGCTCCGGTTCGATAGCCTGTCGCCGTTCTGGTACCTGCCCGACGGCGGGTTGGGTGGCGTCGACGACCGCACCACCTTCATCGACGGCATCGTCCTCACCGTCGGGCTCGATGCCGGGGTCGCCGATGCTGGGTCCGTCGATGCTGGGTCCGTCGATGCCGGGTTCGTCGATGCCGGGTCCGTCGATGCCGGGTCCGTCGATGCCGGGTCCGTCGATGCCGGGTCCGTCGATGCCGGGTCCGTCGATGCCGGGTCCGTCGATGCCGGGTCCGTCGATGCCGG
>JADCJJ010000111.1 GCA_020247085.1 Myxococcaceae bacterium | reverse complement strand
CGAGGGCGTCCCCGCGCCGGGAGACGCCCCGCGCCAGCGGCCTACTTGAGGAAGGCGATGACTGCGTCGACCTTCTGCTCGCCCTCGTCCGGAGAGATGACGAGGCTCTTGTCCTTGCCAACGACGACCACCACCCGGCTGCCCAGGGCCAGCGCGGCCTTCAGCTCGGGCCGGGCCCTCAACACCGCGAAGTACGCTTCGGACAGGTACTTCACCTTCAGCTGCTTCGGCGTGCCGCTCACCGCCTCGGCGTCGATCCACCCCCCGAGGCGGAAGAGGAGCGTGCGCCCCGAGGCCACGCGCACGGGCTCGGAGTCCTTCGTGGCGCGCTCCTCGTCCTTCATCGACCGCACCTTCTTCGCGACCGCGATGCCGAGCGTCCCATCAGCCGACTCGAGGGCCTTCTGCGGCGCTGCAGGTCCCCGCGGAGCACTGGCCGCGGCGCCCTGCGGCGGCGGGGCGCTCTCGAAGACCCGGTCGTCGTCTTCGGCGGGCGCGCCGGCGGCAAGCGTTTCGCCCGGGGCAGACCGGCTCCTGTACCCGCCGCCCAACGAGCTCGCGGACAGCTTTCGGCGCGCGTCGTCGGCCCGCCAGGGCGCCGGCGGCGGCATCGCGCCCACGGAGGGCGACGCCGGCACGTCTTCGACGACGAGGTACGAGGTGTACGGCGTGACGATGCCGTACTTCTTCCCGAGCGCGACCACCTCGTCCTTCAGCTCGACCTTCTCGCCGCGCAGGCGGATCTCGTCGAGCAGATAGCCCACCTTCCGAATCGCCCACAGCCGCGGCACGAAGTCGTAGCGCGCGCGCTCCTTCACCGCGTCGGCCCGGTACTCGTACACCTGCTTCTTGCCGTTCATCGAGCCCGACAGCAGCACCGTGGCCTCCTTCGGGGTGCGGTAGCGGCCGGTGACCACGAGCTGCGTGCCCTTGAACAAATCGGGCAGCTTCTTCGGGTACACGTCGAAGGCCCCGATGGCGGCCAGGTCGAGCGAGAGATCGGCCAGCACCGGGTTGGCCACCTTGTCGAAGAGGCCCGACACCCGCACCTCGAAGTCCCGGCCGTCGCGCGCGAAGTCCGAGGTACCGCGGCCATCGTCCGAGAGGCGGTCGAGCAAGCGCGCGTTGAGATCTTCGCCCACGCCGAAGGTGAAGAGGCGACTGCCCTTGTTGCCCGCGCGCGCGCGCCCGGCGATCTCCGGCTCCTCGGTGACGCCCACCGTCGGGTGGCCATCGGTGACGAAGAGCACCAGGTGCTGCATCGCGCCGCGCCCTTCGGCGTCCTTCAGCGCCCGCTGCAGCCCCTCGTCGATGGCCGTGCCGCCGATGGCCTCGAACGAGCCGATGAAGTCGAGCGCCTTCTTCACGTTCGCCTCGCTCGCCACCTGTGGCTTCTCGAAGAGCGCCTCGACGTCGGTCGAGAAGCGCACCACGTTGAACTCGTCCTTCGCGTTGAGGCGCTGCACTCCGTACTTGAGCGACTCGCGAGCCAGCTTGATGCGCTCGCCCATCATCGAGCCCGAGGTGTCCATCACGAAGGTGATGCGCTTGGGCATCACCTCGTCGGCCTTCAGCTCGGTCTTCGGCGACAGCAGCGCCACGAAGAAGCCTGGCTCGTCGGCCGAGGGCCGGTACTTCAGGAAGTTGAAGCCGACGGCCTTGTCCGACACCGTGTAGAAAAGATCGAGGTCCTTCGAGATGTCGGCGCCGGCGCCCAGCTCGAGGCCGGCGGTCGCCTCGCCCTCGCCGCGCCGCGAGACACCCATCTTGTGGGTGGGCGAGTAGACGCTGCGAATCGGCGTCTTCGACGTGAGCTTCGCCGAGAAGACGAAGTCCTGCTTGACGGCGAGGGGCGGCGCGCCACGCGAGCTCGCGCCGAGCGGGTAGTGGTACTGGTAGAGCCCCGACTGGAAGTCGAGCACCTGGCTGAAGGTGAGCTCGATCTTCTGCTCCCCGTTCGCCGGCACCGGGAAGACGCGGGCGCGGAAGGCGTCGCTGTCGATGTACTCGAGCAGCCCGGGGTCTTGCAGGCGCCGCACGATGCCCTCGTAGATCTCGGTCGCCTTCTGCTTCTCGAGCACCTCTCCCTTCGTCTTCTTCCCGTTGATCCACAGCGAGAAGTCCTGCAGCGCGGCTCCCTTCGGCAGGGGGAAGACGTAGTGCGCCTCGAGCTGCCGCGGCGCCGAGTTGACGAACACCTGCTCGACCTTCGTCACCGCCGTACCCTCGACGATCTCGGCCGAGACGCGCTGGTACTTGATGCCCAGGGGCCCCAACGACGCGTCGGTGGGCAACAGCAGGCCCTGCGCAAAGGCAGACGACGCGGCGGCCACGGCGGCGAGCGACAGGAGTCGGTTCATGCACCCTCCAAACGAGTGGCCCCGATTGTCGATCTTTCGTCTCGCTGAAGCCGCTGAAATCACTGGAATCAGCGAGCGACGGCCGGGACCCTCGTGCTAAGGGCGCTGTCGCGATGGGTGAGATGTCTTCCGAGAAGGGCCAGGGGCGCGCTCCGGCGGGGCGCAAGGGCCAGGGCGGTGCCCCGAACGCGCCTGCGGGCGAGGCGGAGTCGCTCGACGTCGTGGTGCCACTCGGCGTGCTGGGCGTGGTGGGCTTTCTGTCGTGGGCCTTCGTCGCCTCGCCCTTCGCGCGAGACCGCTTCAAGCTCGACAACGACGGCTCGGTGCAGGCGGTGGCCATCGGGCTGGCCTTCGCCGCGATGGGCGTCATCTTGTGGGGCATTCGGCTGGCCGACGAGGGGCACCCCAACGCGTTCCAGCGGCTGCGCGACCGCACGATGCTGGCGCTGGGGCTGTGCGGCGTCTTCGCCTACTTCAACTTCGGCCACCTGCACTTCGGCGGCTTCGTCCACGTCTGGGACACGTACCACTACTACGTCGGCGCGAAGTACTTCCGCGAGGTCGGCTACGAGCGCATGTACGACTGCGCAGCGGTCGTCGACGCCGAGAACGGCCGCCTGGCCGAGGTGCAGCGTCGCAACCACACCGACCTCCGCACGAACCTCATCGTCCCCACGAAGGAGGTCGTCGAGAACCCCGATCAGATCTGCAAGCAGTACTTCACGCCCGAGCGCTGGGCCCAGTACACGAAGGACATCAACTCGCTCCGCGCGATGGTGAACGAGGGACGGTGGAAGGAGATTCACCTCGACCACGGCTACAACGCCACGCCGGTGTGGACGTTGGCGGGCCAGTTCTTCGCGAACCTGCGCCCGGCCACCTCAGACGGGCTGATTCACGTCAACCTGCTCGACCCCATCTACATCTTCCTCACGATGCTGATGGTGTGGTGGGCCTTCGGCGCGCGCGGCTTCGCCCTCGCGGGCATCGTGCTGGGCTGCAACTTCCCCAACCGCTACTACTGGACCGGCGGCGCCTTCCTGCGCCACGACTGGCTCTTCTACCTGGTGGCCAGCGTGTGCCTGCTGAAGAAGGAGAAGCCGGTGCTCGGCGGCCTGTCGTTCTCGTACGCGGTGCTGCTGCGGCTCTTCCCCGGGCTCGCCGCCATTGGCCCGGCCATCGGCGCGGTCGAGTACGTGCGCAAGCACCGCAAGCTGGACCCGGCCTTCGTGAAGTACCTCGTGGGAGGCGCCATCGGCACCTCGGTGCTCGTCGGCGCCACCTTCCTGCTCCTGCCCCACCCGCCGCCCAACACGCTGCGGGTCGAGCTGAGCATGGCTGACTCGGGGGCGACGAAGGTGCTGGTGACGCGCGTCGACCGCGTGACGCAGCAGCCCACTCCCTGGCTCAAGGGGCCGAACCTGTTCCCGTCGAGCTCGCTGCCGGGCCTGTCGACCTCGCCGCTCGAGTCGGGCGCGGGCTTCTACCTCGGCGGCGTCGCCGGGCCGCCCGAGGGCGGGCTGAGCGAGCCCGGCGCCTTCACGGTGCGGATAGGCGGTGACGAGACGTTGACCGTGCCCATCGCCCCCGCTGACGCCGCCGCCAGCGTGGCCGAGAAGGTGAAGGCCGCCTTCGAGGCGAAGGCCGCGCGCGACGGTGACGGCTCGGGCCTGGCGATGTGGAGGCGCTTTGCCGCCAACACCGTCAAGCACGCGAGTACGCCGCTGACGAACCTGATGGGCCTCAAGACAATCCTCACCTACCGGCCGTCGACGGTGGGCGCCCAGCTGTCCGACCGGCTGCTCATCGACGCCTGGAAGCCCTGGAAGGACATGAAGATCGAGCTGTGGAACCAGATGAAGCCGGTGTGGGCGCTCCTGCTGCTCGGCTCGATGGTGCTCGTGTACCTCGCCCTGCGCAACTCCGGCCCGACGCTCTACGTCGCGGCCTGCCTGGGCGTGGGCTTCATCGTCGTCGGGGCCGAGCTGACGAACTACTACTACTGCTTCCTGCTGTGCATGGCGGCGCTGTACGCGGAGAAGCGCGAGGTGGGCCTGCTGCTCGCCGGGCTGTCGGCGCTCACCCTGCTCATCAACTTCGGCTTCCACTACGCCGACCCGCGCCCGCTCGGCGAGCAGCTGCTGAGCCCGGTCTGGAACCTCGTCACCGCGCTGCGGCTGGGCGCCCTCGTGCTAGCCCTCATCGCGCTCACCGACAAGCGGCGCGAAGCGCTGTTCAGGGGCGCGGGCGTGCTCGCCGCGCTGTCGGTGGTGTTCACCTTCGCGCCCGGCCAGTCTCGCGAGCTCGACCAGCAGTACACCGCCATGTCCTACGCCTCGGTGCTGGGCATGTGGCTCGTCTGGTACAGCTTCACGGCGTGGGGCACCCTGGGGGCGGCGCCGCCCGAGCCTGACGCTGGCCCGTCACACCGCTGGTGGGCGGTCGGTGGCCTCGGCGCCATGGCGCTCTTCATCCTCGACCAGGCGGTCAACAAGGCTTGGGGCCAGCCCGTCGGCGACACCGGGTTCGGCGTGCGCGTCTGGTTCGTCTTCGTGGTGGCCCTCTTCGCGACGACGCGGCTGGCCGGCCGGCTTCGCGCGGCGCCGGCCTCGGGCCCCGCTGGCCCACCCGAAGCGGCCCCCCGCGACGCCAAGGAGAAGCCCAGGCGACGCTGACGCGCCGACGGGCCGGTGAACGCTCCGTTGCGTACGCGGGACGTGCGCGGGTCCGCTCCGTCGATTACGAGTGCGCAGACTCGACGCCCGGGCGCAAGCCCACGGCGCTCGACACTCATCGGGGCGCCGCTGGTGGCGCTCCGCTCATCGCAGCACCAACGAAAGGCAGTCTCCCGTGAAGAAGCTCATCCTCTCTGGACTCCTCGCCCTCTCCGGCTCGGCCTTCGCCGCCGACTGGGACATCGACACCACTCACGCCTCGGCCAACTTCACCGTCAAGCACCTCGGCGTCACCAACGTGAACGGCTCGCTCGGGCCGGTCACCGGGAAGTTCGTCACCGACGACAAGGACATCACCAAGTCGAAGCTCGAGGTCTCCGTCGACGCGAAGGGCATCAACACCGGCGTGCAGAAGCGGGACGAGCACCTCAAGAGCCCTGACTTCTTCGACGTCGAGAAGAACCCGACGGTGACGTTCAAGTCGACGAAGATCGAGAAGCTCTCCGACAACAAGCTGAAGTTCACCGGCGACCTGACGATGCACGGCGTCACCAAGCCGGTGTCGTTCGAGGCCGAGCTCTCGCCCGAGGTCGACCACCCGTTCATGCCGGGGGTCAAGGCCCGCGCCGCGACCGGCTCGTTCACCATCAACCGCGAGGACTGGGGCCTCACCTGGAACAAGCCCATGGCGAACAACAGCTTCGTCGTCGGCAAGGAGGTCAAGGTGGCGCTCGAGGCCGAGCTGACGCGCAAGGCCGACGCTGCGCCGGCGAAGGCCGCTCCGGCGAAGAAGTAAGCCGTCCTCGCCGTCACCCACGCCCCGGCTCGCCCTCACGGCGGGTCGGGGCTTTTTCGTGGCCTCACCCGGGACGAGGGCACCAGCGCCGTGAGCCCGGCGCCCGGATCGCCGTCTCCGCACGACGTCGCGCGCCCCCACGTCCCCGCCGGCATCGAGCGCAGGAGGGCCGTGGGCTGGGGCCCCCCACGAGGCGTGCCGCCAGGGAGCAACGTGCGACGGCGCGTGCGCTCGAGCCCGGGCGGTCAGCCTGGACCGGGCCACGCGCCGAGCCTTCACAAACGTCTCGAGCGAAGCGGAGCGGCAGCGCGTCACGACGCTCGAACGCCTCGGCGCGACATGGACACTGCGGGCGCCACCGCCGCGGAGGTCGGCAGCATGGCCTCGGGCGACGTGCCCTGCGCCTCTCAAGACGCCCGCGACGCTTCACGCCCTGGCTGCAATCGACACGCTGGCATTCTTCGACGGGGCTGCGACGCCAGGTCCGGCGCCGTCTGCCCCTGCCTGGTGCTCGAGCGGCCCACTTCGAGCGTGCCGTGCTGGCCGCGCCGCTCGACGCGTACGTCAGCCAGGGGGACGCCGCCTCAGGCCGTCTTGGCCTTCATGGCGCCGCTGCTGGTCGAACCACCCGACTTCGCCTTCGCCGCCTCGCGCTCGTCGAGCCAGATGGTCAGCGGGCTGGCGATGTACACCGACGAGTAGGTGCCGACGACGATGCCCCACAGCATGGCGGCCGCGAAGTCGAAGATCTCGCCGACCCCGAAGATGAGCAGGCCCACGAGCGAGAGCGCGGTGACGCCTGAGGTGAGGATGGTGCGCGACAGCGTGTCGTTGATGGCGATGTTGATGATCTCGGGCAGCGGCTTGCCCTTGAACTTCACCATCTCCTCGCGAATGCGGTCGTAAATGACGATGGTGTCGTTGATCGAATACCCGAGGATCGTCAGCAGCACGGCAATCGAGGTGAGGTTGAACTCCCGGCGCGACACCAGGTAGTAGCCGGCGACCATGATGACGTCGTGCACCGAGGCAACGAGGGCGCCCGGGCCGAACTTCAGGTCGAACCGGAAGGCGACGTAGATGAGAATCGACAGCATCGCGAGCAGCAGCGCAGCGATGCCCTTGTTCCGCAGCTGCGCGCCCACCTGCGGGCCGACGTAGTCGGTGCGGCGCACCTCGAAACCCGTCTCCGAGATGCCCTTCTTGAGCGCCTCCTGCACCTTCTCCGACATGCCTGCCGACGCGACCTGGTACTGAAAGCCGCTCTCGACGCTCGAGCCGGGCAGCAGCGTGACGCTCTGAACGCCCGTGCCTCCGGCAGCGACCGCCGACTTGATCTGGTCGATCTGCAGCTCCGCCTTCGTGCGGAACGTCAGCAGCCCGTTGTCGAGGTCCTTGTTGAAGGCCGTCACCTCGACGCCCGGGAGCGCCCGAATGGCCGCCTCAGACGCCTTCGCGCCCTCGTCCGTCAGCTGCGTCACCCCGCCCATGCGCAAGATGAAGGTGTTGTCCTCGGCCGGGCCGATCGACTGCACCTGCGGCTCCTGGAGCCCGCCCTTCACCGCCCCCTCGCGCACCTTCTCGGCGGTGATCGAGCCCTTGAACTGCACCTCGATGAGGGTGCCGCCCGCGAAGTCGACGCCCCAGTTGAACCCCGCGAGGGCGATGCCCACCAGCACCGCGATGTTCAGAACCGACGACAAGAACACCGCGATACGGCGCTTGCCGATGAAGTCGATGTTCGTCTTGCCCTTGATGATCTGCATGACGGGAGCCCCTTAGACCGACACGGTCGTCGCGTTGCGACCGTGCACCAGGTAGGTGGTGATGACGCGCGTCACGACGATCGAGGTGAACAGCGACGCGATGATGCCGATGATGAGCGTGGTGGCGAAGCCCTGTACCGGCCCCGTGCCCGTCTGCTGCAGGATGAACCCGGCGATGAGCGTGGTGATGTGGGCGTCGAAGATGGTCCAGAACGCGCGGTCG
>JADCJJ010000110.1 GCA_020247085.1 Myxococcaceae bacterium | reverse complement strand
TCCTGAGAAATCAGGAGGCTCCGGGCTTCTTCGTGTCCAGCTTCAGTCGGTTTCGACAGCGGCTCGGGCGAGTCGTCCCGGTCGGCTCCTGCGTCGAGCAGGGCGAAGGCCGGGTCCCTCGCCGCCGGAAGGCGTGCAGGGAGCGCTGAATGGTCGACAGGCTCTATTGGCCCGCCATGGTGCTGAGGGCCGCGGGCGTCGTGCCCAGCATCGCCAGCCGGCCGCCGCACGTGTGGCGCGAGCTGTGGATGCTGCCGCCCACCTTCAGTCCTGCTCGGCGCTGAGCCCGTGACAGCCACCCGGCCAACAGGACCTGGGTGACGGTCAGTTTGTGTCCATCCTGGGCAGCGTCGGCTCGCCAGGGGACCCGGTCGCCTCGCAAAGGTGGTTCGCCTTCAGCGCCACCTCGAGCCGGGCGGTGCGCCGCGGCGAAGTGGGGCCGATTCCGTCAAGGGTACGAGGCGTCGCTCGGGTCGCCGTGACCGAGGACTCGTCGCCCAGCGCGATGAAGGTGCGCCCGGTCAGGCGCGGTGGAACGTCGAACACCAACGCCAGCCAGGCGCCCGGCCCCTGCGACAGTCGTTCGACCGGGCGATGAACACCCGAGAGGTCGAAGGGAAGGCGCTCACCGGCTACCTGCGCCAGCTCAACCAACTCCGCAACGAGGCCGAGGCGCTGGCCAGGGTCGCCCCGCCCGAGGGCCTGGCCATCATCGAGCGCTTCATCGCCGGCCTCCCCATGGTGTTCGACCGGGTTCACGAGGAGCGCGAGCTCGCCGAGCTCAACGACTCGCTGACCGAGGGCGGCATCGCCACCGCCAGCAAGGCCGGGGTGGACGTGGTGCTCCTCGCCACCGGCAGCATCGACGCCTTCAGCGCCGACGGCACGACGCGGTGGACCTCCGCCGTGGGGACGCTGACGAAGGCGCCAAGAAGGGGCGGGAGCGGAAGGCTATCGCCGATGACGCCTCGACCGGGGCGGCGACCGCCGCTGGCGAGTTGTTCGTGCGGGACCTCGAGGAGCTGGCCCTGACGTGGGGTCCATGCGTCGGCGCCTCGGAGAGAACGAGCTCGACCCTGCGGCCGAACCTTCGAGGCACCCGCAGCACCATCGCTGGTGCCCGGTCTCCCGGCGCGACACGGTCTCCGGCGTGACGGCGAGGAGGTGGGCGAGCGGCTGCGCCTTCATGCCAGCCGCCGTCCGCAGCGACCGCCGCCCCTGTGGCGCTGACCCGCCCTGTCACCCCCCGCCGCCAGGCTCTGCCCCATGCCCTTCACGCGCCCCGCCAGGCCGGTGACGACGAGCGCGCACCCGCCTCGGCGCCCGTCAGGTCGCCCGCCCCACGCCGTCTCGTCGAGGCCGCGCCCCGCCGCCCGCTCACGAGAGGTGCCCGCATGAAGACGTACGTCGACGAGCGAATGCGGGCGGTCCTCACCATCGCGCAGAGGGCCTCGAGCGAGTTCGAGGCCGGCGACACCGCCCGGGCGCTCCGCTCGTTCACCGAGCTCAGCCAGCGGCTGGGCGCCCTGCACCTCACCTCGGGCTGGGCCGAGTGGGGGCGGGCGGCATGCCTCGACACCCAGGGAGCCCTCCTCATGGCCTTCGACGCGATTCAGTCGGCGCTGCGCCTCGACCCGCTCAGCCCCAGCGCGGTGCGCTCCTTCGAGCTCATCGCTCAGCGGCTCCGTGACGCCCTCGCCAGCGCCGCGCCCGACGACCCCGCCGTCGCCCGGCTGTACGAGCTGCTGCGCGGCGCCGGAGAAGCCGACGTGGCCTCTCACCTCGCCATGGTCCGCCACCTCTGCGCGACCGGTGCCCTCGAGCGCGCCGAGGCGCTCGCCGCCACCGTCACCACCCTCAGCCCCGCCAGCCGCGACGCCTGGCGCGCGCGCGCCGAGGTCGCCCGCCGCCGGAACGACCCCACCGCCGCCGCCGCCTTCGAGGCCGAGGCCCTCGCCCGCGAGCTCGACGACGTGCCCTTTGCCCCCGGCGCCCCGACGGGACCCCTCGCGTGAGCCGCCGCCCGGCGCCGCTCGAGCGCCTCCAGCTCAGTGCCGCCGCCCTGCAGCGCCTGCTCGACGCCGGCGCCTGGCTCGAGCTCCGGCGCCGCGCCCGCGCCCTCATCCGCGCCGCCGCCGCCGCCGGCATCGACTCGGCCTACCTCTGGTGGTGCCTCACCGCCGCCTGCGACGAGCTCGGCGACTCGCTCGCCGCCCTGAACGCCGTCTGCCGCGCCGCCCGCCTCGACCCGGCCCACCCCGCCATCGTGCGCGCCTTCGCCGACACCTGCGAGCACGCCCGCGCCCGCCTCGTCGCCGCCCCCAGCCGCTCGCGCCGCGTCCCCGCGCTGTACGAGGCCCTCTCGCGCCTCGGCGAGACCGACGCCGACTGCCACCTCGCCCTCGCCAGGCACCTGCTCGCCCGCGGCGACCGCGCCGAGGCGAGGCGTCTCGTCGACGCGGTGCTCACCCTCGCCCCCACCCACGTCGCCGCCTGCGCCCTCGAGCGCCGCCTCGCCCCGCGACCCCGCGCCACGGCCCCCCGCTTCTCACCCGACCGCCCCCTCTTCGGCGTGCCCACCACCGCCTCGAGCTGAGGCCCGCGCTCCCTCCCGGGCCGCCACCAGACGCCGCCCCTCCTGAAGAGCCCGGGCCCCGCGCTCCCCTTCGGCGGCCCGCTGGGCTACAGGCGCCACCATGCGGCTCTCCGTCATCGGCTCCGGGTACGTCGGCCTCGTCGCCGGCACCTGCTTCGCCGACTCCGGCAACGACGTCGTCTGTGTCGACATCGACGCGCGGAAAATCGAGCGCCTCCACCGCGGCGAGGTGCCCATCTACGAGCCTGGCCTCTCCGAGCTCGTGCAGAAGAACGTGCGGGAGCGCCGCCTCACGTTCTCCACCGACCTCGCCGCCTCCGTCGCCTCTGCCGAGGTCGTCTTCATCGCCGTCGGCACCCCCGAGGGCGAGTCCGGAGAGGCCGACCTGCAGTACGTGCTCGCCGCCGCGAAGGACATCGGCCGCGCCCTCACTCGCTACACCGTCGTCGTCGACAAGAGCACCGTGCCCGTCGGCACCGCCGACAGGGTGCGCGCCGCCATCGCCAGCGAGACGAGCGTGCCCTTCGACGTCGTGTCGAACCCCGAGTTCCTCAAGGAGGGCGCCGCCATCGACGACTTCTTGAAGCCCGACCGCGTCGTCATCGGCGCTGACTCGGAGCGGGCCCGCGCCATCATGGGCGAGCTCTACGCGCCCTTCGTGCGCACCGAGCACCCCATTCTCTTCATGGACACCCGCTCGGCCGAGCTCACCAAGTACGCCTCGAACGCCATGCTCGCCACGCGCATCTCGTTCATGAACGACATGGCCGCCCTCTGCGAGAAGGTGGGCGCCGACGTCGACCACGTGCGCAAGGGCATGGGCGCCGACAAGCGCATCGGCTACCCCTTCCTCTTCCCCGGCGTCGGCTACGGCGGCTCCTGCTTCCCAAAGGACGTCAAGGCCCTCGTCTCCACCGCGCGCGAGCACGGCATCGAGTTCGACCTGCTGCGCGCCGTCGAGCGCACCAACGAGCGCCAGAAGAAGCTCCTCGTCGCCAAGGCCCTCAAGCACTTCGGCGCCCTCGACGGCCGCACGTTCGCCGTCTGGGGCCTCGCCTTCAAGCCGAAGACCGACGACATGCGCGAGGCCCCCTCCCTCGACGTCATCGAGGGCCTCACCGGCAAGGGCGCGAAGGTACGCGCCTTCGACCCCGTCGCCACCGAGACCGCCCGCCGCGCGCTGAAGGACCGCTGCGTCTTCGTCGAGCGCCCCTACGACGCCCTCGAGGGCGTCGACGCCCTCTTCGTCGTCACCGAGTGGAACGACTTCCGCAACGTCGACCTCGCCCGCATGAAGGGCCTCATGAAGTCGCCCGTCGTCTTCGACGGCCGCAACGTCTACTCGCCGTCGAGGCTGCGCGACGCCGGCTTCACCTATTACGGCATCGGCCGGCCCTGACCCTTCGATGGACGCTCCCTCGCCCCCCACGCCCCGCTGGCCCGTCGCCGCCCTCAAGGCGCTCCGCCCCCGGCAGTGGACGAAGAACGGCGTGCTGCTGGCGCCCCTCATCTTCGCCAAGTCGGCGTTCCAGTCGGGCCTCGTCTTCAAGGCCTTCGTCGCCGTCGCCGCCTTCAGCCTGCTCGCCAGCGGCGTCTACGTCGTCAATGACTGGGTCGACCGCGAGAAGGACCGGCTGCACCCCGAGAAGCGCCGCCGCCCCATCGCCGCCGGCCACCTCGGCCTCGGCTCGGCCATCACCCTCGTCGCCCTCTGCTGGGGCGGCGCCGCGGGCCTCGGTGCCTGGCTGGGCCTGCCCTTCGTCGGCGTGCTCGGCGGCTACCTCGCGCTCCAGGCCGTCTACACCGGCGGCCTCAAGCACGCCGTGCTGCTCGACGTCATGGCCATCGCGCTCGGCTTCATCCTGCGCGTCGTCGCCGGCGCCGTCGCCATCGACGTCGTGGTGTCGAACTGGCTCTTCCTCTGCACCCTGCTGGGCGCCGTCTTCCTCGGCTTCGCCAAGCGCCGCGCCGAGCTGTCGTCGCTCGAAGAGGCCGCCGCCCACCGCGCCAACCTCGCTGACTACACCGTGCCGATGCTCGACCAGATGATGAGCATCGCCGCCGCCAGCACCGTGCTGGCCTACGGCCTGTACACGGTGTCGCCCGAGACGGTGGCCCACGTCGGCTCCGACCGCCTCAAGTTCACCGTGCCCTGCGTCATCTACGGCGTCTTCCGCTACGTGTTCCTCGTGCACAAGCGAGGGCAGGGCGGCGCGCCCGAGAAGGTGCTCCTCGGAGACGGGCCCATTCAGCTCACCGTGCTGGCCATTCTCGGCCTCGCCGCCTGGGCGCTGTACTTCCCCGGGTGAGCGGCGGGCGCCGGCGTCACATCGCCTTGCGCACCTTCGCGCCCTTCATCAGCGTCTCGATGCGCTCGAGCACCTCGGCCTTGTACACGCGCGAGCCGCAGTTCGGGCACGCCCCCTGGGGCACGTCGGTGAGCACCACCACCTTGCCGCCCACCGTCAGGCGCACCTCGACCGAGCGGTTGTCGTACGCCCCGCCGCATGGGCACCGGCCGTAGTCGCGCTTGGCGTAGTCAGCCATCGAAGGTGCGCTACCATACCCCTCCCGTGACCCGCGTACCTCCTTCCCGCGTGCCCTCGCGCGCGCCCCAGGCCGGCCAGGCCCAGCGCCCCCGCCGCACCCGCGCGCCCATGCCCGCGGTGAAGGAGCCGAGG
>JADCJJ010000011.1 GCA_020247085.1 Myxococcaceae bacterium | reverse complement strand
GGTGGACGCAGGCGGGCCGGTGGACGCAGGCGGGCTGATGGACGCGGGCCGGCCGGTGGACGCGGGTTCGACCCCCGACGCAGGTCTCTTGCTCGACGCGGGTCCGTTCCTGCCGCCGTCGAACTTCCAGCTCTCGCAGTTGCCACAGTTCCTGGTTCCGGCGCACTACGACCTCAACTGCAGCGGCACCATCGCGCTGAACAACAACCTCCCGGTGTTCACCTCTGACAACGCCTTGTGCTTCGGGCCGTTGCTGCCCCCCTCGACGCGGGTGTCGCAAGGCGCCGGGTTGCCCGAGCTGGTGCTCTTCGCCATGGACCGGCTGACGATTCGGTCAGGCGTGACGTTGCGGTTCGCGCCTGGCTTCGCGTCGTCGCCAGGCGTCGTCCCCGTCTTCGCCGTCCGAGGTGACGCCGTCATCGAGGGCACCATCGACGTCTCGGCCCTCCCGGGGCCCGGGCGACGCGGAGCCCGCAACAACGGTGTCGGCGCCGGCAGCGCCTTCTGTGCGATGAACACCTCGGGCGCCACGGCGTCGCGAAACTCCGGTGGCGGCGCCGGCGGGAGCTTCGGGCTCGTGGGCGGGACTGGTGGCCGGGGCTCGAGCAGCAGCACCGTGACGGGTGGGGCGGGCGGTACGCCTGGCGCTGCCAACGGGAACGAGACGCTCACGCCGTTGCGGGGCGGCTGTGCCGGGAGCGCCGGCGGTGATGCGGCAGACGGCTTCGGGCGCGCAGGTGGCGCCGTGCAGGTCTGGGCCCAGGGGGCCCTGCGGGTCACCGGGCGCGTTCTGGCGGCTGGAGGGCCAGGCACCATCGTCAGCGGTACCATCGGCGCCGGCGGCGGTGGTGGCGGGGCGGGTGGCGGCATCTTGCTCGAGGGGCGAACGGTCGCGTTCGGCGCGACCAGCGTCGTCGCTGCCAACGGAGGCAGCGGCGCCGAGGGCAATGGCACGAACAACACCGGCCTGAGTGGAGCCTATGGCTCGTTCGACGTCACCCCGGCCGCCGGTGGGGCGGGTGGGGCGCAGTGCGGCGGCTCAGGAGGGGCTGGAGGGGCTCGCGGCGTCGCCGGGAGCACGGGCATCGGGGGCGGGTTGGAGGCGTCGTGCGTGCTCGTGGCCACCGGCGGAGGTGGTGGCGGGGGCGGTGGCGCCGGGCGGGTTCGCATCAATTCGCTGTCGGGCTGCACCGTCGCGTCGGGGGCTCGCTTCAGCCCGCAGGCCACGTCAGCACAGCCCAGCTGTGCGCCGTGAGGCGCCGGTGTGTCGCTGGCCGCCAGGACACGGGGGAGCGAAGCGGCCGCGCCTGGAGCGGCGATGATAGCCTCGCCCCGGGGAGCGTGAGCATGCGTCAGGCCTTGTCGTCGTTCGTCGCGGTATGTGTCGCCGGCTGCAGTCCAACCGTCATCGAGTGCATGCAGGACGCGGACTGTCGAAACCCCGGCGTGTGCCGAGACCAGAAGTGTGTGATCCCCGATGCGGGGAGCGCAGGCGGAGCGGCCGCGGGTGGTTCCGCGGGCGGGGGTCGGGCCGGTGGTGCAGCGGCAGGAGGCGCGGCCGCGGGAGGGGCTGCGGGTGGTGCAGCGGCGGGTGGTGACGCGGGCGGGGCTGCGGGCGGCGATTCGGGCGGCGCGGCGGGCGGCGCGGCAGGCGGAACGGCGGGTGGCGCGACGGCGGGCGGAACGGCGGGTGGCGCGACGGCAGGCGGAACGGCGGGTGGCGCGACGGCGGGCGGAACGGCGGGTGGCGCGACGGCGGGTGGAACGGCGGGTGGCGCGACGGCGGGCGGAACGGCGGGTGGCGCGACGGCGGGCGGAACGGCGGGTGGCGGAACGGCGGGTGGCGCGACGGCGGGCGGCGCGGCGGGCGGCGCGGCCGACACGACGCCCCCCACCATCCTCAGCACTGCGCCGCAGTCCGGTGCGATCGCCGTCTCCACGGGCGCCGCCGACGCGGGCGCGACGCTCAGCATCGAGTTCTCGGAGCCCATCGTACCCGGCAGCTTCACGCTGACGCTCACCCCGTCGCGGACGCTCCAGGCCCCCGTCTTCACCAACGGGAACGCCAACGTGTCCGTGACGACGTCGACGCCCCTCGCGCCGAGCACCTCCTACACGGCGACGGTGACCGCGAGAGACGTCGCCAACAACCTGCTCGCGGCGCCGACGACGTTCTCGTTCACGACGGCCGCTCCACCCGACGTCTCGCCGCCGACGGTGTCGTCGACGGTCCCGGCCAACGGCGCGAGCAACGTGTCGCCCACCGGCCTCGCCGTCTCCGTCACCTTCAACGAGTCAGTGTCTCCGTCGACCGTCGAGGCGACCATCAACGCGCCGTTCTCGCTCGGCACGCCGACGCTCTCGAACATGAACCGCACGGCGACCTGGGCGATGCCCGTCGGCGACGACGGCGGCGTCGGGGCCTTCGCGAACTCGACCACCTACTCGGTGGGTGTCGAGGCGACGGACGTCGCCGGCAACGCGATGGCCTCGCCGTTCTTGTTCTCCTTCACCACGGCGAGCCCGCCAGACACCACCCCGCCAACGTTGAGCAACATCACGCCGAACGACCAGGCCACCGGCGTCCCCACCAACTCGTCGGTCGTCATCACCTTCAACGAGCCGATGAACACCGCCAGCGTGCAGAGCACCCTGCGGTTCAACAACGCCACCCGCGCGGGGAGCTTCACGTGGAATGGCACCAACACCAGCGTCCGCTTCACGCCCGCCGCGAACTGGTCCGGCTCGACGTCCTTCACGGTGGCCTTCGCGACTCCGGCGCCGACCGACGTCGCCGGCAACCCGTTGCCGTCGTTCTCGAGCAGCTTCACCAGCGGGCCGGGGACCGACACCAGCGCCGCCGCGAACACCGACCGCGTGCCGGCCGCCAATGCCACGGGCGTGCCGGTGCTGACGGGCTGCAGCTTCTTGCGGTTCCCCACCGCCGTCAGCCTGACGTTCTCGAGCGCCATCGACCGGGTGTCGATGTTGGCGGCGCTCAGCGTTCGGGCCAGCGGCGTCCCCGTCGCGGGCCGCGTCAGCTTCAACGCGGCATCGACCCAGGTGACGTTCACCCCGCTCGCCGCGTGGGCGTACAACACCGTGTATACGGTGCGGGTCAACGACGGCTCCACCATCGCGCTCGACCTGCAGGGGAACCCGCTCGCGAACGTGAACTACACCTTCACGACGATGCGGCAGGTCGTCACCACGCTCGTCGGGCAGCCCGCCGCCTCGGGCCGAGTCCTCTCGGCGGCGGTCCCCGGTCAGTCGACGCTGGCGCTCAACGTCCCGCTCCGCGTAGGTGAGTTCAACTCGTCGGTCCGCAGCCGCGCGTTCATCAAGTTCCCCATCGAGTCCCTGCCCTCCAACATCTACTGCATCACGCAGTCGACGCTGACGGTCGAGCAGTCGGGCGTCAACAACACCCCCTACGGCTCGACGAACCTGGGCAACGTGCTCGCCGAGGTCGTCTCGGTCGGCGACACCTTCGAGGCGGCGGACTACGGCGTGTCTCCGCTGTCCGGCAACCCGTTCGATGCGTCCGTGTTCGAGCTCTCGACCGACCCGACGCTCGGCACCAAGAGCGTCTCGAACGCGGGGCAGGTGCGCGTCGCGCAGGGCGCACCGAATCGCGCCACCATCCGATGGCGGTTGCGCTTCGCGAGCGACAGCGCCGCGGCCGGTACGGTCGACAACGCGACCTTCACCAACACCGCGTCGACGCCGGTCCCCCTGACGGGCTCGAGCCAGTTGGTGATTCGCTACGAGATTCCGTGAGCCAGGCGCCTCGCCGGCGCACCCCGCGCCGACGGGCTCACGGGCCCCGCTGGGCGTCGCCGCTCGCCGTCAGCGCCGCGCGCGGCGGCGCCGCCAGGCGACGATGAGGCAGACGCCGAGGGTGGGGCCGGCGGCGCTCGAGCAACCGACGGGCGCGACCGGCCCCGTCCACTCGGTGCCGTCGTCGAGGCGCGGTGGTGGAGCGGGCACGCAGGTGCCGAGGCGCTGGAACTGGCAGCGGGTGCCCGCCGGGCACTGGGCCTGGGTGGTGCACGTTCGGTAGCAGCGCTGCTCCGCGCCGACGTCGGTGCAGGCCAACCCGGCCGCGCACCGGACGGCAGGGCTCGCGCACGACTCACCCTCGCCCACGAGGGGCCGCTGGCGCAGTTGGCACACGCCCCGGCTCAGGTCGCAGCTCAGCTCGGCGGGGCAGGGCCGCTGCGCGTCGCAGGCCTGGCTGCAGTAGCGGCTCGGGTTCTGCGCGTCGCTCGTGCACACGCGCCCCGCGCACTGGGCCGGCCCGAGGCAGAACGCCCCGTCAGGCACGCAGTCGGTGTCTGCGGCGCAGTCGGTGCGCGGCGAGCACAGCCCGTCGGTGCTGCACGCGTTCGCGCAGTCGAGGTCGTCACCCGGTGGGCAGTCGGCGCGGCAGACGCCGTCGAGCCCACACCGGCAGTCCGGGTCCTCTGGCTGGCACCCGCCGACGCACCGGCCGTCGCGTGCGCACTGCGGCGGCTCATGGTCGGCCAGCCAGTGCTCGAGAAAGCGGCGGTAGGGGAAGAGCAGCACCGAACTCGACACCCCGGCGCCGCACTCGGTGGTGATGAAGCTGTGCACCGCCACCACGCGCGAGCCGCCGTCCTCCTCGACGAGGGTGGGGCCGCCCGAGTCGCCGAAGCACAGGCCCCGGCCGACGGTGCCCGTCAGCAGCACCAGGCCGTGAGCGCGCGCCTCGGTGGCGCCGGTGACCTCGGTGACGACGGCCCGTCGCTCGCCGGGGGGCGCTGACTCGCTGCGTCCGTAGCCGACGTGGCGAACGCGCGTGCCGATGGCAGGCGGCGGGCCCCACCACGTCCATGGCCTCGGCGTCACCGGTGGCGGGCGGTCGAGGAGCACGAGCGCGAGGTCGGCCGTGCCGCCATCGGTGGCCTGCGCCCACGTCTGCCGCTCCACCACGACGTACGTGCCCGCGTCGCCCTCGCCCACGCGGGGCCGGTTGTGGGCCACCATCGGCGCACCCTCTTGCACGCAATGGGCCGCCAGCAACAGCGTGCGGGGCGCGATGAGGGTGGCGCTGCAGACGCCCGCGTCGTCGTCGACGAAGAAGACGGCCTCGTCGAGCGGCGCCGGCTCGCCTCCGACGATGGCCTCGGCGCGGGTGCCGACAGCGGCCGTCGGCTGGCACGCCAGCAGGGCGAGGCAGAGGCAGGGGGCGCGAAACATCGGCGGCGACGAGTCTGACGCAGCAGCTGGCTGGTGCGAAGGCCGGTGAGCTCTGGTTCACTCGGCGCCCATGGCAGGAGCCTCAGACGCCCGCTGTGTCCATTCGAGCAACCCCCGCTGCCGGCGCGCCGAGACGGTGGAGCCCCGCAACCTCGGACGCCGCCGAGGCGCGTCGCGGTGGCGATTGGCGCTCGTGCTGGGGGGGCTGGTGGCCGCCACCGGCTGCTCGAAGGCCTGGCAGGCGGCGCGGCGCGGCCAGGAGGCGCTCGACCGTGGCGACCCGGTCACCGCGCTCGCGGAGTACGACGCGGCCTGTCGGGACAGCAGTGACGAGGCGTGGTGCGAGCGCGCCGCGCGGCTCTACCGCGACGTGAAGGCCGACCTGGTGAAGCAGGCCACGCCGCTGTGCGGCGTGAAGGGGCAGGAGCGCGCCTGCCTCGACGTCGTCAACCAGGCGCGGCGGGTGAAGGACGACCCCGAGCTCGCCGCGCTCGCCGACGCCGCCGGCCAGACGTGGCTCGCGACGTGCCGGGGTGTGCCGCAGGCGACGCCGGCCGAGGCCATCGCCCGCGTCCGCTGCTTCGAGGCGCTCTCCGCTGACGTGGCCACGGCAGGCTACCGGCAGCAGGTCGCCGCCGCGCGCCTCGAGGCGGCCCGGGTCGCCGCCGAGAAGGCGAAGGACGCCGTGGCCCAGCGGCGTGTCGCCAGCGCCCTGGGGCTGGCCGCGCTCTCGAAGTGCCTCTCGCGTGACGTGACGCCGGCGGGGTCAGAGGCGTCGCTCCGCGCGGCCATCGTCGAGCGCGACGCCGTGGCGGTGGCGACCGCCGCCGACGGGCTGCTCTCGCGCGAGCTCGTCTGTGGCGACGTGGAGCAGGTGAGCGAAGGGCGGCTGCGGTGCGCAGCGTCGAACACCGCGGCGGGGCTGCGGGCGTCGCTCTTCCGGGGCGAGCTGACCCACACCTTCAGCGACGCTCCGAGGAGCGTCGAGTACGTGGTGCGACGCGAAGAGTATGACAACCCCGAGTGGCTCCGCCTTGACCAGCTGCGGCGGGCGCACGCCGACGCCGTGCGCGAGGCCCGCGACGCCGAGCGCCGCGCCGAGGATGACTGCTCGCGCGCGCGCGGCGCCCTGTCGGCGGCGGGGAGTTGTCAGGCGTGTGCCGAGCGCACCGCCGAGCAGGCGCGCTGTGGCTACGCCTCACAGCTCGAGGACCACCGCCGGCAGACCCAGAGTGCCCTCGACGACGTCGAGCGGGCGCTGTGGCAGACGGAGCGGCGCCTCGTCAATGAGGTGCGCGACGCCTACCACTGGGTGCTGCGAACCCACGAGTGGCGCCAGCCGTACCGGGTCATCATTCAGGCCGCCGGTGGGCCCCCGTCGTCGGACTTCGTCGTGACGCTGCGGCGCACCGACGACGAGCAGCAGGGGTTCCCGCCAGCCGACGTGCCCGAGCTCGTCCCCGTCGCTCCCGACGGCGCCAGCCTCGACGCCGACGCCCTCGCGCAGACGAGAGAGGCCTTGAGGCGCTGGGTGAAGGACGCGCAGCGCGCGCTCTCGGCGCAGCGGGAGGCGGCCTGCGCGGGGCTCACCGAGGCGGGGCAGGGGCTCGAATGCCAGGCCTCGTCGGGCTTCCTCGCCGGTCGCGACCCAGCCGTCGAGGTGATGGCCGCGCTCGGCCGAGAGGCGAACGCGCTGGGCCCCTGGCCCTCGGCCGCCTGCGCGCCGTGACGTGCGTCAGCGGGCGGCGGAGGGCGAGCGCCGCCGCTCCCTGCGGCCGGATCGCCGCGCTGGCGGTGGCACCTCGAGCTCGTAGAAGACGATGCCGGCGTCTCGCTTCGCCCACAGCCCGGCGCCCACCTGCAGGAAGTGTCGCTCGAGCAGCGCCCGGTACGCTGCGCCCGGGCGGTGGAAGACGCGCGTGTCGGTGAGGGTCACGTCGACGCTGCCGGTGAGGTCCTGCTTCGTGATGGCCTCGAGGTAGACGAAGCCGTGGCTCATCGCCGCGAGGTTGTCGATGGCCTTTGGTAGCCCCGCGTCGTCGACGTAGGGCAGCACGCCGTGGCACACGACGAGGTCGAACGTCTCGTCGAGGCGCAGGTCTCGGACGTCGGCCTGCAGCAGCCCGTAGCGCCTGCACGTCGAGGCCTCGAGCTCGGTGCCGACGTAGCGCACGTCGCGGCGGTGCCGCGCCAGCCACCGCTTCCACCAGCCGACGCCGGCGCCGACGTCGAGCACCGACTGCACGGGCCAGCCGAACCACGCGAGCAGCCCCATGACGCCTTCGATGAGGTGCGCGTGGCGGGCGCGGTCGTAGATGCGCGTCTTCGGGTCCTCGTAGTACCGCCGGTAGTACGCCGCGTCGAAGCTGAAGGAGTGGGCCACGCGCGGCCTTTCACCTCACGGCGAGGCGTTTGCCCAGCGCGAGGGTGCGCCGCCGTCAGGCCCGCGCGTCCTTTCGCTTCACCCGCAGCACCGCCATCTTGGTCGAGTGGTTGAAGGGCGAGGGGTCGACGCGCGGCGCTCCGGCCCGCGTGGCGGCGGTGCCGGTGAAGTCGACGGGCGCCGGCACGCGCGCCTCGAGGCTCAGGTAGCCGTCGCCGCACAGCCGGGCGATGACGCCCTGGAAGTCGGCCCCGGGCACGAAGACGGCGTTGTTCACCGCGACGAGGTAGCCGTCGTGGGCGACGAGGGGGCGCACCTTGTTGAGGAGCCGCTCCATGTCCGAGACGAGGTCTACGCGGCCCTGCTCGGTGACCGAGAAGAGCGGCGGGTCGACGAAGACGCAGTCGAAGGAGCGCTTCTCGCGCTTGAGCTGGCCCACGACGTCGAAGAAGTCGCCCGCCCGGAACTCGGGGCGTCGCGGCGGCCACCCGTTCATCGCCCAGGAGTCACGGCCGACGGTGAGGAAGGCGTTGTTGAGGTCGGTGTTGAGCACCTCGCTCGCGCCGCCCGCCTTCGCCGCGACCCCGAGCGAGGCGGTGTAGGCGAACGTATTGAGCACCCGTTTGCCGCCGAGGGCCCGCTTCGCCCAGGCGCGAAGCTCGCGGGTGTCGAGGTACAGGCTCGAATCGCGGTTGAGCCGGAGCGACAGCGCGTACCAGACGCCGTCCTCCATCACGCGCCGGCAGAGCGCCTTCTCGTCGCCCAGCAGCATCAGCCCGTTCCGCGTCTCGGCGGCGTCGGCGCTGCGCACCTTCCACAGCGCGGTGGTGACGAAGGGCAGCGCCTGCCGCACCAGCTCGACGGCCTGCCGCGCCAGCGCCTCGTCGCCGCGCTTCGACTCGGCGTGGTCGTTGACGACGAGGGTGGTGCCGTAGAGGTCGAGCGCCATCGCGGGCAGGCCCTCGACGAAGCCATTGAAGAGGCGGCAGGCGGACTGGTGCTTGTCGTCGAGGAGCCCCGCGGCGCGGCGGGCCTCGAGGGCGGCGGGGAGCAGCTGGGAGAGCGTCGTCACCCGCTGCCCATGACGCAGGCGGCGCGGGCCGTCAACGTGCGTCGCTGGCCGGCGAGGGCGCGGCCGGCCTGTAGCGCGCGAGCGCCCCGCGACGTCCGCCCGGAGCGGGACAGCGAGCGACCAGGCGGCGCTGGCGCACGCCCGGTTGGCGCAGGTGAGGACGAGGGGCGCCGGCGGTGGCGTCGGCGTCAGCCGGGCGGCGGTCGGGCGGCGCGTGGCGGGAGCGGGAGGCGCACGTCGAGGCGGTGCTGCCGGCCCCTCGTCCGCTGAAGAACACGGCCGGCCGGGTCCATCACGAGCGAGCCGCCCTGGCCGGCGACGTCGGGCTCACCGGGCCCCCAGTTGGCGTTCACCACCGTGAGCCCGAAGGCCTGCGCGACGGGCGCCAGGGTGCCGGGGCGCGAGTCTCCGTTGCCGTCGACCCACGCCGAGCAGAAGAACAGCACGTCGGCCTCGCGCAGCACGGCCTGCGCCTCGCGCACCAGGAAGTGCACGTCGAAGCACACCGCCAGAGAGCAGGTGAGGCCGCTGAGCTCGAACGTCGGCCAGGGGCGATCGCCGGGCGTGGCCCACGTCTCGGGGTACCAGGGGTGGCGCTTGCGGTAGTGGGCGAGCAGCGCGCCCGAGGGCGCGACGACGACGTGGCTGTTGAAGCGGTCGACGCCCGCGCGCTCGATGACGGGGCCGATGACCGTCGTGTCGAACTGCTCCGCGAGGTGCCGCAGGCCGTCGAGCTGGGGCCCCTCGAGGGGCTCGGCGAAGGCAGACAGGTCGAAGTCGCCGTCGGGCGAGACGTAGCCGGTGAGGGCCGCCTCGGGCAGCACCACCACGTCGCCCGGCGGCGCCGCGCGCAGCGCCTCGTCGACCCAGGCGAGCTGGCGCGAGGCCTGGTCAAACCGCGCGGGGACCTCGAGCAGGGTGACGTCGAGCGGCATGGGGTGGCGTCGGGTATACCGCAGGGGCGTGAGCGCCACCCTGGCCCTGGGGACGATGAACTTCGGCAGCCGGACGGGCGAGGCCGAGGCGCGCCGCATCCTCGACGTGGCGTACGAGGCCGGCGTCACCGCGCTCGACACCGCCAACCTCTACGCCGAGGGCGAGGCCGAGCGCATCGTCGGGCGCTGGCTGAGGGGGCGGCGCGACGGGCTGAGGGTGACGACGAAGGTGGGGCTGTGGCGGCATGAGGGGCTGTCGCGGCGGCGCATCGTCGAGGCGCTCGACGAGTCGCTCGCGCGGCTCCAGACGGACCGCGTCGACGTCTACCTCTGGCACGCGCCCGACGGCCAAACGAGCCTCGACGAGTCGCTCGACGGCGTCGAAGCGGTGCTGGCGTCGGGCAAGGCGAGGGGCTGGGGCCTGTCGAACGCCGCGGCCTGGCAGGTGCTCGAGGTGATGCACCGCTGTGACGCGCGGGGCCTGCCGCGCCCGGCGCACTCGCACGTGCTGTACAATCTCGCGGTGCGGCAGCTCGACGTCGAGTACTTCGCCTTCACCCGCCGCTTCCCCATCACCACCACCATCTACAACCCGCTCGCCGGCGGGCTGCTCGCGCGAGACCCTGACGTGCCTCCGCCTCGGGCGGCGCGGCTGTCGGCGAACGGCCTCTACCGGCGGCGCTACGGCTCGGCGGTGATGCGCGAGCGGGCGAGGGCGTTCCAGGCGCTCGCCGTCGAGGCGGGGCTCGACCTGCCGACGCTGGCCTATGCCTTCGTCCTGCAGCGGCCAGGCGTCGACGTGGTGCTGGCCGGCCCTGCCACCATCGGCCATCTCGAGGCGGCGCTGCGGGCCACTCAGGTGCAGCTGCCACCGGCGCTGCTCGAGCGCATCGACGAGGCGTACCGGGCCGCCGTGGGCACCGACGCGAGCTACGCGCGATGAACGTCGACGTCGCCGCCGCCATCGCGCACTACCGGGCGCACGGGTACGCCCGCCTGGGGCGCGTCGTGCCCGAGGGGCTGCTCGAGCGGCTGCGCGCGCGGGCGGTCGACCTCATGCTGGGGCGGGTCACGTACCCGGGCCTCTTCTTCCAGATGGACGCGGTGAGCGGCGACCACCGCGACGCGCCCCTCGGCCTGGGGTGGCAGGGGCCATCGCTGTCGTACCGGAAGCTCGAGAAGCTCGAGCTCGACGACGTGTTCCGCGAGCTCATCCGCCTGCCGGCCCTCGAGCCGCTGGTGCGCGCCCTCATCCCCGGGAGGGTGCGGCTGTACCGCGCCATCGTCTTCAACAAGGCCGCGGCTGGCGGCACCGAGGTGCCCTGGCACCAGGACGGTGGGCGCCTCTGGGGACTCAGCGAGGACCCACAGGTGCAGCTGTGGACGGCGCTCGACGACGCGCCGACGGGCGGCGGCTGCCTCGAGGTGCTGCCGGGCTCGCACCTCGGCGGGCTCTCGACGCCGCTGGGCGGCCTGGTGCCCCCGGCCCAGGTGGCCGCCGCGGGGGCCGACGGGCGGAAGGTGACGCTCGACGTCGTGGCCGGTGAGTCGGTGCTGCTGCACAACCACCTGTGGCACCGCTCCGGCAAGACGCAGATGGGGCGGCGCCGGCTCGGCTTCTCGGCCTGCTACCTGTCGGAGCACATACGCTGCGTGCG
>JADCJJ010000109.1 GCA_020247085.1 Myxococcaceae bacterium | reverse complement strand
CGTCTGACGCGCGCGCGAGCGACGACTCGACCGCTCCGCCGTGAACCTCGCCGTCGCATCGGCCCAATCTCCGCCAGGCCGCCGCCCCCGCCCCAGCATGGGATTGCGGCCCCTGTCACGCACCCCTACCGGAAGGACACCATCATCCACAGCGCCATGAGCGCGCCGGCGAGGTTGACGAGCGACTCGAGCGCGTCTGACAGCAGCCCCACCGAGCGCGTCAGCCAGAAGGCCGTCGCCTTCAGCGCGATGGTGGCCACGGCCGCCGCGATGGACAGCCACACGTACCGCGTCAGCGACGGCGCCGCCTGTCCCTCCGGCATCGCCCCGACTGTGTCGCAGCCCTCCGCTGGCGTCGAGCGCGCGTCACGGCGCCTGGCACTCGGGCTCGGCGCAGGTGCACGCCACGTCGGGCGTCGGCGGGCTGCACCCCGAGACGGGCACCAGGCGCACCACCGGCTCGGCGTTGAAGCCCGACCGCAGCGTCACCTGGCGGTTCACGCTCTGGTACCCCGTCTTGCCCACCGCCATCGTCTGCGGCCCACCCGGCACCAGCCCCCGCAGCTCGAAGTAGCCGCGCGGCCCGGCCGAGCACGTCGCCCGGTCCTGCACCCGCACCTTCGCGGTGACGGCCGCGCCCGTGCAGTCGTCGACGACCGTGGTGGTCAACGTCGCCGCCGCCACGCACTGGCGCTGCACCGGCTCGCACACCTCCCCCCCGGCGCAGCCGCCGCAGGGGAGCGACAACAGGGCCGCGTCGAAGCGGTTGTCGCCCGCGCGCAGGGTGCGCTCGAGCGGAAGGCTCACGTAGCCGGCCTTCGTCACCCGGCCCGAGAGCGGCCCGGCCATCAACCCCTCGAGCGCGTAGCTGCCGCTCGCCGAGGTGGTCGCCAGCATGCCGCCCGCGGCCACCGTCGCCCCGGCGAGGGCGGCGCCGGTGTCGGCGTCGAGGACGAGGCCCGTCAGGCGCGCGCACGTGGCGCACGTCGCCGTGCGCAGCACCAGGTCCTTCCGGTTCGTGCCCTCGACGAGGGTGACGCTGAAGTCCTCGCGCTCGTAGCCCGCCTTCAGCGCGGCGCCCCCGAAGGGCCCGGGCGCGAGGTCGTCGAGCACGAAGACGCCCCGCGCGTCGGTGGCGGTGGCGGCCGAGGCCAGCGTGACGGTGACGCCCTCGATGGGCCCGCCGCCCGCGCCCGTCACCGTGCCCGTCAGCCGCACCTTCGGCGCGACGCGCAGGCCGAAGAGCTCTTCGCGCGAGAGGGGCTCGAAGCCGCACGACGACAGCGCCACCAGCACCAACGGCAGCCTCAGAACCATACGCTCGCTCCCATCGTCACGCCGGGCTCGGGGAAGGCCGTGCGCGCCCCGTCGAGCGAGACCCACGTCGCCTCGAAGCGCCCCTCGAGCCACAGCGACAACCACGACGCCACGTGTCCCTCGGCCTGAAGGCCCGCGCCCATCGCCGGCGCGAAGGCGTCTCCGGCCACCTTTCCCTGGGCCGTGCGCCACACCGTCTTGAAGCCCGCCGTCGCGAAGGGCGTCAGCCCCAGCCGCTGACCGAAGAGGCCGAAGCGCCACCCGCCGCGCACGTTGACGGCCACCCGCCGCAGCACCGCGTCGGGTGCCTGCGTCGAGGGTACCGGAGCCATCCGGAAGGCGACGCGCACGCCAGCCTGCGGGCCGCCGAACGACAGCCGCGCGCCCGCCTCGACGCCGTGCTCGAGCCCTGGCAGGCCGAAGGGCGTCGGCGCGCCGACGTAGGCCGCGTCGACGACGAGCCCCCGGCGCGCCGGGCTCGGTGCCGCCGGCCGGCCCGAGACGTAGCCCGCGTCGAGCGCCGCGACGACCTGCGGCGAGAAGGGCGCCTGGAACGAGACGGGCTCCCACACCAGGTCGCCCCGCCCGGCGGCCCGCGGGGCGCCGTCGTCGTCGAGCAGCGGCCCCAGCGTGCGCGACTGCCCGGCCACCAGCGCCACGCGCGCCACCTTCGCCGCCCCGTCGCGCCGCTGCACCCGGTACTCGCCCGACGGCAGCGTCAGCGCCATGCGCCGGCCGCGCGGCTTGAACAGCTCGGCGACGATGGGCGCGCCGGCCTCTGACACCACGCGCAGGCGCCCCTCGGCCTCGCCCGGCAGCTCGAGCCGCGTGGTGCCCGAAAGCGCGACGACGGGGGCGCCAAGGTCCTGGCTGGGCGGCTCGAACCACGGGCGCTGGCCGGTGAGGCCCTCGGTGTTGAAGGCCACGAAGGCCGCCAGCTCGCCGAAGCGCACCACCTCGTCGCCGTCGGCGTCAGCGGCGCCCGCCAGGCCCGAGGCCAGCACGTGCGAGAAGAAGCCGCCCATGAGGTCGCTCGCCTCGCCGGCCGGCGTCTCGCTCTGCGCCGCCGTGAGGATGCCGAGCGTCGTCGGCGACGCGCCGGCCTCGAGAGTGGCGATCTCTTTGGACAGGTCGGGCCCGCCGCGCTCCGTGAAGAGGCTCTGTGAGCGGCAGGCGTCGATGAAGAGCTCGACGTGGGTGGCGCCGAGGTCGAGAAGCGCGAGCCGCAGCTCGCGGCCGGTGAGGCTGGCCTCGTCGCCCGCCTCGGGCTCGAGCAGCAGGCGTCCCGTGAGGCCATGGCCGGCGTAGAAGAAGAACACCGTCGAGGGCCGGGCGCGGCGGGCGAGCGTCTGCTTGAGGGCCTCGAGCGCCTCGAAGAGCGCCCGCCGCGTCGGCGCCAGCACCGCCGGGAGCGGCAGGCCGGCGGCGTCGAGCGTCGCCCGCGTCTGCCCATCGGGACGGGCCAGCACCGTCACTCCGCCGGGCACGGCGAGGGCCTCGAACCACCGCGCCATGCGCAGGGCGTCGTCGTCGGCGAAGCGCAGGTCGGCGAGGGCCGCTCGGCCGGGGCCGGCGAGGCGCCCGCCGTTGTGGCCCACCACCACCGCGTACACGTCGTGGGGGCCCTCGGGCGCCGCCGTCACCACCAGCGCGAGGGCGAGGGCAGTCGTCACGGCTGCACCGAGAGCACGCCCGTCACCTGGGGGACGTCGAGCGGGAGCCGCGGGGCCGACGGCGTCAGGCCCTCTGCCGCGCGCAGCACCACCTCTGGCGGGGCGCGCGCGGCGAACAGCCGCGCCACGCCGGGGGGGAGCGCCTCGCTCGCTCCTGGTGACAGCGCACGAGGCGGCTGCCCCGCGAGCACCACCACCACCGCCACGCCGGGCGGCGCCTTCGCCTGCACCCAGTCCCCGGCCGACACCGTCGCCTCGCCGGACTCGGGGAGCTGCGCCGCCAGTCGCACCGGCGTCGCCCCCGACTTCGCGCGCGCGTAGAGCGACACCGAGAAGGGCGGCGGCGCCTCGTCGCCGCTCCCGCGCTCCGTCACCTGCCGCTCGGGTGAGGGGAGCGCCGCCAGCACCGCCAGCAGCGCCGCCATCGCGGCTGGCAGCAGCAGCCAGCCGGCGCGCCGGGGCCCGGGCGCGGGCGTGGCCAGCCCGTCGAGGCGCTCGAGCAGGCGCGCTCGCTCGCGCTCGAGCTCCAGCGCCGTGCCCGTCTCCCTCCCGGTGAGGGTTCGCGCCGCCAGCACCGTGGCGTCGTAGTGCGCGCGGCAGGCCTCGCACGTCGACAGGTGGGCCCGGAGCCGGCGCTCAGCCCGGGCGTCGAGGCGCCCCGCGACGGCGGCCTCGATGGCCCGCCGGTGCAGCAGGAGCGTCACGAGAGCCACTCCTTCGCCAGCGCGCGCAGGCTGGCGCTCGCGGCCACCTTCGCGAGGAGCTTCTTCTTGAGGTGCTTCGACTGGCGTACCGTGACGCCGAGCTCCCGCGCGAGCTCCTCGTGGGTGAGACCGTCACCGACGCCCCGCTGCAGCACCACGTCTTCGGCCTTCGGCAGCCCTTGGCGGAAGGCCTGCACCGCCGCCTGCACCTTCGCCTGCATCAGCGCCTCGTCGGGGGGCGGCGCGTCGAGCCAGAGCGCCTCGTCGCCGTCGTCGAGCGGTACCGAGGCGTCGGGGCGGCGCCCCTTCGCGCGCAGCAGCTCGCGGCAGCGGTTCGACGTCAGCGCCCGCAGCCACGGCTCGAGCGGTCCGCGGTTGACGTCGTACGAGGTCTGCATGCGGTGCACCATGAGCCACACCTCCTGCGCCGCCTCCTCCTGCTCGAAGGGGCTCTTGAAGAAGCGCGCCACCCAGCGTCGCACCGCGCGCGCCTGCGCCGTGTACACCTCGAGGAAGGCGGCCCGCTCGCCACTCGAAAAGCGCGTTCGCTGCGCGGTGTCGTCCGACACGCAGAGCGTCTCTATGCCGAAGCCTGAAAAGAGGACACGCTGTGTCGCCAGGCACGAAGGTCAACGCGCTGCCTGGAGCCGTGCAACGCACTCGAGGCGCCGCCAGGCGTGCGTCTCGGCGCTCCGCCCATGCCGCTGGGGCGGAGGCGTGGCGTGGGGGTACCGGCCGACGGACTCGATGCCGGAGCCGGTGCAGGGGAGGCGCGGTACGCGCCCAGGGGCTGCCGGACTCGATGTCGAAGGCAGTGAAGGGGAGGCGCGGCGTGGGTGTACTGGCCGGCCGTCACGCCGCAGAAGCCCGCCCGCACGCCGCCGGCGCGAAGAGGCGCGTTCTCGGCGCGCGAGGGCGAGGCCGAGGGCGGAGCCCCTCAGGGCGTGGGCACCGCCACGCACCGCCCGGCCTGGCAGCTGGCGGTCATCGCGATGCAATCGGCCACGCACTGCGCCCGCGTCGGCGCGCAGCGCGCGGTGCCGGCGCGCGCATCGGCGTCGTAGCGGAGCTTGTCCGACACGTTGATGGCGTCGTTCGGGCAGACGCAGCCGCAGAGGTCGCCGGAGAAGACGACGGCGCAGTCGGCGGCCACGGCGCAGCTCCGGGTGTACCGGGATGCCTGGAGGTCGACGGGGCCGCAGCTGGCCGCGACGAGGTGCGTGAGGGCGCACCACACGACCCAGCTGGCTGGCCGGCGTCGTTCGGTGGTGGGAGCTGTTTGAGGGCGCATGGTGTGCCACGCCGAGCACATCCCGTGCCAGCCTCGGCGCTTGGGGATCCGAGTGGTTGGGTCGCGAGCCCTCTGGAATCTGAGGCCCCGGTCGGGCCGGGCCACGGCGGCGTGAGGAGGGGCCCGTCGCGCGGGCCAGGCGGCTGCTTGCGCGAACGCCGCCCCCACCCGCAGCCCGAGGTGCGCCGTCGTCGGGCGCACCACGGGGGGAGGTGCGGCGGGCCGGGCGCGGTTCCGTGCCGTCAGTCGGCGGTGGCGCGCTGGTAGGCGGGGCGGGCCTCGCAGCGCTGCACGTAGGCGAGCAGGTGCGGCGCTCCCTCGACCGCGCCCATGCGGTTCGCCCACCAGGCGACCGAGCCGACGACGACGTCGGCGACCGAGAAGCCCGACGGCAGCATCCACTCGCGAGTCTCGAGGTGCGCGTTCAGCGCCTTCGCCGCCTCGTTCACCTTCGCCTTCGCGGCGAGCGCCAGCGGCGTCTCGGGTGTCTTCTTGAGGACCTTCTCGGTGAAGTAGACGACGCAGTGCGGCTCGAGCTCGGTCATGGCGAAGAAGAGCCACTGGTACACGAGGCCGCGCTCGTGCGAGCCGACCGGGGGAATGAAGCGGCCGTGCAGGTCGGCGAGCTGCAGCACGATGGCGGCGGACTCGAACAGGGCGCCGTCCTTCGTCTCGAGCACTGGCACGTGCTTCAGCGGGTGCCGGCGGGTGTGCTCGTCGGTGCGCGTCTCGCCCTTCGAGGTGTCGAGGCGCACGAGCTCGTAGGGTGCCCCCAGCTCCTCGAGGAGCCAGCGGGGTCGCGTCGAGCGGGTCCGGGGGACGTAGTACAGCGTGGTGGTCATGGGTTGGTCCGTAGCAGACTTGGCCCGAGGTGTGCTCGAGAGGTGGCGGGTCCACGGCGAGAGCGGCTGTCACAACTCGGGGACACGCCCGAGGCGCGAGCGAGGCCGCTTCGACACCGCCCGGGCGTTCAGGCATCGGTCGCGTTTCACCCCGGTGACGGGCCGCGGGTTGTGTGGTGTGGAGTCGCCCCGTTTGGTGGCACCAAGGAGGCAGACGATGAGTGCGTTCGAGCCGTCGACGTCGTTCTGTGTCGCTCGCGGGACCCGCGTGCGGACCCGCGCGGGCGAGGCGCTGGTCGAGGGGTTGCGCGTCGGTGATGAGGTGACGGCCGTCGACCCGATGAGCGGCCGCCGCGTCAGCACCCGGGTGGCTGCCATTCGCGCGAGCCGGCGGGAGTGCCTGTCGCTGCGCGGCACCACCGTGACGATGGAGTGCACCACCGACCACCCGCTGTTCGACCCGCTCACGCAGGCCTTCGCGGTCGCGGGCGACTGGGCCCTGGGCCGGCGCGCGCAGGTGCTCGAGGTGCCCGAGGACGACGACGAGGCGCTCCGGGTGGTGTCCGTGACGAGCGACGCGCGGTACGTCACCGTGCACGACGTGTTCGACGTCACCGTCGAGGACGCGCTGCACACCTTCGTCGCGAACGGGCTCCTTGTCGGCGACGCCTCGCGCTGACCTCGCGCCGGGTCCGGGCGGCGCCTTCGAGCGCTGACGGTCGAGGGCGGGGCGTGGTACGACGCGCAGCGAATGCGTCGCCTCGCTCTCGTCCTCGCGGTCGTCGTCGCGACGCACGCCGTCGCTGAGCCGCCCCGACGCTCCGCCGCGTCGGGTATCGGCGTGGCGCTCGTTGGGCTCGGCGTGGGCGCCGCGGCCTTCGGCGTCGGCCAGCTCATCGCCGCGGAGGACGTGCGGCGTACCCTGGCCGCTTATGCACCCCCGAATGACGGGCCGTCTGCGTCAGAGGCGCCGGGGGTGGCGCTCCTGCTGGCCCAGTCAGACCGCGCGCGCCTCCAGGGCGCCATCGGCCTCGCGGCCGGCGCCGCGGTGCTCATCGGGGGCCTCGTCGCGCTCCTGCTCGACCGGCCGGCCCCGGCCGCCGTGACGCTCCTCGTCGCCCCCACGCCGGGCGGCGGCGCGCTCGGGCTGTCGGCCCGGTTCTGACAATCGGCGCCGTCGGCCCGGTCGCCCGGCTGTTCTCCGCGAACGGGTGAATATTCCGGGCTAGCAGCCCGTTGAAGTTTTCGCGCGGCGGGGATCGACGGCGGTCGAGCGAGCCGGTAGGTCGGCGACATGACGATGGGCCGTCGAGGAGTGCAGCAGGAATCGATGTTGGTCCCTCCGGAACGAGGACCGAGCCATACGT
>JADCJJ010000108.1 GCA_020247085.1 Myxococcaceae bacterium | reverse complement strand
GCATCGGCTTCGTCGTCACCACCGCGTCGGGGCAGCCCGGGCCCGCGCGCAGGCCCGTGCGGGTGTCGAGGCGCACGTCGGCGTGGAAGGGGCAGCTCGCCTCGGGCTCGGTGCCCCGCACGAAGTGCTCGGTCTTCAGGTGCGGGCACCTCGGCCCCGGGCGCCGCCCCGACAGCGCGCAGACGTCGACGCTCACCGCGCCGTCCGGTAGCGGCATGGCCAGCGGCGCTGGCTGCCAGGGGCGAATGGTGCCGCCCACCGCGTCGAAGACGGCCCGCACCGCCGGGGCCGCGCCGCTCGCGCCCGTCACGCCGTTCATTCGCCGCCAGTCGTGGTTGCCCACCCACCCGACGACGAGCAGCCGGTCGGAGAAGGCCGCGGCCCAGGCGTCGCGAAAGCCCTGGCTCGTGCCCGTCTTCACCGCCACGGCGCCGTCGAAGTCCAGGCTGCCGCCGGGCGGGAAGGCGGGGCGCCGGGCGTCGGCGTCGGCGAGCATGTGCGCCGTCAGCAGGGCCGCGTCCTGCGACAGGAGCCGCGCGCCCGCCGTCGCCGGCGCCTCGGCGAAGACGCGCAGCGGCGTGGTGACGCCCCGGTTCGCCAGCGCGGTGTACAGCTGCGCCAGCTCGAGCGGGGTGACGTGCAGCGAGCCCATGGCCAGCGTCAGCCCGTACGCGTCCGGGTCGTACGTCACGCCGCGCACGCCGCCGCGCTCCAGCCGCTGCACCACCTGGCTCACGCCGACGTCGCTCAAGACGCGCAGCGCGGGGATGTTGCGCGAGTTGCCCAGCGCCTGTCGCAGCAGCATCGGCCCGGCGAAGGTGTGCGTCAGGTTCTCTGGCGCGTAGAGGCCCCCGTTGGCGGTGGCGAACTCGACGGGCGTGTCCGGCAGCTCGGTTGCCGCGGTGTGCGTGCCGCGCTCGAGCGCCATGCCGTAAATGAAGGGCTTGAGCGCCGAGCCCGGCGAGCGGCGCGCCGTCAGGTAGTCGAGCGCGCCCCGGTGCTCGACGTCGAAGTAGTCGGCGCTCCCCACCCAGGCCCGCACCTCGCCCGAGGGCAGCTCCACCACCACGCCGGCGGTGTTGCCCGCCCCGAGGCCTGCTTGCCGCGCGAGGTTCTCGGTCAACGCCCGGGTCGTCGCCCGCTGTACGTCGAGGTCGAGCGTGGTGCGGTGCACGACGCCCACTGCGGGGAGGCGGCGGCTCAACGCCAGCACCGCGTGCACCGCCTCCCGCGGCCGCGCCGGGTGGCGGGCGAGCGAGAGGTCTGACCGGAGCGCCAGCCGCAGCGCGTCGTCGTCGAGCAGGCCGCGCTGGTGCAGCCTCAAGAGGATGCGCCGCGCCCGCGCCATCGCCCGCGCGTGGCCCTCCTTCGTCCACGGCGACATGCGCCCGGGCTGCTGGGGCAGCGCGGCCAGGTAGGCTGCCTGGAGCCACGACAGGTCCTCGATGGGCTTGTCGAAGTAGAGGGCTGCCGCGCGGGCGATGCCGTGGGTGCGGTTGCCGTACGGCGCCAGCGTCAGGTACTGCCGCAACACCGCGTCGTGGCCGTGGCGCTCGACGAGCTGGAGCGCGACCGCCGCCTCGCGGGCCTTCGCGGCGAAGGTGCGCGCCCGCGGCCGCTGCAGCCGGGCCACCTGCATCGCGATGGAACTCGCGCCCGAGATGACGCGCCCGTTGCGAAGGTTCTGCCACGCCGCGCGCGCGACTGACGGCCAGGCGATGCCGTCGTGCTCGAAGAAGCGCCGGTCCTCGGTCTCGAGGGTGGTGACGACGACGCGCTCCGGCAGCGTCGGGGGCAGCGGCCAGAAGCCGAAGCCCTCGGCCTCGCCCGGCACCTCGCCGAGGAAGCGGCCGCGCCGGTCGAGCAGCACGTGCGAGGGCGCCCGGCGCACGAGGTCGTCGTCGAGCCCGTGGAGCCAGGCCGCCAGGCCACCCCCGACGACGGCGAAGAGCCCGAGGAGCCACAGCCCCTTCCGGCGATGGCCCTCGAAGACGGTGGGCCACCTCACGCGCGGGGCTCCTGGCGCGGCGCGGCCGGCGTGGTGGCGGCGCAGCGCGCTCGCGGGGAGCGCACGACGTGGCCGCGCCGCCGAAGCGCGACAGAGACGCTCCTCGCCACCCCCTGGCGCGCCGCCAGAGGGACGCAGACCGACGGTGTCGGCCGCGGCGGGCGCGCTGGAGCGCGGCGGGGCCGGCTCACTGCTGGCGGCTCCCCGTCACCACGACGCGCTCACCCACGCCGCGGCCGCGCACCTCTTCCCGGTACATCAGCTCGGCGAAGGGCGGCGGGTGCACGAAGCTGCCCTCGCTCGAGGCCCGCACTCGGAAGTGGAAGGTGTGCGTGCCGCGCGGCAGAGAGGTGAAGGCGTAGCGCACCTCGTGGTCGAGGCGCTGCACCGACGTCGGCGTCAGCGAGTCGGCCTGCGAGGGCTTCGCGTCGCTCCCCGACGTCTCGAGCGCCGGGTTGAGCGGCTCGAGGCCGGCCGCGAAGGGCACGACGAGGGCCACGTGGCTGCGCGCCTCGTCGGTGGTGAGCTGCGCGTGCACCTCGAGCACCTCGCCCAGCGCCACCTTCAGCGTCTGCCCGGCCACGCCGTCGACGTTCACCGGCGCGCTGCCGTCGGCGGGGTAGCGCGTGAGGCTGCGCGAGACGATGAGGCCCTCTTTCTTCGCCTCGGCCTTGTCGCCCGGCTGCAGCGGCAGGTACGTCACCTGCAGCCGCGCGCCCACCGGAGCGCCCCCCACCGTCACCGTCGGCGCCTTCTCGCCCTCCACCACGCGGCGGCCGGCCTTCTTGGCGTCGTCCAGCACCAGCTCGGCCTGCCCGGCCACCGTCACCGTCGACTTCGGCGTGCCTGCCTGGCCTGTGTCGAGCCACACCCCGAGCGCCGAGATGGCCCGGCGGTTGTCGTACGTCGAGCCGAACCCGTTCGACGCCTTCGCGTTGGCCAGGAGCGCGTCGCGCAGCTGCGGGTGCCGCGGGTCGTTCGCGTCGACGCGCAGCAGCGCCTCCCACACCGCCGCCACCGAGGCCGCGCTGCTGCCCAGGTAGAGGCCCGACCAGCCGGCGCGCTGACGGCGCAGGCGGTCGAACACCGGATTGCCCTTCACCAGCTTGAAGACAAGCTCGTCCCACAGCTCGCCCTCGAGCGTGCCGAGGTTCGCCTGGAACACCTGGGGCCGGGCGCTCATCGCCACCGCCAGGTCGGCGAGGGCGGCCGAGTCCATGCTGGCGCGGTTGTGGAACAGCTCGATGGCGTAGTTGTCGTCGAGCTCGCCGATGCGCGCGAGCCCGCGCAGCGCCGCCGTCTGCTGGTTGAAGCGGTACTCGCTCCACAGCCCGGGGAAGTCGCGGCGCAGCGCCCGCTTGAGGGCCGCGGTGGCGCGCTGGAGCACCTTGTCGTCCACCGGCACCCCGGCCTTCTTCGCCGCCGCGATGAACTCGACGGCGCTGGCCGTGAGCTGCAGGTTGCCCTCGCTGCCGGGCCAGTAGCCGAAGGTGCCCGCCGCGTCCTGGTGGAGGCCGAGCTCCTCGAGCAGCGTGCGCGCGCTCGTCTGCACCTGCGGCGTGAAGCGCGTGTCGAGCTCGAGGCGCTTCAAGAGTCCGCCCAGCACGAGGTCGGGGTACACTTGGCTCAGGCGCTGCTCGAGGCAGCCGTGGGGGTAGGCCGAGAGGTAGTCGAGGCTCGAGGCCAGCTCGAGCACGCCCGGCTGGTTGGTGAAGACGTAGCGCTGCGAGGCGGTGCCCGGGCGCGCGGCCTCGGGGAAGGCGTCGAGCGGGGTGGTGCCGGGCGCCAGCGTCACCACCTTCGCGGCGCGCTCCACCGCACGGTCCGGGTATAGCGGCAGCCTGACCTCGAAGGCGTCGCCGGCCCGGTCCGACAGGCGCGTCACGTCGACGCGCACGGTGAGGGCCTGCTCCCGGCCGGTCGAGGCCGACGTCACCGTCACCGGCGTCAGCACCGACTGGGCCTTCGTCGCCTTCAGCTCGACGCGCTCCTGCGCCTTCGCCGGCCCCTCGACCGGCCCGGTCACCGAGACGTCGACCGAGGCGGGGCCGTCGGGGCCCTCGACGACGCGCGCCACCGCGCCGGGCCAGAAGCGGTCGCCGCTGCGCACGAAGCGCGGCAGCTGCGGTTGCACGATGACCGGGAGCCGCACCCGCAGCGTCGACTGCGCGAGGCCGAAGCGCTGGGCCCCCGAGGCGGCCACGGCGCGCACCCTGAAATTCGTCAGGTCGTCCGACAGCGTGATGGGCACCGTCAGCGTGCCGCTCTCCGGCACCACCAGCGTCGCGGCGTAGAAGGGCACCGTCTTGAACTCCTTGCGCACCAGGCGCTTGCCGCTCTGCTGGTCCGTGTCGTCGCCGTCGCCGCCCGGGTCCTCTTCGAGCTCGCTGACGCGGCCCACCACCAGGTTGCGCGAGTCGCGCACCGTCACCGCGCGGGCGTTGCGGCGGATGAGCTCCGAGAGCGGGTCGAGCGGCCCCTCTCTCGCCAGCGACAGCACCGCCTCGTCCACCAGCCACAGCGTCACCTCGCCGCCCACCGGGCGCTTCTCGTCGTCGGTGAGGGTGACGGTGAAGTCGTGCTTCGTTCCGGGGCGCGCCACCTCGGGGTGCCTCACCGAGACCAGCACCCGGTTCTTCACCGGCTCGACCTCGAGCTCGAGCGTGCTGGCGGCGGTGGCCGGCTTGTAGCGGCTGTCGTCCGTCTTCCCCTCGCCGATGCGCCCGCGCAGCAGCACCACGTGCACCGGCAGGTTCGGCGCGTGCCGGTCGGTGATGGGCACGTCGATGACGACGCGGGAGCCGCTGACGTCCTTCCAGACGTACCGGTTCCCCGTCGGGTCCTCGACGACGGCGAGCGCCCTCGCGGTGGCGTACGGGCTCTGCACCAGCAGGTGCGCGACGTCGCCGGGTGCGTAGCGCGGCTTGTCGGGCTTCACCTCGAAGACGCCGTCGCGCGACTTCTGCCACGCCTGGGGCGTGGACCCGCCGATGTAGAGGTCGGCCGACAACGTCTGCACCCGGCCGAGGCGGTCGCGCGCGAAGAGCTCGACGACGTACACGCCCGAGTCGGTGATGGGGAACGCCTGCGTCAGCGGCGCCTTCAGCGTCTTCAGCGTCTTCTCGGCCACCGGCAGGTCCTCCTGTTCGGTCTGGTACTTCGCCTGGCCGGTCGCGAAGCTCGTCTCGCGGAGCGTCGAGTGCCACACGCGCCGCAGCAGGCGCACCCGCACCTCCTGGTCCTTCAGCGGCTGGTCGTCGATGCCCACCGCGACGACGTCGGCCTTCAGCTCGGTGGCCCGCTCGAGGTAGCGCGGCACCTTGAGGCCGAGCACGAAGGGCGGCAGCGCCTTCACCTCGGTGGCCGCCGTCACCGGCTGCTCGTCGGGGCCCGTCACCGTCGCCTCGAAGCGGTACACCCGGCCCGAGCCGTCGAAGTCGAGCTGTGGGTTCATCGTCAGCTCCGCGGCGCCGCCCTCGTCGAGCTCGCCCTGCTGCGAGGTGAGGCCCGGGCTGCGCTGCGCCTGCGGCCGCGCGAACTGCGACGACGAAGCGAAGAGGAACCCGGCGAGCCCCTTCGGCGTGTGGCTGTACGGCCGCTGCGTCACCGACCAGGCGATGGGCTGGTTCGAGACGTTGCCGCCCGCGAAGTAGCGCGCCACCGCCTTCACCTTGAAGGGCCCGTCGTTGCGCACCCGCGGCGCGCCCGACAGCTGCACCTCGAACGTCGGCACCCGGTACGCTTCGACGCGGAAGCTGCGCCGCGCGACGACGGCGTTGGGCGCGCCCTCGGAGAGGCGGGCCTCGTACTCGCCGGTGGGCACGCCGCTCTCCTGGAAGGTGCCGGAGAAAGCGCCCAG
>JADCJJ010000107.1 GCA_020247085.1 Myxococcaceae bacterium | reverse complement strand
CGCCTGGCGCAGACGGCGCGCTTCGTCGAGCGCGTGCACCAGGGCATGGCGAACTGGCTGGTGCTGACGAAGGCCTGCGAGCAGCTCGGCGCGCTCCCGGCCTTCCAGCGCCCCGGCGGAGCGCCGCTCGTCACCGGCCCGGCCGACGCCTTCGTCGGCCTCAGCCAGGGCCACATCCTCGGGGGCACGATGAACGCGCTCAACCCCACCACCCGGAAGCTCGTCTTCAACGTCGGCGGCGCCGGGCTGACCCACATGATGATGCGCGCCGAGGCCTTCTCGGGGCTGTTCGAGCTGCTCGCGCTGGCGGTGTCGGACCCGCTCGAGCAGCGGAAGTTCGTCGCGATGATTCAGCGCCCCATCGACCGCATCGACCCGGCGACGTACGCGCGATACCTGCTGCGAGAGCCGCTGGCCGGTAACGCCGAGAAGCAGGTGCTGATGCAGATTGGCCTCATGGACCCGTCGGTGCCCAACCTCGGCAGCTGGCTCCACGCGCGCCTGCTCGGCCTCGAGGTGCTCAGCCCGTCGGCGGCGACGCCGTGGGGGCTCTCGGCCCGGCCTTACCCGGCGAAGAGCGGCCTCGAGGTGCACGACTTCCAGCTGGGCGACGTCGACGCGTACTACCGGGCAAGCGACTTCCCGAAGACGAAGCCCATCGTCCACGACAGCCTGCGCGGACAACCCTCGGTGCTTCGGCAAATCGACACGTTCTTCCGCACCGGCGACATCGTGCAGACGTGCACGGGCGTGTGTGACCCGAACTGAGCGGGCCTCGGGGACAGCCCTCGATGCCCCGGGACGTTGCGCCGCACCGGCGCCGTCAAGCAGCCGGGCGCGGGGCTCTGCGAGCGCCCCTCGTGGGAGAAGCCCTCGGTGCCCTTCCACCTCGCCACCTTCCTTCCGCTGCACCGGCGACGAGGTGTGGCTGGGGGTTGGCCAACGCGAGCCTGCGCCAGCGCCTTGCGTCGGGGTGGGCGGTGGCTTCAGCTTCGGCCTCATGCGAACGCTCTTCGGGTTGGCGCTCTTGGTGATGCTCGGGTGCGGGCCCTCGACGCTTGGCGGAACGTGTACCGCGACGTGCGACTGCCCGGCGCTGGCGGCGCCCGTCCGCTGCCCCGGCGAGTGGACGTGCAATACAGCCAGGCGGTGCGAGTACGTCTGCCAGGACGTGTGCGGCTCCGGCGTGGATGCCGGCTGCGCGTCGCCGAGGGTGTGCCGGGGCTCCATCTGCTCGGAGCGCGCCACCTGCCCGTGACGCCCCTCTGGTGACGCGGCGTCTTCACCCGCGCGCTTCCGCCCGCGAGGCGACGTCGTGCCCTGCGAGCAGCGCCAGCGCCGCCCTCGTATCGGGGCCTGGACACGGCGCGTCCCAGACGTCGCCCTGCGTACCGAGGACGCGGTCTCTGCGCGGCGGGCGCCTTCGCCTCACGCGCGCGTCAGGTTCGCGCGCACCTTCGTTCTCGAGGCGTCGTGGAGGCGCGCCAGCAGCGCCAGCGCAGCGCTCGCGCCGATGCCCGCCTCCAGCCCGTCGCTCGGCGCATCCCAGACGTCGCCCTGCGCGCCGGGGAAGCGGTCGCCACCCTCGGGCTCGAGCGCCAGCGCGGCGAACCACTCGACGAACTCGTACAGCGCGCCGAAGCCGCGAATCCTCGTCACCAGGATGAAGGCGAGCCAGCCGCCGCGCTCGAGCGTCGTCCTCCGCGGCAGCACCGGGGAACGCATCGAGCTCGCTCTGCTTGAAGGTGCGCAGGCGGCCGTCGAAGCGCGCCCGCGCCTTTGCAGCGACGTTCGACAGCAGCGCGCCGGCGAGCAGGAGGACCTCTCCCGAGCGCGCTTCCCGCACGGAGGGGCCGAAGATGCTCGAGAGGACGACGCGCCGCGCCCGACGAAGACGTGACGAAGCCGTTCCCGGCGCCAGGTCGAGACAGGCGTTGCGCACGCCGATGCTCGACTCCCGTGCTGGGCGCGACCACGACCGCACCTCCGCCTGCCTGGCGGCGGGGCCGGGCATCACGGGCAGCATCGCCTTCGGCGAATCGACGAACCAGGGGATGGGCGTGACGACGGGGCACTCCCCCAAAGTCGCGCTCGACGCCTCGAGCCGCTGGCGCTGTCAGAGCTCGATGGCCTTCGGTGGGGCGTCGCGGACGGGGGCCCCCGGCCCGGCGAGCCCCTTGAACACGTCGTTGAAGATCTTCTCGAACATCGCCTCGATGCCCGAGCGAAGGCAGCTGCTCACCGCGTCGGTGCAGGCGTCGCCGTCAGCCTTCCCGGCGAAGGTGACGAGGGTGGTGTCTCCACGCGTCACGCTGCCGCGGAATCGAAAGCGCGCCAGGCCGGCGATGCGCAGGTTCTCGTAGGTGACGTTCACCTCCGACAGGCGGAGGGTCAGCGGGGCCGCCTCCTGCGTGGCCCCGGGAAAGCCCGCCAGGAAGCCTCGCTTGAGGTCGCCTCGGAAGGTTCGCAGCTCGATCGCCGCGGTCCCGACCTCGATGGTCTGCTCCTGCTTGATGTTCGGTCCCAGGTCGATGGCGAGCGGCGGTGCGTCGGGCATCGCCGGCAGATTGGGTCTCGGCTCGAGCCCTGCGACGACGACCGCGCAGCTGGACAGGGCCAGCGTCATCAACAGCAGGGGCCAGGGGCGCATGGTTGAGACCATACGCATGCAGTGCACGCCGGCCGAACGATTTCTGGGTCCGCCCGGCGCGAGGGCTGCTCAGGCCGCGAGGGCCTGACGACCGTTAACGCGGCGCTCCGGGGCGCAAGCTCCCGCGTCCATGGCGGTCACGGCCGCGGCGCAGGGTCTCCCGCGGCGAGCTGACGCAGCCCCTCTTTCACGTAGCTGACGGTGCTCGGCACGATGAGCGCGAGCGAAGCGAACGAGCCGACGAGAATCGCGGTCTCCTGCACGTTGGCGATGCCGAGCGTGATGACGAGGAACAGCACGAGGCTCGAGGCCTTTCCATGCCAGCGGTGGGCGACGTGCACCTCGCGGTGGCGCCGGTAGACGAGGAGGAAGCCCACGGCGAGGGCTCCATCGCGGAGCAGCAACACCAGCCACAACCAGAGCGGCAACGACGCGAAGCCCGGCGTGCCCAGGAAGACGAGGAAGGTGACGGTGGAGACCTGCGCGAGCTTGTCGGCCACGGCGTCGAGCGTGGCGCCGAGGTTCGACTCGAGGTGGAAGCGACGCGCGATGAAGCCGTCGACGAGGTCCGAGAGGCCCAGCGTGATGAAGACGGCGAGCAGGGGCACGCGGTCGATGTCACCGCCGCCCTGCGCCACCTCGCGCGCGCGGAAGGCCAGGGCGAGCCACACGGGCACCAGGAGCACCCGAAGGACCGAGATGGCGTTGGGAATCCACGGCGGCATCGAGCCCTGTCATCGCACGAATGGCGCGGCGCCGCTGAGAGGCTGACGTGCTCGCAGGGCTCCGTGAACGCATGTGGCGACAGCCGTCGTGCACGGTGTTCTCGGCGCCGCGTCATCGGCCTGCGAGGTCGAGCGGAGGTTGGCTTCGCCGCCGGCGTGGGGGATTGGCGGCCTCCGCCCTCCGTGGAAAACCCAGATGGCTTTTCCGCGGCGACCGAGACCGGCGTCGACCTCGTCGCACTCCCACCTCCGATGCCCGAGGAGGTGGCTGCCCTCGTGACGCCGCTGGCGCGACGAGTGACGAAGGTCCTGCGCCAGCGAGGGCTCGAAAACGCTGGAGCCCGCGTCGACGACGGGCTGGACGCGCCGAGGCTTCAGTCGCTGCAGCGAGGCGCAGGTGCGGAACGCCCTCATCGCCGAGCTCGACCGCCAGGCCAACGCGCCGCTCCAGCCGCCTCGGCGCTCCCGCGACAGGCGCCTCCGCGTCCGTTCACCCCTCTCGACCTGCCTCCGCACCTTCGCGTTCGCTGCAGCCCCCGCGAACTGCAGTCTTGTTCAACCGAGGCGCGTGAGGGCAGGGTTCGCACCCGTCGAGCCAGCCCGCGCAGAGGAGCGCGGCTTTCATCGCTGCGCAGCCGATGCGTCTTGCAGCTCACCCAGCGTCATGGCGCCGGAGCCCTGAACGTCTCGACCATGAAGTCGCGAAAGGCGGCGACCTTGCGCGGCAGCTGCGGTGCGGTCGGGAAGACGAGGTACAGCGCTCCGATGGCGTGCGACCACTCGGGCACGAGGCGAACGAGGCGTCCATCTTCGACGTCCCGGGCTGCGTGAAAGGCGGGCAGCAGCCCGATGCCGGCCGACGCGCGCAGCATGCTTCGAACGAAGCCGAACTCGTTCACCGCCATGCGAGCCGCCACGAACGCCGCGTGCAGGCGCGCCGGGCGGAGCGGTGACGCCTCGAGCGAAGGCGCGTGCACCACGAGCTCGTGCGTCGCCACCTCGTCGGTGCTGCTCGGCGTACCGTGCACCGCGAGACAGGTCGGCGCCGCGTACAGCCCGAGGGTGGCGGTCGTGAGCTTGCGGGCCGTCAGCGCGTCGCCTCGCAGGGTCGGCGTGGCGCGGAACGCGACGTCGAAGCCTTCCCGCACCAGCTCGACCCTTCGCGACGACAGCTCGACGTCGAGGCGCACCCGCGGGTACCTCATGCCGAAGCGCACCATGGCGTCTCCGAGCAGGTCACCACTCGCGAGCGGAGCGCTGACCCGCAGCGTGCCCTCGGGCTGATCGGCTCTCCTCCCGAGCAGGCGCGTGGCCTCGGCCATCGTTGAGACGTGGGGCCCCACCGCCTCGAAGAAGCGCCTGCCGTCTTCGGTGAGCGTGAACGAGCGCGCGGCCCGACACAGCAGCGGCACCTTCGTCTTCGCCTCGAGCCGCGCGATGGCGCGAGAGAGCGTCGACTTCGGCAGCTCCAGCTGGCGCGCGGCCTCTGCCAGCGTTCCGGCGCGGGCCACCTGCGCAAAGAAGCCAATCTCGTCGAGCAGCATGCACCCTCCGTGAGTTTCGAGAACGCAACTGTGCGTTGAAATCACGCCATCCCTGTGTCGTGACGCCGATTGGGTTGAGAGCGCCGACGGCCTCGTCCGGAGGCAGGGTGGGGAACGCGGCGGCCGGGGAATGAACGAGCTCGTCGAGGCGATGTACGCGGCGAAGCTGGGTCGGTGCTTCATGGCGGACTCCTGCGTCGCCACGCCCGGGACGCGCACGAGCAGGAACGTCATCAGCGCGGCGGAGGCCATCGTCCACCAGGCGCCGCCGGAGAGGCCGACGCACGCGAAGCCCCACCAGACCACCGCGTCACCGAAGGAGTTCGGGGGACTCGTGGTGCGCTCCAGGCATGCATTCATCACGCGGCCCTCGTTGGCTGAATGGGCCTTGAAGCGCGCGAGCTGCAGGTCGCCGGCGCCTTGCGGGGCGGCGGGCGGTGGCTTCAACGGCGCCTCATGCATGCGGCGCTGCACCGCGGGCGGCGGGCGAGGCGGGTCGTGCCGGCGCAGCGGGACACCGTGCGACGCGCCACTCGTCTGCCTCTTGAATGAAGGTTCACCATCAGTTGCCGGCCAGAACCCGCCCCGGGTACGGCCTGCAGGGGCTCGTACGAGCGCGGCCCCACCTCGACCTGCCACAACGACGTCTGTGAGCGGTTGCCGGCGGCCGGCCAGGCGTTTCGCAAGTCGTGGGCCAGTCCGGCCGGTCCTGCGCCTCGGGCATCTGCCGGCCATCGAAGGCGGCGGGCGCGTCGTGCAGCGCGACGTCCGCGTGCGGACCGGACCTCTTCTGCCGCGCCGTCTGCACGCCACGTGGCATGCCCGGAGCGACCTGCGCCTTCTCAGCCGAGTGCGTATCCACGGCCTCGTGCTTCGACGGGGCCTGCCGGAGCCCCGGGTGGTGAGGGCGCGTCGTGCGCCTCCTCTTCGGACTGCGCCCGAAGACTCACCTGCGCTGACGTACTGCGCACATGCCGTACCTCCAGGTCGAGTTTCGTGGCGGCGGGGTAGGCGTGCACTGACGACTCCGCGTGCGCGACCCCGGGCGCTGCGCGCCTCCACGCGCGAACGGCGCCACGTGCAAGTTCAACGTCGAGTGCCAGTCGGGCCTCTGCGAAGCGTCTGCGTGCCGGCCTACCCCCTGGCGGGCAACGCCACGCCCCCTCGGCCACCCCGGAGCCGTCAACGCGCTGGCCGAGCATCTCGGCCGGTGAGGGCGCATCACACCGCACCTGCCACGCTGGCGGGAGCCGCTCACCATACGCCCTGCGGACGCACGCCGCGCCTTCGCGAGGCATGCCCCCACGCAGGGGCTCCAGCGTGACCGCCCGTGCTCCCACCCGACATGGGACAGCGGAACGGGAACCGCTCGCCGAAGCGCCTCCGCCCCCACATCGCCTCAGCTCGACGCGAGCCCACCACGCGGTGGTTGTCCCGAGGTGCCTCGCGCCCCGGGCGGACTCCGGCGAGGATAGGGCCATGGACTCACGCCGCGCGCTCGCCGTCGTCGCGTCCCTCGTCTCCACCGCGGCGCTCGTGGCGTGGCTGAGGTCCTCGAACGACAGCGCCGACACCAGCGAGCCGCCACCCGGCCAGCCTCCGCCCAGGCCAGCCTCCGCCGCTCGACCTGCCCCTGCGGCACCACCGGCCTTTGCCGGCACCGCGCCGGCACCAGGCGCTCCGGCGCCGCTGCCACAGGGCGACGACGACGACGAGGCGGCCCTGGCGCTGCCGTCCACCGACGGCGGCCTCCTCCCGGCCGACGGAGCCCCCCCGACGCAAGCGGGCCTCGAGGCGCGCGTCCGCGCGGCGCTCGCCGAGAACGCCCGCAGCGCCGAGCGCCACCTCGAGCGCTTCTGCGCCGAGAGCCGGCGGCTGCGCGAGCTCGCGCCCTTTCAGCGGGCCCCCCCGAAGCGCGACGCGGCCCTCTTCCTCAACGGCCGCGTGGACTGGGAGACGACGCCGTCGAACCCCGGCGGGCAGGTCGGCACGTTGCACCTGCCCGACGCGCTGCTGGCGCGCGTGAAGCCCGACGACGCGTGGCTCACGGTGGGCGAGGCCGAGCTCGCCGGGCTCGACTTCGGGTGGATGGGGCAGCTCCACGAGTTCGACCACTGGAGCCTCACCGCCGTAGGCCCCCTGCAGGACCGCGACCACTCGTACGTCTCGGCCCCGTTGCCGAACTACCTGCAGCTGATGCCCTGGGCGAAGCTCCGCCTCGCGCGCGGCCTCGCCGACGGCGACCTCGAGCGCGCCAGCCGCGACGTGCGCCAGCTCGGCACCCTCATCGCAACGAACGGGTCGCTCATCAGCGAGATGATTCGCAACCGCCTCTACGCCCTCGAGCGCACCGCCTGGGAGCGCGCCGGGCGCCCACCAGCCGCGGGGCTCCCGACGAAGGACGAGCTGGCGCGCTACCGGGCCGTCGCCCGCGGCGCCGTGAAGTTCCTCGCCCCCGGCGTGCCGGCCGAGGTGCAGAAGAAGGCCCTCGCCTGCGCGCCGGCGCGCTGCACCATGGTGCACGAAGCGGTGGGCGTCGCCACCGCGCTGCGCGCCGTCAGCCCCGACGCCGAGGCCACTGCCGCCTGGCTGCGACAGGAGAGCGGCTGCGACGCGCACCTCGTCACCGCCCTCGAGAAGGCCGGCCCCGCGTCACCGAGCGAGCTGCGCGCGCTCCTCGACGGCGACAGCCCCCTCGACTCGCTCCTCGACGCGCTCGACGGTGGCCTGTGACGCCCAGCGCGTGACGTCAGCCGTCGGCCGGCGACTTGCGGCGACCGGCGACGCCCTCACCACAACAGGCGCAGCAACAGCCCCGCTGTGGTGGTGTACCCGACGACGCTGCCCTTGATGCGCCCCTGCGCGTCGAGGAAATACACGGTGGGGAACGACGCCACCTGCAGCGCCTCGGCCAGCCCCGCCTCGTCGAGCAGCACCGGGTAGTCCACGCCGTTGCGCTGCACGTAGGCCCGCACCTGGCCCACCTCGTCGTAGGCCGTGGCAACCGACACCACGTTCGCCCGGTCGCCGGCCAGCCCACGCGCCCAGCCCAGGTTGCGCGACTCGCTCTCGCAGACGCCGCACCACGGCGCCCAGAACGCCAGCAGCGTCGGCTTCCCCGACAGCGAGGCCGTCGACACCGTCGCGCCGTCCAGCGACGGCAGCGTCACCGCCGGCACCGCCACGCCCCGCACGTGCGCCCGCGTCTGCCACAGCCCCACGCCCACCACGATGGCCACCAGCACCAGCGCGTCGAAGGCCCGCTGCAACCAGGGCGACGCATCGAAGGCCCGCTTCAGCCGCCGCAGCGCGCTGACGGGGGCCGGGCCGGGAGGGAGTTCGCTCATGGCGGCAGCTGGCGCTCTGTATCGCAGACGGCGCGCGCGCCGTCACAGGACGAACGGCGGGCGCCAACGCCCAACTCCCGGTGGTTGGCCTGCGCTGATATCCTTATGCCAGGAGCGGGTACGGTTCGAGGAGCGTCCGATGAGCGCATGGATGGTCGCGGTGCCGTTGTTGATCCACGGGGCCATCGGCGTCCAGGTGGTGAGCCTCCGCAGCGAACTCGACGAGTGGCCGACGCCCCGCCTCGAAGACGCCGTCGCCCGCGCGCTCGAGCGCACCTCGAGGGACAAGTGGGCCGAGCACTACCTCACCGTCGGCGAAGACGCGCGCGGCGACGTCGGCCTCAAGCTCGTGGTCGCGCTCCTCGATGGCGGCCCGAAGGTGCGCTTCACCTGGAAGATAGAGACGTTGAACTGCCCGTCGTTGAGCGACGCACTCGGCTTCGACTTCAACTCGTCGACGTTCACTGACGCCGGCCTCGACGCCATGATGCGTGCGCTCACCCGCCGCGCCGGCCGCCTCATGGAGCGCGCCCGCGAGAAACGCGTCGACGCCTGCATCGACCCGATAGACAGCCCCTCACCCGAAGAGGTCGAGCTGCGCCGGGCCCGCGCGGCCGCCATCGCCAACGGCCGGTACCCGCCCGTCACCCCTCAACCCGCCCCTAAACCGCTGCCCTCGCTGCCCACGCCGCCCCCACCTGTGCCCAGGCCCTTTGTCCCCGGTCCATCAATTCCCGTACGCAGCGTTCGGTAGGCCAAAAACACATGATATTGCTCGAGCTTTTTGGGGGTGCTGCAACTTCGTGACGCGCCACGTCGACAATGGGTAAGTCCATGTCGGACAGAATGTCTCGGGCGCGATGAACAGCGACTTGACCAGCCTGGAGGTGCTGACGCCGCAGGCGGGCGTGCCGGTGCTTGCTCCAGCGCGGCATGAGCCGCACACTCCGAGGCTCATGCTGCGGGACCCTTCGCCGGAGGCGCCCGTACCGTTCGGGCGCTACCAGCTCATTCGCCGGATTGGCGCGGGTGGGATGGGCGAGGTGTTTCTCGCGCGCGAGGGGGGCGAGCACCCGCGGGCCTGCGTGGTGAAGAAGGTGCTGCCGAACCTGGTGGCGAACCGGGCCTTCGTCGGGCGCTTCCTCGACGAGGCGAAGGTGGTGGTGCGCCTCAAGCACACCAACATCGCGCGCGTGTACGCCATGGGCGACGTGGGCGGCGAGTACTTCCTCACCATGGAGTACGTGCAGGGCAAGACGGTGAGCCGCTTCACCAAGCGCCTGCGCGACCGCAAGGCCGAGATGCCGCTGGGCCTCATCCTGCTGTTGGGTGAGAAGGTGTGTCAGGGGCTCGAGTACGCGCACCATGCGAAGGACGAGTCGGGCAGCTCGCTGCACCTGGTGCACCGCGACCTCTCGCCGGCCAACGTCTGCATCAGCTACCGCGGCGACGTCAAAATCATCGACTTCGGCGCGGCGCAGTCGACGCTGAAAGAGGAGCAGACGGCGCCCCGCGTCGTCATCGGCAACCTCACGTACATGGCGCCGGAGCAGGCGAAGAAGCTCATCGTTGACGGCCGCGCCGACGTCTACTCGTGCGGCGTGATGCTGTGGGAGCTGCTCGCCTGGCACGCGCTCCCGCAGAAGGGCGACCCCATCGAGCGGTGGCGGCGGGCGGCCAACCCCTCGTGGGAGGGACCGAGCAAGCACAACCGCTCGGTGCCGCGGGGCATCGACGACGTCATCTTGAAGGCGCTGAAGAAGGAGCCCTCGGAGCGCTGGAGCTCGGCGGCCGAGTTCGGCGAAGCGCTGAAGAAGGCGCGGCTGCGGCACGCGCCAGACGTCACCGAGCGCGACCTGGGCGAGCTGCTCTCCCGCGTCTTCCACAAGGAGAAGGCGAGCGAAGACGAGGTGCTCACCGAGGCCATCTACGGCAAGACGGTGACGCCCCTGGCCGGCGACAAGACGCGGCGGCTGGCGCTGGTGCCGCCGACGGCCCTGGCCTTCGAGCACACCGCCGTGCTGGCGCCGGCCGACATCCTCAAGGCGAACGACGACGCCACCGACCCGGAGCGGCCCGACCCGACGGTGGCCGACGAGGGAACGCCGACGCCGGCGCGCGACCCGCGGCTGTCGAGGCCGCTGCGCGAGCACCTGCGAGAGCAGCGCAAGAGCTTCGGCCTGAGCTTCGGCGACGTGCAGGAGCCCCTCATCGAGGAGAGCCTGATTCAGGAGATAGAGGCCACCGGCGACGAAGAGCCCTACCGCTCGGGCGAAGGCGACACGGCGGCCTACGAGCGCGCCGCGCGGTGGCAACGGGCGGCGCTGTTCGGCGGCGTCTTCTTCGTCGCGCTGGGCCTGGGCTTCCTCGGGGTGTGGCTGGCGCTGCGCTGACGAGGCGTCAGGTCTCGACGGAGCCGATGCTGACGCCGGCGAGCTTGCCGTCAGCGCTGCGCCCGACGAGGACGTACGCGTACAGGCCGCGGTCCGACGCGAGCCGCCCCGTCTGGTCGTCCTTCGGCCCCACCTTGTACAGCGTCAGTCCGGTGAGGTTCTTCGACAGCAGGCCGGTGATGGCCTCGAAGGCCTTCGCGCTCTTCGTGTAGAAGGCGTCGCCGTCGGCCGGCGGCGTCGTGAGGCGCTTGATGAAGGCCGTCGTCTCGCGCGCCGAGTACTGCTCCGCGGTGAACGCCGACAGGTCGCCGTTCTGCTGGCCGAAGTGCGCCGCCAGCGGGCCGTTCAGCGCCGTCATCAGCGACGCGCCCGTCAGCGCGCTGCCGGCCGGGAGGGGCTGCGCGAAGAAGTCCGGCGCGTAGTCGCTCTCGGACATGAAGGACGCGTCCTTCGCGTGCTTGCCCACCTCGACGCCCAGCTTCGCCGCCGTCAGCCCGCCACCGCCGTCGGCAGCGGCGCTCTTGAGCGCCCGCGCGAGGTCCACCGCGCGCTTGCCGGTGAGCGACATGCGGCCAATCTCTTCGCGCGACAGGCCGTTCTGGTTGAGGTCGTACTTCGCGACGAGGTGCGTCTTCGCGTAGGCGACCGCCCGGGTGACGTCCGACGCGGTGACCTGCGCGCCCTTCTTGAAGTCGCGGTGGTCGACGAAGCGGAAGAAGATGTCGGCCAGCGCCCGCTGCTCCTTCGGCAGGTCGTTCAGCTTGGCCTTCATCTCGGCCCGGCTCGTGCGGCCGTCGAGGCCTCCGGCGTCGACGATGGTCTTCGCGGCGACCTTCAGGGCGTTGGTGACGTCGGCTTTGGCGATGCGGGGCATGGGCGCACTCCGGGGGCAGGCAGGAGAGGCACCAGAATCGACACGTGGCGCTGCCCGGCGTCAAGCAGGTTCGGTTGACGAGCAACCCCCGCACCACCGCGCCCCACCCACGCGCCTCCGCCAGGGAGTCGGCGCACAAGTCATTGGAATGATGAGCATGCTCCGCAAGCGTGAAAAGGGACTTGTCGATCTTGTGTCGCGACGTCCACAGCCTTCGGCAGAGAATGAAGGCATGACGACCCGGGTCCAGAACGCGCGCGCGCAGTCCGTCGCCTCACGCCCGACCGAGAAGGCGCCAGCCGCGAGGCCCGCGGCGAAGCCGAAGGCGGGGTTCCTGCGCGACGAGCTGTCGACGGGGAAGGGGCGCGCGCACCGGTCTGCCGCACAGCGGACAGTGGGGGCCGGCGCCGCCGCGGCGCAGGGGAGCGACGTGCAGGCCGCCTTCGAGCGCAGAATCGCCGCGCTCGAGCTGGCGGTGGCGAAGGGCGTGCCGGGGGCCCGTGAGGAGCTCGAGGCGGTGCGCCGCGACCGGGACGGCATCGGCAGCGCCATCGCCGACCTCGAGGCGAAGCTGGCGGCCAACGAAGACCCGAAGGCGTGGGAAGGGGTGACGCCGAAGAGCCGGGCGCGGGCCGAGCAGGCCGATGTGCGGGCCCAGCTGCAGCGGCAGCTCTCGGCGGTGAAGGACCTGGGCGTGAAGGTCTCGAAGATGAACGCGAAGGAGCGCCAGGACCTGCAGAACTTCTTTCGCCTCGCCAAGGAGGACCCGGCGGCCTTCAAGCGCTTCGTCGAGTCGCAGGCGCCGGGCGCTCCCCGCGCCGAAGGCCCGGGCAGCGCCACGCCGACGCAGGCCCCGGCGCCCGTCGGCTCCTCCGCGCCGGCTGACGCGCCGCCCGGCATCCAGGCGGCCATCGCCTTCGGCCTCTCGCAGCTCGGCGCGCCCTACGTCGGCGGCGCCAGCCCGTTCCGCTTCGGCACCCCGGGAGACGGGAACACGTACCAGCAGGAGGGCCAGCGGGCCCACCTCTCGCCCAAAGGCGTCATCGGCTACGACTGCTCGGGCCTCATGGTCACGATGTTGAAGAAGGCCGGCATCGACATCAGCCGGTTCCCGAACAGCCGGCTGATGAAGAAGAACCTGCCTGAGGTGCCCAAGGACCAGCTGCGGCCCGGAGACCTGCTGGTGAAGAACGGGCACGTCTCGATGTACCTCGGCGACGGGAAGATGATCGAGTCGGTGCCTGGCGGCGTGCGCGTGACGTCGGCGAAGCCCTACCTCGACGACCCGGCCTACTCCGGCCACCGGCCGGGCTGACGACAGGCCCGCCCGCTCAGGGCGTGATGCGGGCGGCGGCGCGCACGACGCCCTCGGAGTCGATGCCCAGCGAGACGTACGAGGGCGCACCGCCGCGGTCGCGCGTCGAGACGACGAGGCGGGTGCCGGGCCCGGCGTTGACGCCGAAGGGGTGCGCAGCCGGGTCGACCGTCGCGTCGACGCCGAGCCGGCCCAGCAGCGCCTGCAGCGCCGCGGCGTCGAGCCGTCCGCCCACCCGCATGTCGGCCGGCACCGGCAGCGCCTCGCTGGCGCGGCGGGGCTCGACGCTCGCCAGCCCGAGCGCCGCTGGCGTGGCGTTCACCCTGGCGACGATGGCCTCCCACGTCGAGGGCGTGAAGTCGTCGGGGTCACCCGAGGCGGCCATCAGCTCGCGCACCGACAGGCCCAGCTGGTAGCGGGTCTCGAGGAGCTTCTCCTTCACTTCGCGGGTGTCGATGGGGCTCGCGCTCCACCCCGGCGCGCCGCCCTGGTGCACGACGCGCTCGAGGAAAGACAGCGCCAGCGCTGCGGTGCGCGCGTCGTCGAAGCCCGCCTGGCGCCCGACGAACTGACCGGCCTCGATGGCCAGCATTCGCGCGAGCGCCTCGGCGGGCGCGTGCGCGTAGTTCGAGTTGAGCGAGGTCTTGATCTTCCCGTTCGCCGGGTCGAGCTCGAACCGAAAGGCCCGCTCGTCGGCCGCGCTGCCCTCGTGAAAGCCCACGCCCTGGAAGACGTCGGGGTTCCACGGAACGGGGCCCAGCAGCCCGGGTGGGAGCTGGGCGTAGCGCGCGAAGAGGTTCAGCTGGCTCACCGCCCCGTTGAGCGCCGTGCCGTCGAGCCCGTCGAGCGGCGCGCCCGGGTCGAGCGGGTCGTAGCCCCCGGCGGCGTCGACGCGCCTGGGGTACACGACGTTGAACACGGTGTCGTCGGCGTCGGTCACGCCGTCGCGGTCCCGGTCCATCTTCTTGAGCAGGACCTCGCGCTGGTTCGGGTAGAAGTAGTGCGTCTCGACGGGGTGGTCGACGTACCACTGAATGTCCGAGGCGCTCAGGCCCTCCTCGCCGGGCGCCGCGGGCGTCAGCGCCTTCACCCAGGCGCTGAACTCCTTGTTGTTCGCCTTCTCGATGGTGTCGTAGCTGCGCCGGCCGTCGACGCCGTT
>JADCJJ010000106.1 GCA_020247085.1 Myxococcaceae bacterium | reverse complement strand
GGGGTGAGGGGCCGGCCGAGGGGGTCGAGCTGCTCCCGGTCGAAGCGGGGGCGCGCTGCGATGGGTTCATGACCGCGCTGGTGCGCCTGAGGCCGGGGGCGCAGCTGCCGCTCCACCGGCACGCCGGCCGGGAGCGGGTGCTGGTGCTGCAGGGCGGGTACCGTGATGACCAGTCGGGCACCGAGTTCTGGCGCGGCGCGCTCGACGTGCGCGAGCAGGGCACGGCGCACAGCTTCACCGCCCTCGAGGGGGTGGCCTGCGTCTGCGCGTCGGTGGCGAAGCTCGGAGCGGACGAGTGATGTCTGCCGACGAGCGCTGCCTCGGCGACCGGCTGGCCCGGGGTGACGGCGAGGCCCTCGGGGCGCTCTACGCGATGTACGGCTCGCTCGTGTTCGCGGTGGCGCTCAAGCTGACGAAGGACCGCGCCGAGGCCGAGGAGCTCGTTCAAGAGACCTTCCTCGAAGCCTGGCAGCGCGCGGCGCAGTACCAGCCCGAGCGGGCCAACGTCGCCGCCTGGCTCGTCACCATCACCCGCAGCCGCGCCATCGACCGGCTGCGCGCCCGCGGCACGGTGAGCCGCACGCTCGAGGTCGAGTCGCGCGACGTCACCGAGCCGCCCACGCGCCCCGACGAGCTGGTGGACTCGAAGCGTCTGCGCGGCGAGGTCCGCACGCGGGTGGCGCGGCTGCCAAGCGAGCAGCGGGCCCTGCTCGAGCTCGCCTGGGACGAGGGGCTCTCGCAGCGGGAGATCGCCGAGCGCACCGGGCTCCCCCTGGGGACCGTGAAGACGCGCACCCGCACGGCGCTGCTGGCCCTGCACGCCGACCTCAAGTCGCTCGGCGCGGGCGGCTGACCTGCATCACCCCGTGGGCGCGGCGCCCCGTTCGGTCCACGACGTGGGCGGCGCCTGCGAGCCGCCCGTCATCGCCCCGACGCCCGGCGCCACCTGTGCTCGCGAGGCCTGGGCGCGCCCCTCGGGTCCTCCCGGCGTCGCGGGCCCTCGGCGTCGGCCTCGAGACGGGAGCCCCCTCGTGGAGGGGCCGGTCTGACGACGGCCGGCCTGGCCCCGGGCGGTGCGCGGCGTTGGACGTCACCGCGCGCCGTGGCCCTCGTCATCGGGCGGTGCGCGGGGCGCGCTGGCGCGGCGGAGCCGGTCGACGACGGCGAGGCCGACCCCGGTCGCGGGCGGCGGCACGGCCAGCACGACGTCGAGCCCCCGCGCATCGACCTCGCGCAACGTCGCGTACAGGGCCCGGGCGTAGGCGGCGTCGTCTCCAGCCACCTCGAAGCGCACCACGCCCGCCGGCGTCGGCGAGGCCGCGGGCACCAGCGCCGCGACGGTCGCGCCGTCGCGCAGGCGGCGGCCCGCCTCGCCCGCCAGCGCCTCGGCCGACACCAGCGAGAGCCCGGCGCGGGGCGCGTAGTGAGACGCGAGCAGGCCCGGGGCCCTCACGTCGGTCGCCGTCGTCACCACCGGCACCGGAGCGCCGAGCGCGGCCTCGAGGGCCTCGCGCGGGACGCCGCCGGGCCGCAGCACGCGCGGCGCACCGCGGCTGAGGTCGACGATGGTGGACTCGACCCCGACCCGGCAGGGTCCGCCGTCGAGCACCACGTCGACGTCGGCGCCGAGCTCGTCGCGCACGTGCTGGGCCGTCGTGGGGCTCACCCGGCCGAAGCGGTTCGCCGACGGCGCCGCGACGCCGCCGCCGAAGGTCGAGAGCAGCTCGAGCGCCAGCGGGTGGTCGGGTACGCGCAGCCCGACGGTGTCCTGGCCTCCCGTCACGGCGTCGCTCACCGCGCTCGCCCGCGTGACGACGAGGGTGAGGGGGCCGGGCCAGAAGGCCCGCGCGAGCACCCCGGCCTCGTCGGGCCACGCCGCGGCGAGCCGCCTGGCGTCGTCGGCGCAAGCGACGTGCACGATGAGCGGGTGCCTCGAGGGGCGGCCCTTCACCGCGAAGATGCGCCGCACCGCCAGCTCGTTCGACGCGTCGGCGCCCAGCCCGTAGACCGTCTCGGTCGGCAGCCCGACGAGTCCGCCGCGCCGCAGGGCGCTCACCGCCTCGAGAACGTCGTCGCGCACGCCCCTCATGGTAGCGGCTCTGGCGGCCGTTGGGTCACCGGCGTTCCCGAACGGACCTCCCCCCCCACCCACAGGTGCCACGTGCGCCGATTCCCGGTAAGGGGCCGCCCATGCCTTCGAAGCCCAGCAAGACCCTCGAGACGTTCCAGAACCCGGCGCCGGCCCGTGACTATGAGATTCTCTTCGACTGCCCGGAGTTCACCTGCCTGTGCCCGCTCACCGGCCAGCCCGACTTCGCGCACTTCAAGATCCGCTACGTGCCCAACCAGAAGTGCATCGAGCTCAAGAGCCTGAAGCTGTACCTCTGGAGCTACCGCGACGAGGGCGCCTTCCACGAGGCCGTCACCAACCGTGTGCTCGACGACCTGGTGAAGGCGTGCGCGCCCCGCGCGATGACCGTCGAGGCCGACTGGTGGGTCCGCGGCGGCATCGCCACCAAGGTGACCGTCACCCACGCAGCGCCGGGGAAGCCGCGGCGCTGAAGAGGCCCCGCGCGAACGGCCCTGCGCGTCAGCGGGTGACGAGCGTCGTGTTCAGCGGGTGCGAGGGGTCCGGCTGGTAGTCGAGCGCGCCGGGGCTCCAGGTGAAGCGCGTGACGCCGACGCGGTGCGCCCCGGGGTCGATGTCATACACGTTGTAGCCGCAGCGCAGGTGCAGGTCGGTGGCGCTGCCGGCGTTCACCACGTGCCGCCGCTTCGTGCGCAGCGTGAAAGGCCGGTGCAGGTGGCCGTGCAGCACGAGGTCGACGGTGACGTCGTCGCGGTCGAGCAGGTGCATGAGCTCGACGTCGTCGCGCAGCCCGTGGGAGCGGGCGTCTCGCTGGCCGTTCATGCGGAGCAGCCCGTAGTGCAGCGCCACCACGACGAAGCGCTGCCGGAGCGAGGCGTCGGTCAGCAGCGACAGCAGCGCCGAGCGCTGCGCCTCGCCCACCAGCCCCGAGGAGTCGACGAGGCCCGTCGGCCGCGCGACGTCGAGCAGCACCAGGGTGACGCCGCCAGGCAGGGCCTTCACCGCGGGGAAGCGCGCCCCCTCGCACAGGCGCGCGAAGTGGCGCTCGAAGGCGCCCCGGGCCGAGTCGACGTAGCGGTCGTGGTTCCCGGGGATGACTGAATGGCGCTCGGGCTGCTCGAGGCGGGGTCCGAACAGCTCGGCGGCCCGCGCCAGCTCCTCGTCGGACGCCACGCCAGTGAGGTCTCCGGTGCACAGCGCGTGGTCGACCTGCTGCGCGTCGACGTGGGCCAGCAGCTTCGCGATGCGCTCGTCGCTGCCCTCGAAGTGCCGTCCGCGCCCGGCGAGCGTGTAGCTGGCGACCGCCGCGAGGCGCTTGAGCGCGAAGCCACCCGCCAGCGGGAACCGGGTGACGTGGACGTCGGAGAAGTGCGCGAGCTTCACGGGCCCTCCGTGGGCGTGCCGGGCCCGCGCCGGCGAGCCATGGGGCGCAGCGCGCGGGCGCGCGTCAAGCGTTCACCGTGGCACGGAAGAGCGTGCCCTCGCCGTCGAGTACGAGGGGACCCTCGTCGAAGCCCGAGAAGCCCGAGCCGCCGCGCGCCAGGCGCAGCCCGTTGACGGTGACGGCGCCGGCGGTGCACAGCACCACGTCGGCCCCGCGCCGCGGCAGCGTCACCGCGCCGCGCACGTCGACGCGCGAGAGGCGGAAGTCGGCGAAGGGCGACTCGTAGACGGCCTCGGGGGCGCCGCGCGCACGCACCACCGGCGCCGGGCCGCTCGTAAAGTCGAGCACCCGCAGCAGCTCCGGCACGTCGACGTGCTTGGAGGTCAGGCCCCCGCGGAGCACGTTGTCGGAGTTCGCCATCACCTCGACGCCGGTGCCCTCGAGGTAGGCGTGCAGGTTGCCGGCGCCGAGCGCCAGCGCCTCTCCCGGGGCGAGGGTGACGAGGTTGAGCAGCAGGGCGCCGACGACGCCGGCGTCTCCCGGGTACGCCTCGGCGAGCGCCGTCGCGGTGGCGCACTCGGCCTCGAAGCCCCGCGGCGGCCGGGAGCGGCAGGCCTCGACGACGTCGGCCACCAGCGCCGCCCTCGCGCCCGGCTCGAGCGTCATCACCGCCTCGAAGAGCGCGCCGAGGCCGGCGGCGTCGAGGGTGGCCAGCAGCGGCAGGAGCCCCCCGACGCGCAGGCCCGCGAGGAGCGCGCGCGTGTGGGCCACCGGCCGGAAGCCGCACAGGGCACGGAAGGGCGTGAGCGCGCACAGCAGCTCGGGCTTGTGGTTGTCGTCGCGGTAGGTGCGGCCCGGCGCCGTGCGCGGAAGCCCGGCGGCGTTCTCGCGCGCGAAGCCGGCCCGGGCCTGCGCGAGACTCGGGTGGGCCTGGAGCGACAGCGGCCGCGCGGCGGCGAGCACCTTCAGCAGGAAGGGGAGTCGGGGCCCGAAGCGCGCCACCGACGCGGGGCCGAGCAGCGCGTCAGGGCGCTCGGCGATGACGGCGTCGAGCGGGCGCCCGTCGAGGCGCGAGGGCGCGACCGGGTGGGCGCCCAGCCAGAGCTCGGCCACCGGCGCACCCGTCGGCGCGACGCCCAGCAGCTCGGGAATCGCCGTGGCGCTGCCCCAGGCATAGCCCTGGGTGGGGTTGACGAGTGGGGTCACGCGGGCGCCTTCTGCTCCAGCGCGCGGCCGCTTGCCATCACCCCGTGGCCCGGCGCGACCCCGGCCGGGCGGGGCGCGAGCGGCGTCACTTTGGGTTGCAGCCGTCGAACTCTGGATTAGGTCTAACCCCGAAATGAGTCCAGACCTCGGCCGGCGCCTGAAGGACGTCGGCATTCAGCCGTCGGCGCAGCGCCTCGCGGTCGCCCAGTACGTGCTGTCGACCGGGGAGCACCCGTCGGCCGAGCGGGTGCTCGAGCGCGTACAGGCCCTGGTGCCGATGCTGTCGCGCGCGACCGTCTACAACACGCTCAACCTCTTCGTGGCGAAGGGGCTGCTCCGGCAGCTCGTGCTGGCCGAGGGCAAGGTGGTGTTCGACCCCGTGCTGGCGCCGCATCACCACTTCATCGACGACGAGACGGGTCGCATCGAGGACGTTCCCTGGGACGCCCTGCGGGTGTCCGACCCCTCGTCGCTCGAAGGCTACGACGTCACCGAATACATGGTCGTCCTGCGGGGCCGAAAGCTCAGCCGGTCTCGCAGCAGCAGGAAGCGCTGAGCCGTTTCTTCCTCCCTCGTTTCTTCACTCCGAAAGAGAAGCCATCATGATCGTCCCTGGTTCGAAGGCCCCCGAGTTCAGCACCAAGGCGTGCGTCAGCATCGAGAAGGGCAAGGAGTTCAAGACCATCTCGCTCAAGGACTACCCCGGCAAGTGGGTGGTGCTCTACACGTACCCGAAGGACTTCACCTTCGTCTGCCCGACCGAGATCGTCGAGTTCGACAAGAAGGCGAAGGACTTCGCCGACCGCGGCGCGGTGGTGCTCGGCGGCTCGACCGACAACGAGCACTCGCACCTCGCGTGGCGACAGCACCACGCCGACCTGAAGACGCTCAACCACCCGCTGCTCTACGTCTCGGGCGCCATGGCCCAGGCGTACGGGCTCGTGCATCCGGTCGACGGCGTGGCGCTCCGCGCGACGTTCATCATCGACCCTGAGGGCGTGGTGCGGTTCGCGGCGGCCAACGATCTGTCGGTCGGCCGCAACGTCGACGAGGTGCTCCGCGTGCTCGACGGGCTGCAGACCGACGAGCTGTGCGCCTGCAACTGGAAGAAGGGCGAAGAGACGCTGACCGCCAAGCAGAAGAAGGCGAGCTGACGGCGGGCCCTCGCCGGTGGCCAACGGCGGCGCGCCCTCACCGGCGCG
>JADCJJ010000105.1 GCA_020247085.1 Myxococcaceae bacterium | reverse complement strand
GGCGGTGTGCATGGCGCCGAGGACTGCCTGTTCCTCAACGTCTTCGCCAGGCGCGGCGCGACGAACGCCCCGGTGCTCGTCTGGATCCACGGCGGAGGCAACACCGTGGGCGCGGGCAGTGACCCTCTCTACGCCGGCCACGAGCTGGCCCGACGCCGCGACGTCGTCGTCATCACCTTCAACTACCGCCTCGGCGCGCTCGGGTTCTTCGCCCACGCCGGGCTCAACGCCGAGAGCGACGCCGGCGTGTCGGGGAACTACGGCCTGCTCGACCAGCACGCCGTGCTCCGCTGGGTGCGGGACAACGCGCGCGGCTTCGGCGGTGACCCGACGCGGGTGCTGCTCTTCGGCGAGTCGGCCGGCGGCCAGAACACCCTGCTCCACCTCATCACCCCGGCCTCGCGCGGGCTCTTCAGCGCGGCCATCGTGCAGAGCGGCGGGGTGTATGGCACCACGCTCCCACAAGCCATCGCGGGGCTCGCCTCGGTCGTCGAGGCCGTGAACTGCCACACCGCCCCAGACCAGGTGGCTTGTCTGCGCGCCGTGCCGGCGAGCGCCCTTTCCGCCGTCGAGACCGCCGTCGGGCCGCTGGACCGGGGCGCGGTGCGCTACGGCCCGGTCATCGATGGCGTCGTCGTACCCGGCAACGGCTTCGACCTCGCGCGACAGGGCCGCCAGCATGGCGTCCCCGTCATCATCGGGACGAACGCCGACGAGACGTCCCGCATGGTCCCGCAGGCGCGGACCGACGCCGAGTACGAGGCGGCCGTGCGTCAGCTGTACGGCGCCCTCGCGCCCAGGGCGCTCGCGCAGTACCCGAGCGCTCGGTTCCCGACGCCGCGAGCGGCCCTCGTCGCGCTGACGACCGACGCGACGTGGACGTGCCCCGCTCGGCGAATGGCGCGGCTCCTCGCCGGCTCACAGGTCGCGCCCGTCTACCGGTACTTCTTCTCGTGGCGCGCCCCCTCGCCAGCGGGAGCAGCCATCGGCGCGACGCACGGGCTCGAGATTCCCTTCGTCTTCCGGTCCTTCCCGGCCCTCGGCTCCGGGTTTCAGCCCGACGCCGCCGCGACCGCGCTCTCCGAGGCCATGCAGGGGTTCTGGGCATCGTTCGCCGCGACGGGCGAGCCCGCCGAGGCATCGACGTGGCCCCGCTTTCCGGCGACCGGCGACGTTGCCCTCGGGCTCGACTCGCCCATCACCGCCCTCGCCGGCGTCCGCACGGCCGACTGCGACTTCATCGACTCGCTGGCGCCCTGAGGCCACACGGGCGCACCCGCCTCACCGGCCACGCAGGGGCGGAGCGCCACGCCGCCCGACGTGGCGCCCTCCCGGGTCACGCAGCGGCATCACCCAGGCCCCCGCGCGCAGCCCAGCGCGCACAGCTCGAGCGCTTTCGCGTCGGCCACGGGGCCCGCGCGCCTGGCGCCCCCTCGACCGCCAGCAGACGCCCAGACCAGCCCCACCCAACGGTCCGTCGAGCCGGCTCGCAGCGCCGGCGCGCCTCACCGCCCCAGCGCCGCGCGGGCCTCGTCGGCGAAGCGACCCTTCGGGAAGGCCTCGAGGTACTTCGCGTACTCAGCCATCGCCTGCCGCGGGCGGAGCGCGGTCTCGTAGCAGCGCGCGCGCAGCACCCGGGCCACCTGCGCCGGCTCGGTGCCGTCGAGCGCGATGTCTTCGAGGCCCGCGAGGAAGCGCTCGCAACCACCCTTCTCGAGGCTCGCCTCAGCCTTCTCGAGGAAGAGCTGCTCGAGCGACCTGGGCTGGGGCTTCTGCGCCGAGGCCTTCTCCCCGGGCGCCGCGGCCTTCTCGACCGGCGAGGGCGCCTTCTCCGCCGAGGCAGGCGCGACCTCGGTGACGAGCGGCGCCGCCTTCTGCGGCTCGTGCTCGTCGTTCAGCTTCGGGCCCGCCACCTCGGCGCCGGGCTTCGGCAGCGCGGCCCAGTCACCCTCCTCCGACGTGGGCCCTTCGGGCGCCGGGGCTGACCGCTGCGGCGCGGGCGCGCTGGCGCCCTCGTCGCGGAAGGCCGGCACACCGCGGAAGGCGCCGCCGGCGAGCGAGGGGAACAGGGTGCCCGGGCCCTCCCACCGCTCCGGCTCTCCCGGGGCCGCGGCGGTGACGACGCCCTGGGGCGGGGCGGCCGGGGCCGCGACAGGCGATGGCGGGGGCGAGGCGCCCGGCAGGGGCGCCGTCGCGCCCTCGAGCGGCTCCACCACGCGCGCCCTCGCCTCCTCCACCGACAGGCGCGGGAGCGCGCTCACCCGCCCCGGGGCGCTCCCGCCTGGCGCCGCGACGACCGCCTGCTGCTCCGCGCTCGTCACCGCCTCGGCGAGGCCCTGCACCTCACCCAGCTCCTGCTCGATGACGGGCGTGAGCCGGCCTGTCCGCGCGCGGCCCGTGCGGCCATCGACGAACAGCCGCTGACCCGCCCGCACCTCGAGGCGCCTCGACTCTCCGGCCACCACCTGCACGGCGCCCTCCGACACCGCCACCTCGACGCCCTCGGGCTCGTTCGACACCGAGAAGATGGTGCCCATCACCTGAATGACGACGTCGCCAGCGTGGACGACGAAGCTCTGGCGAGACTGGTGCGAGGCACGCACGGCGACGCGCCCGCGGCTCACGGTCAACGCGATGTCGCGCTCCTCGGCGCGCGTGAGGGCGACCTGCGTCGCGGCCGACAGCCGCAGATGGCTCGCGTCAGGCAGGCGCACGAAGGCCTTTCCGGCCACGCCCGTCTTGAGCACGTCGCCGGTGCCGAGCGTCATGCCCGAGGCCACCGGCTCGAGGTTCGCCGCCACCCGCGTCAGCCCGCGAGCCATCTCGACCCGCGCCGGCCGGGGCACGACGACCTCGACGAGCGGCGGCTGCGTCGGCGGGACCTCGACGGGCCCGGGGCCGGGCCAGGCCACCACCGCCACCACCCCGGCCGCGGCGACGAGGAGCGCGCCGGTCAACGCGGGGACCCAGCGGGGCCGAGAGACCGCCCGCAGCCGCTTCTCGACGAGCGCGCCCACCTTCGCGTCGGTCGGCCCCCACACCACCGCCGGCGTCGAGCCCCGGGCCGCATTCAGCGTGCGCCGCGCGAGGTGCACCGCCTCGAGCGCGTCACGGCACTCGGGACAGTCGTCGAGGTGCAGCTGTACGTACCGCAGGTCTTCGAGCGGCAGCTCGTCGGCGGCGAGGGCCCACAGCCGCTCCGTCTCGTGGCGCATCACGGCTGCACCTCCAGCTGAACCAGGGCCTTCATCGCCTTCGTGAAGTCGAGCCGCGCGCTGTGCAGCCGGGAGCGCACCGTGTTGTACGAGCTGCCGACGGCCTGGGCGATGTCCTCGGGGCCCATGCCGCACAGCTCGTGGTAGACGAAGACGACGCGCTTCTTCGCCGAGAGCGTGTCGAGGGCGCGGTGCACCAGCCGGGTCGCCTGCGCCTGCTGCGCCGCGCGCTCGGGGTCGACGCCGCCGAACACCTGCTCGGGCAGCTCGTCGCTCAGGTCCTCGCGGCGGCGGCGCCACCAGCGCAGGTGCATCAGCGCCACGTTGCTGCACACCCGGTAGAGGAACGTGCGGAACTGCGACTCCCCCCGGAAGGCGGGGATGGCGCGGAGCAGCCGCACGTAGGTCTCCTGCACGAGGTCATCGAGGTCGTTCCGGCGCCCGGTCAGATGAAAGAGCGTGCGGGCGACGTCGTCTCGGGTCAGCCGGTACAGCTCCTCGAAGGCCAGCGCGTCGTCGTTCTTGATGCGGTCGACCAGGCGGAGCAGCCGGGCCTCGACCTGCCCGCCCGGGAGCGGCGTCGGCACCAGCCGAGGGAGTGGAACGGTCTCTGCGGGCATCGGCAGCCTCCTGGCGTTCATCACCCGTTGGGTGCCGCACACCTTGGGAGCGATCGACCCGAGCCCCTCGTCCTGCCAGGAGGCGCGGCGCGAGGGTCGCGCTCCCTCGAGAACGAGGCGCACGGGCCCGACGAGCGCCCTCGCGCGAAATTCAGCAGGCGCGATGAGAGAGGACGAGCCTGGCCGCTCGACGGCCCGAATCGCGCGTGGGTCGAGTGGGGAGCGCTGGCGCGGTCGATCGCTTCGCCATGGGCCGGCAACCAAGCCGATGCGTGCGCGAAGAGAGCGCGCCACTGACCGGGACCACCACATGACTGCACTCAAGCTCCGAAGCCTGCTGCTCCTCGCGGTGCCGGTGCTGGCCACCAGCGCCTGCACCGTCATCGAGTACGACGACCACTACGCCGACTGTTCCTTCGGCTGTCCGGGCGACTCGTGCTCATCGAACGCCGACTGTGACGAGCGCTGTACCTGCTCCGGCAAACGCTGCGCGCCGAAGCCACGCTGTTCGACGTCGCGCGAGTGCTCGAACGGCGCCTCATGCGTCGCCGGCGTCTGCGTCGCCGCCTGCACACAGAGCGCTGACTGCGCGCGCGGCAACTTCTGCCTCGCGGGCTCGTGCCGCCCGGTGCCCCCGGGCGCGAAGACGTGCAACTCGGCGTCGCAGTGCGGCCTCGACCCGTGCATCAACGGGTACTGCGTGCGCCCATGCGCGACGGCGATGGATTGCGGCGGCGGCCAGGCCTGCACGAACGGCTTCTGTGCGGCGGCCCCCGCGACCGACGGCGGCTCCGCTCCAGCCGACGGCGGCAGCGCGGCTGGCGGTGGCTCAGCGGGCGGTGGCTCAGCGGGCGGTGGCTCGGCGGGCGGCGGCTCGGCGGGCGGTGGCTCGGCGGGCGGTGGCTCGGCGGGCGGTGGCTCGGCGGGCGGTGGCTCGGCGGGCGGCAGCGTGCCGACGACGTGCACCTTCAACGCCGACTGCGGCGTCGGCGCCTGGTGCGTGAACGCGACGTGCCACTTCGGCTGCTCGGCGGACACCGACTGCAGCTCGACGCAGAGCTGCCAGGGCGGCCTCTGCAAGCAGCGCCCCGCCGGCACCTGCTCGAACGCGTCGCACTGCGCCTCCGGCCAGGACTGCGTCAACGCGACCTGCGCGACGCGATGCTCGAGCGCGGCTCAGTGCACCCAGGGCAAGGTGTGCCGCATCGGCTACTGCCTCGAGGCGACGACGACCGTGTGCACGTCGAACTGCGACTGCCCGACGAGCCAGCGGTGCGTGGCCGGCGCCTGCCAGCCGTGAGACGTCGGCTCGGCTTGCGCTGCCCTCGGCGCCCTGAAGTCCTGGGGCGCCGGAGGTCGATGCGGGGCCGCGGCGGCGAAGGGCGCTGACCGGGCGCACGCCCCCTCCGGGCCTCGGTTGCCATCCAGAGGCCACCGCGTGCTGAGGAAAACACCGAGCCGCCCGCGCGCCCATGCCGGCTCGCCGGGCGGCTCGTCGCCGTCTGGAGGCGCCGACGTCTGCCCACCCGGCCGGCGGTGCGACGGACGCCCGGGCCACCACCGGGCACGCCGCGGAAGTGGCTGAAGGGGTACCTCGCCCTCCCGAAGGCGGCGTCGCGAGGTCGAGTCATGGGCGACATCGTGCGCATCGGGGACCCGCCGTCCCGGCTCCGAAGTCGTCGGCACTGCTGGGGTGGAGCGCGGGCCTGCTCTCTGCACCTGCCTCGGAAGCCTTCCCTCCCGAGGTCTCATGCGTCCCAGCTTCTCCCTCGCCAGCCTGGCCGGCGCCGCCGTGTGTGCGTGCGGCCCCGGCGGCGTCACCGGCGACCCGTCGGCGTCGCGGGTCATCGTGCTCTTCGACGAGACCCCTGACCCGGTGCTCACGGCGGCGTCGCCCTTCAGGGCGCTGACCGAGGTGCCGCCGGCCTGGCTGCAGAAGCAGGCGCTGTTCCGCGCCTTCCCGCAATACCCACCCGCCGATGAACTCGCCGAGCTGCCCATGGTGGTGCTCGACGGCGTCGACGACGAGGCGCTCACGGCCTTGCAGGGGCACCCGCTCGTCGCCGCCACGTGGCGGGAGGCGCAGCTCGAACTGACCGACGTCGAGTCCTTCGCGCACATCGCCCAGCCCGCCGCGGCCGCCGCCGGCCTCACGGGCGCCGGCACCAGCGTGGCCGTGCTCGACACCGGCCTCGACTACCGCAAGCCCGAGTTCGGCACCTGCCCGGCGCCGGGCGCCGCGGGGTGCTTCGTGCCCGTCGTCCGCGACTTTGCCCCCGACGACGGGGCCCTCGACGCGAACGGCCACGGCACCAACGTGGCCGCCATCGTGCGCGGCGTCGCCGGCCGCGCGCGCGTCATCGGCCTCGACGTCTTCACCGGCACCTCGGCTTCATCGGCTCACATCATCTCGGCCATCAACTGGGTCGTCGCGAACCGCAGCACCCACAACATCGTCGCGATGAACCTGAGCCTCGGCGGCGGCTCGTCGACGACGACGTGCCCGCAAGACGTCTTCGCCGTCCCCATCGCGACGGCCCGGGCCGCCGGTGTGCTGGCGGCCATCGCCTCTGGCAACGACGCCCGCTCCACCTCGATGTCGTCACCGGCCTGCGTGCCCGAGGCCATCTCCGTCGGCGCCGTCTACGACTCCAACGTCGGCAGGCTGTCGACGTCGGTCTGCACCGACGCGAGCAGCCGGGCCGACCAGGTGGCTTGCTTCAGCAACTCGGCGGCGTTCCTCTCGCTGTGGGCCCCGGGCGTCGCGGTGAGCGCCGGCGGCTTCACCATGAGCGGCACCTCGCAGGCGACGCCTCACGTCGCCGGCGCCCTCGCCGTGCTGGCTGCGAAGTACCCGTCCGACTCGGCGTCGACGCGGGCGACGAGGCTGCTGAGCGGCGCGACGCAGGTGCGAGACGTACGCAACGGCTTCACCCGCCCGCGGCTCACCATGGGCGCGACCTTCGGCGCGTGCTCCGTGTCGGTGGCGCCGACGGCGACGCTGAGCGCGGGTGGTGGCGCGACGTCGCTCACCGTGACCGCGACGCCCTCGACCTGCGCCTGGGCGGTGACCGGCGCGCCCTCGTGGCTCACGGCGACGACGACGGCGCAGGCGGTGACGTTCTCGACGAGCGTCAACCCGGGCGCGCAGCGCGAGGCCACGGTGCAGGTCGCCGGCGCCCTCGTCAGGGTGAGCCAGGCGGCCGATACGACGCCCCCACAGGGGACGCTGCAGCTCCCTGCCCTCTCCCGCACCGCGTCGGTCACCGCGACCCTCACCGCCAGCGACCCCTCGGGGGTGAATGGCGTGTGCCTGTCGACGGCGACGACGTGCACCGCCTTCGTCCCCTTCACCACCTCGGCCGTCGTCACGCTCCCCGCCGGCGACGGGACGAAGACGCTGCGCGCCTGGCTCCGCGACGGCCGCGGCAACGTCACCCCGGCGCCCGTCACGGCGACGACGGTGCTCGATACGACCGCGCCAGCCAACGGCAGACTCTCGGGGACGGCCGCCGCCGGCGCCGTGACGCTGCGCTGGAGCGGCTTCTCGGACGCCACCTCGGGCGTGGCCAGCTACCGCCTCGTCCGCTCCACGAGCGCGACGGTCGACGCGCCCGCCGGCTGCTCGACCGGCCTGCAGGTCGCCTCGGGCTCGGCCACCACCGCCAGCGTCACCCTGGCCTCGAAGACGACCGCCCGCTTCCGCGTCTGTGCGGTCGACGGGGCGGGCAACGTGTCGTCGGGGGCGACGTTCACCGTCACCATGCCGTGAGGCCCCGGCGTCAGCGCTTCAGCGCCCCGGCAAGCTCGGCGTAGAGGTGAATGGCGCTGCGCACCGACTTCGCGAAGTCGCCCAGGTGCAGGCTCTCGTTCTCGCCGTGCGCGTTGGTGTACGGGTCCTCGACGCCGATGAGGAGCGCCGGCACCCCGCCGAGCTCGACCGAGAAGGGCTCGACGAAGGGAATCGACCCGCCACAGCCGATGGCGACGGGCCGGGTGCCGTAGCCCTGCTCGAGCGCGCGGAAGGCCGCCTGGAACGCCGGACCAGACGGGTCGGTGTACCACCAGCCGGCGCCGGGCTCGGCCTTCACCTGCACCTCGACGCCCCAGGGCGCGGCGGCCTTCAGCGCCGCGACGAGCCGCTGCTGCACGTCGTCGGGCTCGAGGTCGGGCACCAGGCGCACGCCCACGCGCGCCCACGCGACGTCGCAGACGATGTTCCGCGCGTCCTTCTTCGAGCTCGCCTGCAGGGCGTTGACGACGAGCGACGGCTGCCGCCAGTTGACCTCCCAGGGGTGGCGCCCATTGCCCAGCACCTGCACGCCCGGCAGCAGCCCAGCCTGTCGCCGGAAGATGTCGACGTCGGTCGGCAGGGCGGCGATGGACTGCTGCTCGGCGGCGGTGAGCGGCCTCACCTTCTCGAGCACCCCGGGGATGGCGATGGAGCCGTCGTCGTGGGTGAGCGACGCCAGCATCTTGCAGAGCGCCATGGTGGCGTCCGGCACCGGCCCGCCCCACATGCCCGAGTGCAGCGACTGTTTGAGCGCGCGCACCTCGACGTCCACCGTCACCAGGCCGCGCAGGGCGGTGGTGATGCTGGGGAGGCCGGTCTCGAAGTTGCTGGTGTCGGTCAAGACGATGGCGTCGGCCTGCAGCAGCGCGCGGTGCGCCCGCAGGAAGGTGGCCAGGTGGCTCGAGCCGGTCTCCTCCTCGCCCTCGATGAGCACCTTGACGTTGAGGGGCAGCTCTCCGGCCGACGCCAGCCATGAGGCCACGGCGCTGGTGTGCACGACGATGCCGGCCTTGTCGTCGGCGGCGCCGCGGCCCCAGAGCCGGCCGTCGCGCTCGACGGGCTCGAAGGGCGGTGAGCGCCACAGCGCCTCGTCACCGGCCGGCTGCACGTCGTGGTGCGCGTACAGCAGCAGCGTCGGCTTCCCCGGGGCCCGGAGCCGTTCACCGTAGACGTAGGGGTGCGCCCCCTCGACCTCGAGCAGCTGCACGTTCTCGAGCCCGCGCTCCTTCAGCAGCGCGGCGGTGGCCTCGGCGCTGGCGCGCACGTGCTTCGGGTCGAAGCCGTCGAAGCTGACGGACGGAATGCGCACGAGCGCCTTCAGGTCGTCGAGGAAGTGGGAGCGGTGCTGCTCGAAGTGCGTCAGGGCGCCAGAGACCGACATGCCCGTGTGTGTACCCGACGACGGCGTGCCTTTCCAACCGGCCCCCGTCGAGCGGCGCGCCGGCGAACAGCCTGCGTGAACGGCCCGGCAAGGACGACTGCGGCGCCAGCGCCGGCGGTGCCCGAGGGCGCCGGGCGCGCCACGCTGCTTCGAGCACCCTCGGGACGCGCAGCTGCCGACGCGGGGGCGAGACCGCCGAGCGCCGTCAGAGCCGGCCGGTGACGAGGAGGCACGACAGCCCGCCGTTCTTGACGGGCACCGAGCGCGTCACCTCGAGGCCCAGCACGTCGACGCCGTCCTGGAGCAGGAAGCCGAAGCGCCACCCGGGGAGGGCCTGCTTCAGGGCGCGGCCGAGGCGCGCGTAGAGAGCGGCGAGCTCGAAGCGGGAGCCGACGCGCTTGCCGTAGGGCAGGTTCGCCAGCACCAGGCCCGGGGGCGTCGCGGGGGGGCGCAGGGCGGTGGCGTCGAGGCGCTCGAGCTGCACTGCCTCGAGCACGCCGGCCCGCCGGGCGTTTCGCCTCGCCACGCCGAGCGCGCCGGCGTTGAGGTCGGAGCCACGAATCCACGTCGGCACGGCCGGCCCCTTCTCTCTCACGCGCGCCAGCACCTCGGCCCGGGGCTCGGCGAAGCGCTCGAAGGCGAACGTCCGCTGGCGGCCGGGCTGGAGCCCGAGGGCCTGTTCGGCGGCCTCGAGCACGAGCGTGCCGCTGCCACACATGACGTCCCACAGGGGCTCGGGGGGCGCCCACCCGCACAGGCGCAGCACTCCGGCGGCGAGCGTCTCGCGCAGCGGGGCCTTGCCCGTCTCCTGCCGGGCGCCGCGCAGGTAGAGCAGCGCCCCTGAGGTGTCGACGCTGACGAGCGCGCCAGACGCGTCGAGGCGGAGCGACACCTCGAGCGGGCCCGGGAGCTCGTCGGCCGCGCTCGCGTCACGCCCCGCCCGCGCAGGCGCCACCCGGAGCGCGCCTTCATCGAGCCCGGTCTCTGGCCCACCGCCACCGCTCGCCTCGTCGAGCCCGCCGGCCGAAGGAGCGAGCGCGGTGGAGCGCGCGGAGCCGCCCGGGGCGGGGGCACCCGCTGGCGATCGAGCGCCCTCCATCCTCACCGCCTCGCCTCGCCCCGGCCCGCCGGGCCGCACCGCCTGGCCTTCACCTGAGCGCCCGGCGCCACGACGCCCGGCCATCGCCGCCGCGCCCTCGGCCCGCACCGCGACGCCTCGCACCTCCGGACCTGCCCCGCCCGACCCTCGGCCGGCGCTCGCGGGGGCGACGAGCCCCCACGCCCTGGCGGCCTCGCGACGCCACACCTCGGGCGCGGGCGTCACGCGGCCCACCGCCGTCACCGCCAGCGTCAGCTCCGACGCGCCGACGAGGCGCCGCACGGGCACGCCGCCCAGAGCGGCAGGCGCGCGGGCGTGCCCCAGCCGCAACAGCACCCGCGAGGCCAGCCGGCTCTGCACGTTGAGGCGCACGAACGAGCCCTCGGGCCCGGTGACGTCACAGCCGCCCGTCGTCACCGTCGCGCGCACGCCGAGGGCTTCGAGCTCCTCCGCGAGCGCCTGCTCGAGCCCCGGCGTGCAGCCCACGAAGCACGTCTCGGCCATCACCGTCAGCCCTTCGCCTCGCCGAGCAGCGCCCGCACGGCCTTGGGGCGCACGCCCGTCGCAGCCAGCAGCGCTTCGAGCCGGGCGCGGGCCTCGCGGCTCTCCTTGTGCACCCGCCGCCCGAGGATGAGCTCGTTCTTCAGCGAGTGCTCCCACCCGGCCAGCTCGGTCACCGTCACCTGGTAGCCGAAGCTCTCGAGCAGCAGCGCCCGCGTCACGTTGGTGAGGTGCGAGCCGAACTCGCGCCGGTGCCACGGGTGCTCGAAGAGCGCCACCACCTCGGGCCGCACCGACGCGCGCGACGCCTTGAGCTGCTGGGCCACCTCGGCCTGGCAGCACGGCACGAGGGCGACGTGGTCGGCCCTGTGCCGCACGGCCTGCACGATGGCGTCGTCGGTGGCCGTGTCGCACGCGTGGAGCGCCGTCAGCACGTGCACGCGCTCGGGCAGCGCCGCCGCGTCGATGGCAGCCTCGACGAAGCGCATGCGCCCGTACCCGAGCGCCTCGGCCCGCGCGGCGGAGCGCTGCACCAGGTCGGCGCGGGCCTCGACCGACCAGAGCGCTCCGGCCTCGCGCCGCGCGAAGAACAGCTCGTACAGCACGAAGCCCAGGTACGCATTGCCCGAGCCGACGTCGACCACCACCGGCGCCGGGAAGCGCTCGAAGACGTCGTCGAGGGCCGGCTGCAACAGGCCGACGAGGTGGTTGACCTGCTTGAGCTTGCGGCGCGCATCAGCGTTGAGGTGCCCCTCACGCGTCAGCAAGTGCAGCGTCTTGAGCAGCTCGGGCGACTGCTCCGGCAGCAGCTCGGCGCGCACCTGGCGGGCATCGACCTTCTCGCGAGCCTTGCCTTGAGCTGGCGCGCGGGCGTCGGTCACACCGCGACCACTTCGACGATGTCAGGGCACGCCTCGCGCAGGCGCGTCTCGATGTGCATGCGCAGCGTGGCGGTCGACGACGGGCACCCCGAGCAGCTGCCCTGCATGTGCAGGTACACGTTGCCGTTCTCGATGCGGTCGAGGGTGATGTCGCCGCCGTCCTGCGCGACGGCCGGGCGAATCTCGGCGTCGAGGATCTCGCGAATACGCACCTCCATCTCCGAGCCGCCGGTGGCCGCCTTCGCCGTCAACTGCTCGAGCACCTCGGGCTTCACCACCGTCTCGTTGGCCGTCAGGTGCTGCTCGAGCGCCAGCATCACGCCGTCGTTGAGCTCATCCCACTCGCCCTCGTCGCCCTTGGTGACGGTGACGAAGTTGGTGCCGAGCATGACGCCGGTGACGCCCTTGATGTCGAAGAGGCGGGTGGCGAGCGGTGAGCGCTCGACGGCGACGTCGCGGCCGGTGAAGTTCATGGCGCCGCGCGGCAGCAACTGCGTGTCGACGACGTACTTGAGCGTGCTCGGGTTGGGGGTCCACTCGAGCTGGATGTTGACGGTCATGGGCAGGCCCTTCGAACGGGGTGACGTGAGGGTGTCGTACGGACGAAGGCCGCGGAAATCAATGAGGCATCGGCCCGGGCCCCTGCCCAGGCGGTGATGCCCGGCCCCGAGACGGCAGCCGTCACTTCGGGAACATGGCGGCGAAGGCGTCGGCGAGCTGCTTCTTCTCGGCCTCGCTCAACCGCGCCTCACCGTGCAGGGCCACGTACCCCGCCATCGGCATCTCACCCTCGCTCAGCTCCTCGGCGGCGTCCTTCGCGTGGCGCTGCGGCTGGTCGAACCGCGAGAAGTTCAGCTCGCCGCGGCCTTCTTCGACGTGGTGCTCGACCAGCCATGACACCGGAGCGACCGACGCGTACCAGGGCCACTTCGTCTCGTTGCTGTGGCAGTCGAAGCACGCCCGCGCGGCCAGGGCCCGCACCTCGGGGCTCGGCCAGGGGGGCTCCTGCGTGACGGGCGGGTTGGTGTGGTTGCGCCCCAGGGGCACCAGCTGCAGCAACGCAAAGACGGCGAGCACGACGCCGCCGATGATTCCGGCTCGCTTCACGGTGACGACTCCTTCGGGTCCGGCCTGCTCCGCGCGGCAGCTTGTACCGTGGAACCGCGCCGGGCGCCGTAACGAGGCGAGACGCCGGCGGGCCCGCGCCCCTGCCAGAGGTCAACCGCGGCGGTGGAGCCCCGAGCCGGCTACGCGGCCAACGACGCGGCGGCCGAGAACCGCCAGGCGGTGCGCTGCTCGTCACGACGCACCAGGCGCAGCAGGCTGGCCCGGTCGTGCAGCTCGCCCGTGATGCGGTCTTCCAGCGCCAGGTCGCCGCACACCTCGAGGAGCTGGGCGAAGACGGCGAACACCGGGTTGAGTGAGGTGACGCCCTCGAGGAAGAGGCTCCCGTCGCTGGTGAACCATACGTCGAGGCTCCCGCGCGGCGTGCACACCTCCCACGCCTTGCGGCCGTCGTGAGTCCGGCGGGCAAAGGGCAGGTGCCCGCAAGCCTGGTCGAGCCGGCGCACCAGGGCGTCGTCGAGCGGCCCCGCCAGCGGGGAGTCGGCGCACTCGTCGAGGCTGAGGGGAAACTCCCAGGCGCGGACCTTCGACTTGACCCGGACGACGGCGAACTCACGGAAGAACATACGCATGTGGGACCCTAGTGGCCCCACCTGGGTGCAAGCTTTTCCAAATCGACCGTGACGTTTCTGAAACAGGCGCAACCGATTGAATCCGCTCGGCCTTCCGGGCCGGGCCGGGCCAACGAGCGGCGGAGCGTTCAGGGCAGCTCGCAGCGGCTGCTGGCGACGGACCAGTCCGGCGCGACGTTGGGGACGCTGGCGTCGAACGGGCCGCTGCCGCGCGTGACCTGGCGAATGAGTGACACGAGCGAGAGGCCACCGAAGACGAGCTCGGGGTTGGGCCTGACGGCGGGCACGACGGGCTGCCACCCGGCGCCGGCCCGCTGGAAGGCCTGGTAGAGGGCAGGCTGGAGCGCCAGCGTGTGGCAGGTGCCCGCGGCGGCGATGAAGCGGTACGAGTCGGGTGCCGCGGCGGCCCGTGCCTCGAGGAGACGGCGCAGGTCCGCGCGAACGAGCGGCTCGTTGCCGAAGAAGGGCGGCGGCGCGAACTGCACCTGCTCGGCGTCCGAGGCGTAGCTGAACTGCACGAAGCGCACGAGCCGGCGCCCGGCTTTCCCGTCGAAGCGTGACAGCAGGTCGCTCACCGTGACGTCGAACGCGTCGCGCCCCACCCCGACGCCGCCCTCGCCCCACCAGGTGACGTCGGACACCGAGGGCCAGGCGTCGGCGATGTCGGGCATCGCCCCGAGCGAGGCGTACGAGCCGGCGCTGGAGCCCCAGACGACGAGCCGCGGCTCGGACGGGAAGAAGGCCCGCGCCCACTCGAGCACGGCGCGGCGGTTGTCGAGGCCGCGGAAGAAGGTGAGCCGCGTCTGTGGCGCGGTGGGGCTCGCCGAGGCGGGCCTGGTGAAGGTCTGCTCGGTGCTCTGCAGGCCTCCGTCGCCACTGCAGTAGGGAACGTAGAGCACGTCGAAGTCGGCAAAGAGCGCGGCCGGGTCGACGCGGTCGAAGAGGCCGAAGCTCCGCCGAGCGGTCGGCAGCACCTCGGGCGCGCTGCGCGTGTTCGACAGGGTGCCGACGGTGCGACCAGCCCCGCCCATGCCGTCGGCGCCCCAGCAGGTGACGTAGTCGGTGCAGTTGCCGCCACCCCGGAAGTACACGAGCAGGCCCGCGCTCGTGCCGGTCGCGCGGCGGTACGAGAAGCGGAACGGCGTGCCATCGCCACAGACGGCCCGCGGATGACGCACGGGGTCGGCGCACACCTCGACGAACCCGTCCCGGGCGGCGAGTTCGGCGGCGCCGTTTCGCTCGGTGCACGTCGGCGTGCCCGCGTCACCCGGAAGGCCTCCGTCGAACGGCGCTCCGGCGTCGACCAGGTCGCCGGCATCGAGCGGCGGGGGGGGGCCTCCGTCCTCGGTGAGAGGCCCCCCTCCGTCGGCGGCGGGCCCCGGACCACCGCACCCAACGCCCAGCCCCAACAGCATCATCACAAGGAACGCGCGCATGGACTCCTCAACCCGCGCGCCGCCGCCTGGTTGCGCGCCGGGGGCGCCCCACCCGCTCAGGCCGGGCCGGCGAAGCCTCGCGCTCTCACACCGAAGCCGAGCCGGAGGCATCCGTCGTCCCTGCATCGCTCGCGACGCTCCACGCGGGCCGCGGCGGAGCGCGCCCCTCTCCACGCGTTCGACTCGACTCGGGCGCTCCGGAAAGCTGCCGCCAGAGCTCGACGCACGCATTGGCTTCCGCGTGTCGTTTGGCCAGCTCAGGCGCCACCTCGTGTGCACCGCGAGTGCCGACGCGAGCCGCCGCCAAGTCGCAATTAAGATATTGATTTTGCTATTATTTTAAAGAAAAATTTGAAGAGAACCTTTTCCGCGAAACTCTTCTGAGACATGTCCGAGAATGTAGGTGTTCGCAGCACACACTCTCAGGAGCACGCCATGCCCGTCCTCTTCAACCCGTTCAACCCGATGACCTACGTGAATGCCTGGACGAGCGCGGTGACGTCGGCGGACCTCGGGCGAGCGCGGCTGCCTCGGAGCACGCCGATTCCAGTCGTGGCGAAGAGCCTGAACAGCGGCATCACGACGCGGGTGAAGCAGGTGGGCGCCGAGACGCACGTCACCTTCTCGGGCACGGCGAAGGGGCCGACGTCGCGCGACGTGTTCGGCGGGGCGCTGCGCAGCCTGGAGACCTCCCACCCGGTGCAGCTGTCGGTCGCCGTGGAAGAGGCGCCGTCGACCGACGCGCTGGGCCGTCGGAACTTCTCGGAGCGGAACAACCGCGCGATGGTGACGAGCCCGCGGGGCGGAGAGACCGGCGCGGCCCTGGCCGAGACCTTCGCGCGGCAGATCAACCGCGACCTGATGGCCTTCCGCGCCACCGTGAAGCCGGGCGCCACCGCGAACTCGGCGGTGCTCGTCATCTCGCGCCGCTGACCTGCCTTCGCCCCGGCCCGGGCCTCGCGCGCCGCCCTAACAGCCCGTTGAAGTTTTCGCGCGGCGGGGATCGACGGCGATCGAGCGAGCCGGTAGGTCGGCGACATGACGATGGGCCGTCGAGGAGTGCAGCAGGAATCGATGTTGGTCCCTCCGGAACGAGGACCGAGCCACACGTTCT
>JADCJJ010000104.1 GCA_020247085.1 Myxococcaceae bacterium | reverse complement strand
GGCCGTCACCGTCGCCATGCAGCCGAGGTCGCCGAGCCAGACGTGCACCGTCACGAACGGCACGGGTGCGGGCACCGTCACCTCCGCGAACGTGACGACGGTGGCGGTGACGTGTACGACGAACTCGTACAGCGTCAGCGGCACCATCACGGGGCTCGTTGGCGCCGGCCTGCTGCTGAGCCTCAACAATGGCGCCGGGCAGCCCGCCAGCGGGTCGGGTTTCACGCTCACGCCGCCCATCCCGAGTGGGCAGGCCTACTCCGTCGTCGTGCTCACGCAGCCGACCTCGCCGAGCCAGACGTGCGTCGTGGACGCCGGGAGTGGCACTGTCGCAGGCGAGAACGTGACGACCGTCGAGGTGACGTGCAGGACGAACACGTACCCCGTGGGCGGGACCATCATCGGGCTGTCGGCCCCGAGCCTGGGGCTGAGGCTCAACGGACAGCCTCCGCAGAGCTTCAGCGGGCCGAGCTTCACGTTCACCGCGCAGGTCGAGAGCGGCCAGTCCTACTCCGTCACCGTCGCGACCCAGCCGACCTCGCCGAGCCAGACGTGCACCGTGGGCAGCGGGGCCGGCGTCGTCGGCGCGACGGCCGTGACGAACGTCGTGGTGACGTGCGTGACGAACACGTTCACCGTCGGTGGGACCATCACCGACCTGTTCGGAACGGGGCTGCAGCTGAAACTCAACGGGGGTCCAGCACAGAGCGTCAGCGGCTCGAGCTTCACGCTCACGCCGGCGCTGCCCAGCGGGCAGCCGTACATCGTCGACATCGCCTCGACGCCGACGTCGCCGAGCCAGTCGTGCATTCTCGCGGGCGCGATGGGCACCGTCGCCGCCGCGAACGTGACGAACGTCGTCGTGAAGTGCACCATCCCGGCATACAGCGTCGGCGGCTCCATCTCCGGGTTGGCTGGAGCCGGCCTTCAATTGCGCCTCAACAACGGCGCCGCGCAGGCCGTGAGTGGGCCGAGCTTCACGCTCATGCCATCCATCGCGACCGGGCAGCCGTACGGTGTCGCGGTGGCGCAGCAGCCGACGAACCCGTGGCAGACGTGCACGGTGGCGAACGGGAGCGGGACCATCGGAAACGCGAACGTGACGAACGTCGCGGTGACGTGCGCGACGAACGCGTACACCGTCGGCGGCTCCATCACCGGGCTGACGGGTGCCGGCCTGGAGCTGCGCCTCAACAGCGGCGCCGCGCAGTCCGTGAGCGGCACGAGCTTCTCGCTCGGGCCACCAAGCGTCATGAGCGGGCAGGCGTATGCCGTGACGATCGCGAAGCAGCCCACCAATCAGCTGTGCACGGTCGTGAACGGCGCGGGCACCGTTGGCGGGAGCGCCCCCGTCGTGTCGGTCTCCTGCACGGACGCGTTCCCGGTCGGCGGGACCGTCAGCGGACTCGCGGGCACCGGGCTCACCCTGTCGCTCAACAGCGGCGCGCAGAGCGTCTCTCCGACGACGAACGGCGCCTTCACCTTCCCGGCCCCGCTGGTGAACGGCAGCGCCTACACGGTCACGGTGGCGGCCTCGCCGGCGACCCAGGCATGCAGCGTCTCTCTGGGGAGCGGCGCGGTGGCGAACGCCAACGTCACCTCCATCGCCGTCACCTGCTTCCCGACGTGGTCCATCGGCGGGAGCGTGACGGGGCTGATGGGCACGGGGCTGCAGCTGTCGCTCAACGGCGGCCCGGCCGCGACGCTCGTGGGCGCTGGCGTCTACGCGCTGTCGACGCGCGTACCCCATGGGTCCACCTACGCCGTCGCCATCACGAGCCAGCCGACCGGGCAGCTGTGCGTCGTCGTTGGCAGCTCGGGCACGGCGACGGCGAACGTGAGCACCGTGAACCTCTTCTGCGCGGCGACGCCCGCCTCCTGCAACGCCTGGCACACGGCCTACCCGACGCTCGCTTCGGGCGTGTTTCCGATTCGGCCTGCGTCGACGACGTATGACGTGTACTGCGACAAGACGACGCTCGGTGGCGGCTGGACCCTGGTGATGAAGCTCGATGGCACGTCGCCGCTCTTCAACTATGACAGCGCCTCGTGGCTCGACGCGTCGACGCTCAACGCGACGTCGCCAGACGTAAGCGACACCCAGATGAAGTCGCAGGCCTACGGCGAGGTGGGCTTCACCCAGTTGCTGGTAGGGCTCCGCGAGGGCGCCGACCTTCGCACCACGGCGTTCACCGTCACTGCGTCGAGCGCCCTGGCGATGGTGACGAGCGGCATGGACTTCGGGACCCGCGCGGAGTGGATGTCGCTGTCCGCCAACGCGGCGCTGCAGGTGAACTGCAACGTGAGCGGGAGCAGCAAGCGGGGCGCCCACCCGGGGGCGGCCCGGGTGCGCATCGGGTCGATCGCCAACAACGAGGCCGACTGCGTGACCCACGACTCGTACATCGGGCTCGGCGGCCAATCGACCGCCACGTGCCTCGGCGGCGCCGGCGTCTCGGCAGGGAACCGCGCCTGTTTCGAGGCCGTCACCGCCATGGGCGCTGCCGCGACCGACCGGAACGCCCCCGCCTGGGGCTACCTCTGGGTGCGCTGAGCGTCCGTCACGCGGGGCCGACGTCGTGAGCGCTCGGCCTCGCTTGCCGCCATCGTGATGCTGGTCGGCGCCGCGCTCGTGCCGAGGCCTCGCGCGGGAGCCTGCGCGGCGGGTGAGCCCGGCGCTGGCGCGCCTACCGGAAGGAGGGCCGCTCGAAGGCGAAGAGGCCGGCCTTCGCGGTCTCGCGCCAGGCCGCGGGCGCCCGCTCACCCAGCGCCACGACCCCCAGCGCGGCGACGATGGCGCGCTGGCGAACGTCGAGGCCCACCATGACGGCGTCAAGGCGTCGCGGCCGCTTCGCCAGCCCCGGGTCCTGGAGCGCCGAGAGGACGGCTCCCTGGGCCTCGGTCGAGCGCACGCCGGGGAGGAACTCTCCCGGCGAGTCGACCCGTCGGCCCGCGCGGAGCTGGAGCGCCACCCGCAGCCAGGCCTCGACGCCCCCCGCCGGAGCGCCGAGCGCGGCCTCGAGGTCCGCCGGCGTGGCGCCATCCGAGAGCGCCACCAGCACCCGCATTCGCTCGGCGAGGCCCTCGGCTCCCGCCGCGCCACCCGCGCGCAGCGCCTCGGTGAGCCGGCCCTGGCCCAGCGCCCGCCAGGCCACCGGCACCGGCCAGTCGTCGCTCCGGGCGGGGCCCTCGATGCGGCGAACGAACGCGAGGCTCGTGCCCTGCCGTACCGCCAGCACCGCGGGCTGCTCCTTCAGCGGGACCCCCGCCGCGGCGGCGCTCCGCACGAGGCGAAGGTACTCGAGCTGGCCCGTGTCCCTCATCGGCCCGAGCGCCTTTGAGGCCAGCGCCTTCTCCAGCGCCTCGGCGCCGTCCCGCCATCGGCCCGCCGCCGCGAGCGTGCTGGCCACCGCCCAGTTGAGCCACGGGTGCTCCCGGTGCTGCTCCCACGCCGCCACGAGGTCGTCCGCCGAGGCGTCGCGGCAGCGCAGCGAAAGGTAGAGCGCGTCGACGTCGCCGCTCCGCGGGTCCACGCGCTCGCAGACCGCCGCTCGGGCGGCAGCGTCCACCTCCATCGCGAGCCGCTGCAGCATGACGTCGCGCGGGTTCGCCGCCGCCCGCTCGAGCAGGAGCGGCGTCACGGCCAGGTCGTCGCTCGAGAGGCTGCTCCACTCGGCGAAGTGCTCGCTCGACGTCTCGTCGAAGCGAACGTGCCCCGACAGCAGCGCGGTGCGCGCCTCGGCGTCCGCGACCGCCTGGAGCTGCGTCGCGGGCGAGGCGTCGAGCAGCGCGGTGACCACCTCGAGGCGCTTCGTCTGCCCGCGCTTGAGCGTGACGCTCGTCGGTGGTCGCTCGAGCACGTGGTCTTGCGGCGCGTTCATCCACCGCGGCGCGCCCAGGGGGCGGTGTGCCCCTTCGGTGCCGGTGCCCCCGGCGTAGACGGCCGTCCACTCGACCAGCGGCACCGCCTGCGCCACGTCGTAGAGGGCGTGCGAGAGGCCCCCGCCCAGCTCGACGTCGAAGGCCTCGATGGGGACTCCGCTGGGCGTCGTCGTCTCGACGCGAGTGCGCCCCGAGGGCTCCGCCTCCCAGCGGTCGAGGCCGTGGGCAGGCACGACGTGTCGCGTCCCGTCGAACGTCACCACCACGGGCGTCGCCAGGCCGTTCACCACGTGCACCGTCGCCCGGCCGACGCTCCCGCCGACGAAGAGCGCCGGCAGGAGCAGGCCCAACGCCACCACCACCCGCAGCGCTCCCGGTACCAGCCCGTCGGCCGTCTGGAAGCGGTCCCACCACTCGAGCGACTTCTGCCGCTCGCGCTCCGCCCCGACGACGCAGGTGCCGTAGCGGGCAGGCACCACGGCCGGCGCCGGCGCCGTGGGGACGTCGGCGCCGGCGATGGCCCACCGCGCGACGTCGTGCTCCACCTCGAGCAGGCCATCGAGCGTCGCGTCGGCCAGCAGCGTCAGGTCACCCAGGGCGCCCTGCACCCACCCGTCGACCGCCTTGAGCCAGTCAGCGAGCTGCCCGTCGGTGGGCCTGGCGAGGGCCATGTCCCCGGTGAAGGCCGACAGGCCACCGCCCGCCTCGACGGCCGCCGAGACGTCGTCCGGCAGCGCGAGCGCGTGAACGTTCGCCCAGGTCGTCTCCAGCACCAGGTGTAGGTCGTCGGCCGAGGCCCGCAACCGGCGCTGCTCGGCCTCGGACACCCGGCCGTCGAGCAGCGCGATGGCCAGCACGTGGTGCAGGTGCCCGTGCGCGTCGGAGAGGTTGCGCAGCGAATGGCCGGCGAAGTGGAGCAGCCTGACGAGCCCCTCGAGGTGCGCGTCCCAGCCATGGCCGAGGCGCCTCGCCGCGGCGAGGTGCGTGGCGCGGCACGCGCGGTCGTGCTCGAGCACGCGCGCCTCGAGGTCCCGGCGCTCGGCGCGCACCGAGTCGAGCACCCGGGGCAGCTCCTGCCGGCGCAGCTCCTGCCCGCGATAGCGAATGACGCCCCCCGGCGCGGTCAGCACGCCGTCGTTCAGGCCCTCGAGCAGCGCCTCTTCCTCGCGGCGCTCGCGGTAGCTCACCAGCAGGCCCTCGAGGCGCGCGGGGTACAGGCCGCTGAGCGCCCCCTCGAGTGCCTCGGGGCCGAGCGCGGGCACCGGCCCGAAGAGGCCGCTCGCGTCCTTCTGCAGGGCCACGATCGAGCGGCCGAGGTAGGCGCCGCGGTACCGCGGGTCGAGCGCGGTCCGAAGGAAGCGCGAGGCGAAGCGGTCGAGCGCCGAGCCCTCGGGCGGCGGTGATGCCACGGTCGAAGGCCCCTGCAGGTGTCGCTGGCGGGCCTGCTCGAACAGCTTCGCGGTCACTTCGCGGCGCACCGATTCAGCGTCGGCGAAGAGCGCCCACGCGGGCCGCGCGTCGAGCGCCGACGGCACGTAGGTCGCCTTGGCGCCGTCCTCGCGCTCACGGTTCGACGGGTGCGTCAGCCACATCTTCGGGGGCTGCGCGAGCTTCGCGTCGAAGACCCGGAAGGTGGCTCCGTCGTCGGGGCGACGCGGCGTCCGGCCGAGGTCGGGCTGGGCCAGAATGCGCCGCAGGTGCTCGAGCGCCGCGGTCTGCAGCGCGAAGAGGTCGTCGACGGAGCGGCCGGCGCTCAGCTCTTCGGCGGCGAACGACGCGGCCTCGTCCCACGCCTCGTCAGCCGGGCCCAGACGGTGGAGCGCGTGCACCAGGCTGTCGCTGCCGGACACCGAGACGGCGACGAGGTCGGCGTTGAACTCCATCTCGCGGCTGAGCGCGCGGTGCGCCAGCACCACCAGGCGGAACGCCGTGTCGAGCACGGCGCGCATGGCCCACACGAAGAGCCGGCCGAGCCACCCGACCCAGCCGAGGCGCACGTCGATGCGCGAGAGCCCCTCCAGCAGGCGGTCGAGCGGCCCGCGCGAGGTGACGACGTGCCCGGCGATCTGCTGCGCGACGTAGACCCACCGGCCGACGGCCATCGTGCGCTGGGCGAAGTGCCCGTACTCGTGCGCGACGACGGCCTTGAGTTCGTCGAGCGTGAGCGCGTTGACGAGGCCCAGGCCCAGCTCGAGGTTCTTCTTCGTCGGGAAGAGCAGGTTCCAGAACGACAGCTCGTAGAAGACGGCGGCGTTGACGCGCCCCGAGAGGAACACCTTGTTGGGCCGCGGGGCGCCGGTGTCGTCGGCGAGCTTGCCGATGAACGCGAAGAGCGTGGGCTGCCGCGCCGGGTCGACCTCGACCAGCGTCGGGTCGGCGGTGTGCCTCACCACGAAGAGGCCGCGCACGAGGAAGGCCAGCAGGACGAGCGGGGGAATCGACATCAGGCTCGCGACGAACACGTCGCCGCCGTGGAGCAGGGCGGTGCCGAGCTGCCGCCACACCGCATGCGCGAGGAAGCCGGTGAGGCCCAGGTACAGGGCGACGAAGGCGAGCAGCCCCCACAGGGCGAGCCACGCGTGGCGCCGGTAGGCCTTCGACGGCGCGGTGAAGCCCTCGGGGACGGTGTCTGGCGAAGGCGGAAAGACGGCCGCGAGGTCGTGTTCGGGCGCGGCCATGGCGTGAGGAGACTCGAGTGAAGGAGTCGCAGCGAGTCAAGGGCGCCTGACGGCGGGCGTCTGCCGCGCCGGGCCGGCCAGTCGGTGCGCCGGGGCTGAAAACTTGAGGCGCCCCCGCGCCGCGCGACACTCCTGTCGCTGGCTGAAGCGACGAGGAGACGCGCATGAGCTGGGACGTCGTGCTGTTCGGTTCCTTCCAGGTGCCTGAGCTGAGCCGAGAGGCGTGGTTGACCTCGCCCATCACCCGTGACGAGCTCCCCTGGCTCGACGACGTGGGCGGGGTCGAGACGCGCCACGACGCGCCCGAGGGGCTGCTGGCGTACCTGGCCGAGGTGGCCCTCGCGCCGCACCACTTCTTCGACGTGGCGGCGATGTCGAGCCTCGTCACCGTGCAGGGCTACCTCGGCGAAGAGGCCTACCGCGACGTCTGCCAGGCCCTCGCGCTCCTCTTCGCGTCGAGCGCCGGCTTCGGCGGCACCGGCGAGCTGCACGTGGTGGGCTATCAGGGCATTCGCTTCGGTGAGCGCCTCACGCTCGCCGGCGGGCGGGCCGACTTCCGTCAGCTGGGGCCAAGCGAGCTGGCCGAGGTCGAGCGCTCCCGCGCCTTCGAGTGCGTCGACGCCCGCGTGCACCAGCGCTTCGACGCGCTCGTCGGGCGTACCGGGGCGCCGGGCCGTGGGCGGCGCGCGAGCTGGGTCATTCACCCCTTCACCGGGCGCCGGGTGCGCGCGGCGCTGGCCGACGCCCCCTGACGGGGCCGCCGTCAGAACGACAGGGTCGCGCCGATCGAGACGACGTGGCGCACGTAGACGAGGGGCTCGGTGCCCAGCGCCCGCTGCGGGAGCACGTTGACGTAGAGCGCGTACCGCACGTCCACGTCGACGTGCGCATGCACCGGCCGCACCAGCTTGACCGTCAAGCTGCTCGAGTTCTCGTCGTCCTCGACGACCTGCAGCTCGGGCGAGAGGAAGATGCCGTCGGGGAACTGGCTCAGCTGCAGCGCGCCCGTCGCCAGCAGCGTCACCTGCGCCGGCAGCCGGAGCCCGGCCGTCGCCGACAGGCGGTGCCGCCTGAGCGTCTCGCCGTAGCTGTTCGACGTCATGTCGAGGTAGCTGTAGGCGACCGACAGGTGGAAGGGCCCGCGGTACGCGTAGCCGGCGCCCACCACGAAGACGGGGTCGAAGCGTCGCGCCGCCGACGGCTCGGGCTCGTCAGGGCGCGAGTTGACGGTGGCGTTGTAGGTGCGCGCGGTGAAGCTGCTCGTCAGCGACAGCGCGTGTCGCCGGTCGAAGCGGTAGCGCGCCGTGGCGTCGACGGTGGGCCCCGAGAACGAGTAGGCGAAGCGCGGCCAGAAGAGGAAGCGGGTGGCGCCGACGCGCAGGCGCACGTCGACGGCCGACGTGGGCGAGAAGTCGACGACGCCCTGGCCCACGAGGCTGGTGTAGTCACGCTCGGCCCCGCGGCGGTCTCGCACCACGCCGGTGAGCCCCAGGGAGACGGTGCTCGACAGCGCGTACAGCGCGTCGCCCGACACCGAGTTGACGATGGTGTCTTCGCTCGGCAGCAAGAAGAACTTCCGTGCGGCTCCGTCATAGGTGCCGCTCACGCGAAAGCGCTCGCCCTCGATGACGCCGTCGACGGTGCCGAGCGCGAAGAGGAAGCCGTCGGGCTGCGGCGCGGCGTTGCTGGTGACGAAGTCGCGGCGCGCATTGGTGTCGTACCCGGGGCCCAGCCACAGCCGCGACGCGCCGCGGAAGTCGACCGCGCCGGCCAGGCCGGGGGCGACGACCATCAGCAGGGCGAGGAGCCGGGACAAACCCAAGACGGGCGGACTGTACCCGCCCGGGTCGAACCTGGCTGGCGCTTTCCCAAAGGGGCGCCTCGCGTCAGGTCGCGTCCCAGCCGAGGTTGTCGCGCTGGAGCGGCATGAGGAGGACGCCGAGAGCCCCGAGCAGCTCGACGTCACCACGGGCCGTCACCGCCCCCCTCGCCACCGCGTCGGGGGCGTCGAGCGAGCCCTCGACGAAGGCCGCGAAGGCGTCGGCGTCGAAGACGAGGCAGAGGTCGGCAGCCTCGTCGAAGCCCTCACGAATCGGGTCCGGGTCGGCGAAGTGAAAGGTCCACCGGCCGCCGGTGGGTCCCCTCACCTCGAAGGCCACCGAGCCCCGGGTGGCCAGGAAGTCGTCGAAGCGGGCCACCACCAGCCCGGGGAGGAGCCGCTGAAAGAACGACTGGGCTGGGGACATGGTGCCTCCACGGTGGGCCGATCATTGGGCCACCAACCGCCGCCGGGTACAAGCGGCGCGGTCTGCCCGGCTCGGCGCCCCCGCGCGTCCGGCGTTACGCTCGACCGATGCGAACGCTCGTCCTCATCGCCAGCCTCGGCAGCGTGGCCTGCGGGCCCATCGTCTTCACCGCGACGCTCTCGGGGCAGGGCACCGTCGCCGGCAGCCCGCTGGGGGCGCTGTTGAGCACCTTCCCGTCCATCGGGGCGCTGACCAACGTCGACTTCGCCCAGAACCAGGACTTCAAGAACAACCAGGTGACGCGGGACATGGTGCGGGCGGTGAAGGTGACGGCCCTCTCGGCGCGCATCGTGACGCCGGCGAGCGCCGACTTCGGCTTCGTCGAGTCGCTCGAGTTCAGCGCCCGGGCCGCGGCGAACCAGGCCGTCTTCGCGCGGAAGGGCGACGTCGCCACCGCCGCCTCGAGGCCCCCGAACGCGACGGTGGCCTTCGACCTGCTCGACGTCGACCTCGCCCCCTTCGTGCGGGAGCCGACGATGACGCTGGCCCTCTCGGGGCGCGCCCGGCAGCCGCCGAGTGACACCACGCTCGAGGTGCAGGTGTCGCTGCGGGTCGAGGCAGGGCTGCGGTGACGCCCCCGCCGTGAGCTGACGAGGGCGGCGCAACGCGCGGGGCCCCGCTTCACTTCTGCGCGCCGGCTTTCTTCTCGAGGTCTTGCGCCTTGCGGGCCAGCTCTGCCGCCAGCCCCTCGAGCTCGCGCCGCTTCCGGGTCAGCGTCTCGAGCTCATCGTCGTCCCCGGCGGTGACACCGCCCGTGCCGCCGCCAACCTGCGGCCGCGCGTCGGAGCTCGAGGTGATGGTGACGGCGCGCGAGTCGAGTGCGCCTGCGCCGCTCGACGTGCCGAAGTTCGTGCCGCCCCTCGTCGCCGGTGGAGCGGCACCGAAGCCGGTGGTCTCGACGCTGCGGGAGGCCTGCGGCGCCGGGCCGCCCAGGAGCGGGGGCAGCGTGGGCCGATCGGCGGGCGCGCTCCCCGCGGTCACCGAAGGCGGGGCGCTCGGCGCCAGCGCGTCGGCCTCTGTGTCGAGGGAGCCCTGGTTGGCTGTCTTGCCGCCGGCGAGGGGCGCGTCGCCCGGGGCCTGCTCCTTGCGTTGGACCCGCAGGCGCCGGTCCTGGTCGTCGAACATCGACTCCTCGCCGAGGAAGCGCTGCACCCGGCGGTCGAGCTCGGCCTCGTCGCGCCGTTGGCTGATGCGGGCCTCGAGCACCTTCAGCTCTCGGCGCACCTTCTCCTCGTTGTCGCGCAGCAGGTCTGCCTGCTCGAGCAGCTCCTCCGGGTCGTCCGAGGGGCGCAGCGCGTCGAGCGAGGGCAGCTTCGCGGCCGGCAGGGCCGCCCGAATCGACTCCCGTTCGGCGCGGAGCGCGCGCAGCTGCTCGATGAGGGCGCGCCGCACGCGGCGGTCGGTCTGGCGGTCGAAGTCGGCCCGCAGCCGCGTCAGCTCGCCCGTGATGGCATCGAGCAGGGCCAGGTGCGCGGCCTCGAGCTCGAGCTCGCGTGTCGAGAGCTGCTTCGCCAGCTCGGTGAGCGTCGAGGACAGCTCCTGGGAGCGCTGGAGCGCGCGGTCGAGCTCCGGCCCCGACAGCAGGGCCCCCTTCGCCTGCGCCTTGAGGCCCTCGATGCGGCTCGACACCGTCGACAGCTCGTTCCGGCGAGACAGCTGCTCGGCCCGCAGCGACGCCACCTGGGCGCGCAGCCCCACCGCCGTGCCCCGCATCGCCTCGACGCCCGACGCCGCCCAGGCCCGGGGGACCAGCAGGCTCACGGCGAGGACGAGGGCCAGGCGCGACATGACAGGGCCTCGTAACAGCAACCCCGGTGCCATGCGGCGCCCACGAGAGGGCTTGAAGTACGGGGGGTTGGCTCGGGGAGTGGGGCGATGGGCTTCGCAGATTCCCGGCGATCGACAGATTTTCGTGACCGGGCCGGCCAGGCGGGGTGGCGGGTGTAGCGTCGCCGGCGGGAACGTGCTGAGCGAACGAAGGCCATGTCGCGCGTCTCGCCCGGGCTGCTCCTCGTTCACAAGCCGGTAGGCGTGACGAGCGCTTCCCTCGTCGAGGCCCTCAGGGGAGAGCTCGCCGCCACGCCTGGGAAGTTGCATAAGGTGTGCCACGGCGGCGCGCTCGACCCGTTTGCCGAGGGGCTGCTGCTGCTGCTGCTGGGGCCGGCGACGAAGCTCTTCGAGCGGCTGCACGAGGTGCCGAAGGCCTACGAGGCGACGGTGCGGTGGGGCGTCGAGACGGACACGGTGGACCTCAACGGCCGGCCGACGGCCGAGGGAGACGCGCGGGCGCTGACGCCGGCCCTCCTCGAGGCGGCGCTCGAGGGCTTCCGTGGCTGGCAGGCGCAGGTGCCGCCGGCGACGAGCAACAAGCGCGTCGGGGGGGAGCGCGCGTACGTGAAGGCACACCGGGGCGAGGCCTTCGAGCTGCCGCCGTCGAACGTGTACCTGCACGAGGCGCGCTGGCTGGCGCACGAGCTGCCGACGCGGAGCCGGCTCGAGGTGGTGGTGCGCGGGGGGTTCTACGTGCGCAGCCTGGCGAGGGACCTCGGGCGGGCGGTGGGGGCGCGCGCTCACCTCGAGGCGCTGCGCCGCGTGCGCATCGGGCCGTGGCCGGCGCCGGCCCCGGGGCAGCGGGTGCACATCGAGGGGGCAGGTGTCGTGCCGTGGCTCGAGCGCGTCGAGCTGAGCGACGACGAGTGGGGGCGCGTGAAGGCGGGCGCGGCGTCGGTCGACGTCCGCGCGCGGCCCCGGCGTGCCGACTGGGCGCTGCCGGCGGGCTTCCCGGCGCCGGCGCCGTGGCTCGTGGGGCTCCACCAGCGGCGGGTGGTGGCGCTCTTCGAGCGGGCCTCCGAAGGCCTGGCGCCCGTCCAGGTGCTGTGGCCGCCCCTGTGAGGCCGCCTGCCTTCGGCGCGCGCCTGCGGGGGTTGCGAGGCCCGCGCGAAGCGGCGTGAGGGCCGGCGGAGTCTCGTCTGACGTGTCGCACTCGAGCGGAGGCAGGGCGAGCGGCAGAGGAGGCCCGTCGCGGCGCTGCCGTGGCACCGCCTCGCTCGTCAGCGGGCCTCGCGGGCGCCGGGCGCGCCGAGGTGTGAGGCTCGCAGGCCAAAGCAGGCGCAGCCGGCGCGAGGTGGCGGTGCGTGGGGCGTCATGGTGCGCCGTCTGGCGAGGGTGCGTCGGGTGGGTTGCGCGTCGCTGCGCGGCGGGCTGCCCGCGCACCACCTGACTTCCGCCCGGGACCGGGCAAGATGCAGCCCGTGGCCGGCGAATCCGATGGCAGCGACGACACGGTGGCGCGCCCGGCGGGTGGCGCAGGTTCGTCGAAGGGTGAGGCGCTCCCCGTCGAGGCGCCCGGGCGGTACGCCCAGGCGGGTGGCGATGACCCCGAGCTGGGGCGGGGCGGCATGGGCCGCGTGCTGCGCCTCGAGGACGTGCACCTCAAGCGCGAGGTGGCGCTGAAGGAGCTGCTCCGGGAGCACCACCCGACGCACGGCACCAGCGGCCCGGGCTTCGTCGAGCTGTTCGTCCGCGAGGCGCAGGTGCTGGCGCGGCTCGAGCACCCGGGCGTGGTGCCCGTCTACGAGCTGGGCCGACGCGCCGACGGCACGCCGTACTACGTGATGCGCAAGGTGCGCGGGCAGGCGCTGAGCCGGGCGCTCGAGGCCGCCGCGACGCTCGAGGAGCGGCTCGCGCTGTTGCCGCACCTCGTCGACGTCGCGCACACCGTGGGTTACGCGCACAGCCTCGGGGTGGTGCACCGCGACCTCAAGCCCGCCAACGTCATGGTGGGCGGCTTTGGTGAGACGCTGGTGGTCGACTGGGGCCTGGCGCTCGTCGACGGCGAGGACCCGACCGAGGGGCGGCTCGCGGGCACGCCCGCCTACATGAGCCCGGAGCAGGTCGCCGGCCAGCGCCTCGATGCGCGCACCGACGTCTGGTCGCTGGGGGTGATGCTCTACGAGGTGCTCACCGCCCGGCTGCCCTTCGAAGCGCCGACGGCGACCGAGGTGCTGAACCGCATCCAGCGAGACACGCCGCCGGCCGTCCACGCGCTCGAGAAGGCTGTGCCGAAGCCGCTCGCCGAGGTGGTGGCGAAGGCGCTCCAGCGCGACCCGAACGGGCGCTACGCCGACGGCGAGGCGCTGGCCCTCGCGCTGGCAGGCGCGATGCGCAGCCAGCGTCCCCGCGCGTGGTGGGGGGCGGTGGCGGCGGGGCTCGCGCTGGTAGGGCTCCTCGCCGCCACGGTGGTGGCGGTACGGCAGCGCGCCCAGGCCGAGGGGGAGCGGGACCGGCACCGCGTCGAGGCCCTCGATGCCCGGCGCGCCAGGCATCGGCAGCTCGCGGAGTCGGCCGCGCTGTTGCTGCGGGCGGACGAGTTGGTCGAGGCGCAGCAGCTCGTCACCGCGGCGCTCTCCCAGGGGGCCGAGCCCCTCGCGCGCGGGGTGCAGTGGCTGCTGCGGGAGCGGGGCGTGCCGACGCAGCGGTGGCGGGCGCCGGTCGAGGCCGGGTGCGCGCGCCTCGCCGTGACGCAGGGGCAGGTGCTGTGCTCGACGTTGAACGGCGTCGAGCGCTTCGAGGCGGCGACGGGCGCGGCGCTGCCGAGGCTTTCGGCCGGGCCGACGGCAGGGTGGCTGCCGGCCGTCGCGGCGCTGGGCGGCGGGCTGGTCGTCGCCGGCGCCGACAACCGCGCGCTGTTCGTCTGGGCGCTGGGCGAGCCGGGCGCGCCCCGCACCGAGGGCTTCCCCGCGTCCATCACCAGCGTCGCGCCGGGCGCGGGCGGCGTCTTCGTCGGGCTGCGCAACGGTGAGGTGTACCGCCAGGGGCCGTCGGGGGAGCGCACCCTCGCCTGGACGGTGCCTGGGCGTGTGCGCGCGCTGGCGGCCGATGGGGCGCGCCTCGCGGTGGCCAACGACGCGCGCGTCGTGGTGCGCGAGGGCGCGGCCGAGCTCGGCATCGACCGCGCTGCGTCGGCGCTCGCGTTCGGGCCCGACGGCGCGCTGTACGCCGGCGTCGAGCGCTCGGTGATGCGGTTGCCATTGTCGGGCGAGCCGGCGCTCCTCTCGGGGCACCGCGACGCCGTGACGGCCATCGCCGCCGGCGCGCGGCTCGCGTCGGGTGACGCCGAGGGCTCGGTGCGGGTGTGGCGTGACGACGGGCGCGCCGACGTCGCGTTCCGCGCCTTCAGTCCGGGGGTGCAGGCGCTGACCTGGTCGGAGGACGGGGCGCTGCTGGTGGTGGCGCCGCGAGGCCGCAGCCTCGAGGCGTGGAGCGTCCCCCGGCCTCCTCAGCCGCTCCCCGACGACGGCGTGCCCACCCTGCAGCGGCTCTCACCGGGTGGGGCGCTGGTGACGGGGCTGCGCGACGGGCGGCTCCGCCGGCTCGACCCGGGCGCGGCGCGGGTCCTGTTCCTCGAGGCCAGGCATGAGGGCGCGGTGCGGGCCTTCGCCGAGGTGCCCGGGGCCGTTCGGCCCGAAGCGGCGAGGTTCCTCAGCGGCGGCGAAGACGGTCAGGTGCTGGCGCAGCGCTGGAGCGGACAGGTGGACGTGCTGCAGCCGGCCTCGTCGGCGCGCGTCACGGCGCTCGACGTCTCGCCTGACGGGGCCCGCGCCGCCTGGGCCCTCGACGACGGGTCGCTCGTGCTGCTCGCGCTCGCGCCGGGACAGGTCGTGCATCGACGCCGCGAGCACGTCGTGCGTGCGCTGCGCTTCTCACCGGACTCGCGCACCCTCGTCGTCGCCCGGGACGACAAGCGCGTGCTGTGGCTGAGCGCCGAGGACGGCAAGGACCGCTCCCAGCTCGAGGGCCTCGACGCGCCGGTGGTGGCGCTCGAGTTCTGCGGGCGCGACCTCGCGCTCGGGCTCGCCGACGGCCACGTCAAGCAGTGGGGCGCCGACGCCCGCCGCGTGGTGCGCACCTTCACGCAGCCGGACGACCGCGTCATGGCGCTGGCCGTGAGCGCCGACGCGTCGCTGCTGGCCGCCGGCAGTGACGACGGCCACGTCTACGTCTGGGAGCTGGGCTCTGGAGCGTTGCTCGCTGACGTGCCGGCCGACGCGGGCGAGCTGCAGGCGGTCGCCTTCGACGAAGAGGGGGCGCTCCTGGCCGCGGGCACGGATCGGCGTCTGCACCGGTGGGGCATGCGCCCCTGAGGGGCCACCGGCGCTTCGGGGAGGGCCGACGCGGCGGCGGCCGGCGAAGCGGGTGGCGGTGGCGAACGGCTTCGGTCTGCAAGCGGCCGCGGCGGTGCATGGCAATGACAGACAAAGCCTGGAGCGCGGCTGGCGAGGCGCGCGTTGGCCGGTGGCGGCGCGTCGGGCACGCTCGAGCGCAACCACCAGGTCAGCGCGTTCGTCGACCCCGACGATGGGCGCTCCGTCGGCACCGACCCGCACGGCGTCATCGACTTCCCCAGCGACGAGGGTGCGTGCTGCCGCGCGAAGCGGGGCAACGGGTGCGCGGCTCAGCGGCCGCCAGGCGACGAGGCGCCACCTCCTTCCGGAAGGCGTGCGTGAAAGTCGCTGCCAACACGACGTAGTCCCCTCGCCAAGGCGAGGTGGACGATGGAGAAGCAGTCGAAGGTGCGCTCGGCGCAGCGAGAGCTCGAACGTTGGCGAGCGGAGCACGGCGGGCGAGGCCGGCC
>JADCJJ010000103.1 GCA_020247085.1 Myxococcaceae bacterium | reverse complement strand
GGTACGCCCGACGCAGGCGGTACGCCCGATGCGGGCGGCGGGCTGGACGCGGGCGGCAGGTCGGACGCGGGCGGAACGGCAGACGCCGGCGGGGGGACGGATGCTGGCGTCGCCGACGGCGGAACGGATGGAGGAGGCTGAGCGTGACTCGTCGATGGCCCTTCGCAGGGGGAGTTGCCTTCGTCATCGGCCTTGCCGGGGGCTGCGGCGCCGAGCGGCAGGTGGCGCCCGAGGCGGCTGCTCCGACGGCACAGTGTCGCTCGTTCGAGCAGCTCATGCCCCGCTTCGTCAGCGCCGTCTCGACGGGCAAGACGGCCGGGCTCAAGAACGTCGTCGAGAACCAGCTCCTCAAGACGTCCCGTGACGACACGCCCCCGCCCATCAACGACGTCTTGAGGGTCATCTTCGTGACCCTCAATCGCCTGGCCTCGAAGCCGCCCGAGCCCGGCGGCACGAAGGACGAGCCCTGCGCCCCGACCGCGTCACCGCCGCCGCTGGAGCGCGCCAACGAGGTCTGCGAGCTGCGCCGCACCATTCGTCTGCTGCTGGGGCGCGACTCGGACGCGGGGCGCGCCGCTGGCCTCGACGCCATCGCCGTGGTCGAGCCGCAGCTCCAGGGCATTCTCGACTACATCACCGGCACCGGTACGTCGCGCGACCGCGTGCCTCACTACGAGATCGCCTCGGCCTTCTCGAGCCTGTGCAGCAACTCCATGGTGTGCCAGCTCTCGAACGGGCTCGACCTGATCATCGAGTTCACCGCCTACGCGAACACGCCCGATGGGCGGAGGCTGGTGCAGACGCTCAACACCCTCGGCACGCGGCAGACGCTGACGGCCTTCCTCGCGCCGCAGAACCTGAGCGAAGACGGCTTCGTCGCCATCGCGCGCGCCCTCATCCCCGCCATCAAGGGCGCCGACCCCGTCGCGCTCGAGAACGCCTTCAACCAGCTGACGATCCTTCCGGCCGACCTCCGCGCCGACCTCCGCCCGTTGATCGACGATCTGAAGCGGCTGCTGCAGAACGAGCGCCTGCGCCGCTCCATCTCGCAGGCCCTCACCTGCATCGAGACGAGCGACCGCAACTACGACATCGTGCGAATGTTGTATCGGCTCGCGATTCGCGACGTGCGCCCTGAGTTCGGCATCACGCGCCTGTCGCAGATCTTCAAGCAACTCCAGGACGTCGACCAGCGGGGCTCACTCATCTTCCTCGCCAACACCCTCGCGAAGGCCGTGCGCGACGACGAAGACGCCATCGCCGCCGCGGCGAGCACCTGCAAGACGCTGCTTGCGACGTCACCGAACAACGCCCAGCAGGCGCTGCCCGTGGTGGCCGACCTGGTGCGCAACGGGCTCGTGCCCGAGAGCCTCTGCGCCATCGACACGCTGCTGTTCGGGTGTGCCGGCGGCCCTCAGCCCGCGTGCCGGTGAGCAGGCCATTCCGGGTGGGGCCTGACGCGCGGCTCAGAAGCGCCAGCTGGCGCGGAGCGCCGCCGCGAAGTCGTGCCGATCATTCCCGACGATCGGCAGCGTGCCGGCGAGGTCGAGCCCCAGCGCGCCGATGCGGAAGCGGAGCGCCGCGGCCGGCGAGAGCGACGAGACGCGGCCGACGCGCCCGGTGACGTCGAGCACGAAGGCGAACCACGAGGTGGGCTGCAGGCTGGCGCCGCCGAGGAGGAAGCCGCCGAAGCGCGGATCGCCGCGGGCTGCGCCGAGGGCAGCGGTGACCTCGGCGCCGAGCGCCCCGTGCAGCTCGAGCCACCCGATCGGCCGGGCGATGAACGAGTGGCCGACCTCGATGCCGAGCGGCCGCATGCCGGGGATCTCGAACGACGTCGGCGCCAGCAGCCGCCCGGTGACGGCGCCAGTCAGGCGCTCGAGCTGGTAGACGACCTGGGTCGCGCCGACGGTGAGGTTCCCGAAGGTGAGCTGGGTGGTGGTGAGGGTGGCGTTCTGGGTGAAGCCGAAGCTGATGGCCTCGAGCGCCGCGAAGACCTCGGTGCCGGGGCGCCAGGCGAAGCTGCCGAAGAGCACGGCCTGCGCGCCGACGTTCCCGTAGAACTGCGGCGTGTCGATGATGCCCGCGCCGCGCACCGCGAGGCCCACCTCGGTGCGCGCGCACGGACGGCGGCCGGTGCCGAGGTCGGCGACCGACACCCCGACCGCCACCGGGCCCTCGGGCAGCGCCGCGGCGTCACCCGTGACGCACCCGCCGGGCGCCGCCAGGGCCGGGGTGAGGCCGCTCGTGAGCAGGAGCGCGAGGGCGACGAGCGCGCGCATCAGCGGCCCCCCTTCGCGCCCGGCGCGGTGAAGGCCCCGTCGCCGGTACGGTCGAGGAAGAACGGGTTGGTGAAGGCGAGCGGGTAGCCGCCGGTGAGGTTGGCGAAGTCGAAGCCGGGCTCTCCGTCGCGGGGGAGCGGTGGGTCGGCGAGCGGCCCGATGCGCGCGCCCGGCGCCACGTCGCGCGCGTCCACCACCCCGTCGCCGTCGTTGTCGGTGGTGTCGGGCATGCCGTCGAGCCCGCCGCCCTGGCCTCCGCCGAGGTCGCCGGCGAGCAGCAGCGGCCGCCCGGCCTCGATGACCAGCCACGCATCACCCGTGACTCCGGCCGTCAGCTCGGCCAGCGGCACCTCGAGCTCCGCCCGCACGAGGGCGTCACCGGTCGCGAACGGGTCGGCCGGTACGACCAGCCCACCGACGCGCTTGACCACCAGCCCGTTGACGACGAAGCGCACCTCTTGCACCGGCACCCAGGGCGCGGAGCGCACCGTCACCCGCACGGTGGCGCCCGCCGCCGGCGCGAAGACGGCGGTGCCGTAGCTGCGCCGCCCGCCCGTCGCGTCGTCGATGGTGGCCTCGATGATGGGCCCGTTGGTGCCCAGCACCCGCCCCTCGAGCACCGCGCGGTTGAAGACGTTGGCGTCGAAGGCCGGGCCCGGCACCGCCGCCGTCGTCACCAGGTTGAACGGCAGGCCCGCGGTGTTGTCGGTGAGCGAGTGGGAGTCGGAGTTCGCCGTGCCCACCTTGCGCCGCCCCTGGTTCAGCACGTACCACCAGAAGGCGCGGTACTGCAGGAAGAGCCCGTTGTCGGAGCCGTTCATCACCTCTTGCGCATGGTGACCGTCGTTGGCGAACGTCGCACCGGCGGGCGTGCGCACGTAGAGGCCCAGGTTGCTGCCGTCGTCGGCGGCGGGCAGGTCCTTGCGCAGGTCCATCGCGAGCGCGCGCGGGAAGCCGAGGTCGCGGCCGAACTCGGCGAGGGCCCACGGGTGGTTCAACTCGATGACGGGCGTGCCGGTGAAGAGCGGCCGGGTGCGCTCGAAGAGCAGCCCCGGCTCGACGAGCTCGTCGTCGGGCCCCCCGTTGCGGGGCAGCGAGGGATCGTACCGCAGCGGCCACACGTTGTAGTGCCCGATGACGAGCGGGAAAGACGAGTTGGGGATGAAGAGGAAGGGGATGTGACCGGTGGTCTCCAGGCCGACGAGCGTGGTGAGCCTGCTCTCGAGGCCAAGGGCACGCACCGTCGGGTCGTAGTCGTACACCACGTCGTGATCGGTGCCGACGGCGACGTCGAGGTCGCTCGCCGAGAACGACAGCACGCGGTCGACGTCGGGGATCGACGAGTCGAAGCTGGCCGCGCCGTGCAGGTGGAAGTCGGCCGACAGCGCCCCGGCCGGCTTGAGGCCCGGCAGCCGCGCGAGGCGGAAGGCGAGGGCGCTCGCTCCCGGTCTGACCGTGACGGTCTCGCGGGCCAGCGACCAGAACGGGCCGTGGAAGGCGTAAACGAAGTAGCGCCCGAGCGGCACCTCGGCGGTCGCAGCCCCGCCGCGCACCAGCACCCGGTTACACGCGGGAGAGGCGCCGGCCGGCGTCCCCAACCACGGCGCGCACGAGGTGAAGCGGCCGTGCAGCGTGCCGACCACCTGCTCGCGCTCGGCCGGGTCCACGGGCACCACGAAGAGCTCGGCGTCGAGGCCCTGCATGGTCGCCTCGTCGACGACGCGGAAGGTGACGGCGCCGGTCGAGGGCAGCACGAAGGCGCCCAGGTCCTGCCCGTCGGTGACGTCGGCGAAGGCGCGCTCGATCACCTTGCGGCCGAAGCTGTGCACCTCGACGACGTACGGCCTGCCCGCCGGGACGCGGGCCGTGAAGCGGCCGTCGGCGCCGGGGACCACCTGCGTCCACGGCACGCGCTCGCCCTCGCTCGTCGACGCGCGGCCCTCCGAGACGAGCACGCTCGCCTCGCGCTCCGATCCGGCCGCCTGCGCGCCCGCCCGCTCCACCCGGCCCGTCACGGTGGCGAAGGCCTCGCCGGTCACCATGCGCCGCACCTCGAGGGCCACGTCGACGGCGCCGCTGACGCCCCGGGTGTCGGCCACGGCGATGAAGCGCTCGAAGACCTGGTAGCCCCGCGGCGGCACGCGCGTGCGGGGCAGCCCCGCGGCGCTCACCTGGTCGCTGTTGAAGCCCTCGAGGGTGCCCGTGGTGCAGCTCGCGGTGGCGAGCGACGCTACCCGGTCGTCGCCCGAGTGCCCCGCCGCCGCGAGGTAGGGAAAGGACCGGAACACGCCGTTGATGGTCAGCAGGTTGAACGACGGGTGGGTGAAGCCGAAGCCGGCGCCGGGGGTGAAGGGCAGGGCCTCGCGGCCGCTCCAATAGTAGCCGTCGACGAGGCTCCACAGCTCGGTGTCGGTGCTGCCGTTGATCAGCTCGGTGCGCACGCGCACGCCGCGGTCGCACGCTCGCAGCTCGTACCGGGTGAAGGCCAGCACGTCACGCCGCCCTTCGAGCCGGCCGCGCAGCTCGAGCGCCACCGCGCTCGGACGCTCGTCGATGACGCGCGCGGCCTCGTAGCGGACGGCGTCGCCAGGCAAGATGCCCACCGCCTGGAAGACGTCGTTCACCACGTCCTTCGGTTGACCGCGCGGAGACAGGTCGAGCAGCGAGCCGCCGTTGGGGTCGAGGTAGTTCTGCGTACCCAGCCCGGCGATCACCACCTCGGCGAAGGCGTTGGCGAGCTTCACGTCGCCGCGCGCGCCCAGCGCGTTCCAGCCGCCCGGGCGCTGTGACGGCGAGGCGATGGTCTCGATGACGAGCTGTTCGCTCAGCCCCGCGCACTCGAAGGCGACCTTCGGGCAGGGCGAGGCGACGGCGCACGAGGCCTCTGCCGACAGGCAGCTCTCCGCGCGGCAGCCGCTCACGAGGGCGGCGGCGAGGAGCGCGCCGAGGAGGGGCTTCAGGGCCATTGGTTCCACCCGTTCGCGGCGTGGCACGAGTCGCCGATGAGGTCGAGGTACACCTGCGGCGCCGTCTGCTTGATGGCGTTCATCGACGAGAAGGCCTTGAGCTCGTCGAGGCCCTTCACCGTCGCGTCGAGCAGCGCCTTCGCCTTCGCCACGGCGACCTCCTGGGTCTTCGTGAACCTGAAGCCCGTCTCGTTCTTCAGGCGCGCCACCGTCTCGAGGAAGTGGCCATAGAACTTCACCTGCTGCGTGAGGAGCTGCAGCTTGAACTGTGGGGCCTGCTGGAGCGCCGCGTCGTACTGCAGCCGCTCGGAGTCGAGCCGATAGAAGAGGACCGCCACTTGCGCGTCGAGGCGCGCGCCCCAGCGCTGCTTCACCTCGGGGAAGCGCGCCCAGCCGAAGACCGCCTGCACGAGGTGAAGGCCGCCGCAGGGGTGCGCGTAGAGGCCCTGCTTGCGCTTGGGCACCTCGGGGAGGCCCTGCTTCATCCCGGCGAGCAGGTCGGCGGTGCTCCGCTCGAGGGCCGCCAGCGCATCGTCCATCACCGCGTCGACGCGCACGGGGCCCAGGTCGGTGGCGATGGCGCCTTCGGGCCGCGAGGTCTGCGACAGCACCTCGAGCGTCCAGCCTACGTCTTTCCAGTACTCCTCGCTCGACGGCACGTGGCGGAACCCCTTCTTCACGCTGTCGACGAGCTGCTGCAGCGTCACCGAGCCGAAGCGCGTCGGGAAGCTCGTCGTCATCGGCAGCTTCGCCATCACGAAGGTCTTGGTGACGAGGTTCGAGTGCGGCTCGATGGGGGTGCGGTCGGCGGCGTAGCGCTGGAAGCCGAAGGCGTTGCCGGGGCCGACCCCGCCGTCGCCGAGCAGGTTGCGCGCCAGAAAGTCCCGCGTGATGGCGTCGGACGCCTTGCGTCCGTCGGCCGCGAGAAAGCTGCCGCCGAAGGCCGTCATGCCGTGGGCCAGCGCCCAGGGGTTCTTCGCGTCGGCGGCCCACACCAGGCAGTGATCCCGCAGCGCCTGGTGCGCACGGGCCCTGGCAGGAGGCTGGCCCTGGGCCAGGGCGAGGGACGAGACGAGGGCGAGCAGGGGCATGAGGCCTCGGAGAGCGGCGCGGCGGTGGGGCGTCGTCGGCACGATGGGGCGTGCGCGGGGCGCCGGCTCGTATATAGAGCCGCTCGGCCGGTCACTGAAGGGCGTCGGGAGCCGCCCGCCCAGGAGTCTGTCTCGATGACGTCGTCTCGAACGTTGGCGCTCGTGCTCTCCGTCTGGGCCGGAGGGGCGGTGGCTCAGTACCAGGCCGTCACCCTGCCGGGCGTCGGTTACCCGGCGTTGACGAACCCGCAGACGGTGACGCTGCTCGCGGCGAACAGCCCGTCGGACCGCGGCCGCGCGACGCTGCCGCTCCCCTTCGCCTTCCAGTTCTACGAGCGGCAGTACACTTCGGTGAACGTCACCGCCAACGGGGTGCTCTTCTTCGAGCCGACGACGAACCCGAACGACGACTTCCCGTCGAACGTTTCCATTCCGTCGACGACCGAGCCCAACGCGCTCGTCGCTCCCTTCTGGGACGACCTCGACGGCAACAATGCCACCAGCGCCGTGCGGCAGCAGGTCGTGTCGGGCCCCAACGGCCAGGGCCTCGCCATCGAGTTCCGCGATTGGAACCGCCGCTTCGGGTCCTACACGCTGACGTTCCAGGTGCGGCT
>JADCJJ010000102.1 GCA_020247085.1 Myxococcaceae bacterium | reverse complement strand
TCGTCGACCCACGCCGGCGCGTCGACCTGCGTGCGGTAGAGGAACACGATGTACTTCGTGCCCTTCGGCGCCCCGCCGGCGTAGCGCCGCGCCCGCAGCTTCGCCTTGAGCTGGCCGCCGGGCGTCACCGTCTCCTCGTCGGTGACGACCTCGATGAAGAAGGTGGGCTTCACGTACTCTTGTACGCGCGCCTCGGACTGGTGCTCCGGGCCGTCCACCTTCGCGGTGAGCCGCAGCACGCCCGTCGGCAGCGCCGTCGGCACCACGAGTTGGCCCGAGAAGGCGCCGAACTCGTCGACCTTCGCCTTACCCTTCACCGGCGGGCCGTCGGAGAGCAGCTGCACCTCGACCTCGGCCTTCCTGGGCTTGAAGAGGCGCGCCAGCGCGCTGTCGGGCTGCCGCAGCACGCCGCGGTAGCGCACCGTATCGCCGGGCTTGTAGATGGGTCGGTCGGAGTAGAGGAAGACGTCGGGCACCACCGCGAGCGTCGAGTAGAAGTCGGTGTCGACGAGGGCGGTGTCGTCGCCGAGCGTCGCGGTGACGATCAACCGCGGCTCGGTCGTTGGCAGGCGCACCTCGCCGAGCGCGTCGGTCTGGCCCTCGACGGTCTTCTTCCCGGCCATCACCCTGACGGCGACGCCGGCCTTGGGCAGCTGGTCCCTCCCGGCGACGCGCACCAGCACCTCGCCGTCGGTCTGCTTCACCTCGACGGTGAGCGCGGTGACGACGAGGAGCACCTGCCCCTCGACCGCGCCCTGCACGAGCTGCACGACGTAGACGCCCGGCGGGAGCGGATCGAGCACGACGCTCCGGTCCTGGAAGCCGCCGCTCGAGTTCCACTGCTCGAAGCCGGGTACGGTGAAGTCCCGGTCTTCACCGCCGAGGTCGAGGTTGAGCCACTGGCTGCGCACCAACGAGAGGTTCGCCGGCACGCCGACGAGGCGCTCGGGGCCCTGGTCGAGCCGCACCGCCTGGCCGGCGACGACGGCCGGGGGCGCCTCGAGCGCGGGGATGACGGCCTTGCGGAAGGCGGGGCCCAGCGAGAAGCGCAGCAGGTCGACGGGGCTCTTCACCTCGTTGAGGCCACGCGAAAGGGCGCGGCCGGGGTTGGCCAGCGTCGGCGGCGGCTCGTACGCGCGGCGCAGCGCCTGCTGGCCAGCAAGGAACGCGCTCAGGTCTCTCGGCTTGAGCACCCGCAGCTCGACCGGCGCCCGCTCGGCGAACGACACCTCGAGGCGCGGCGCCTCGGTGGGGCCGAAGGCGCGCGGCACGGTGACGTAGAGCGGCTTGGCGGCGGCCGGGCTGACAACGACGAGCGCGGCGAGGGCGGCGAGCCCCCCGGTGAGCGTCTTCATGAGCGGAACCCTCCGGACTTCAGCGTGCCGTCGGCCTCGAGGGTGGCCTTGAAGCCGACGGTGGGCAGCTCCTCGAGCAGGCGCCGCGCGGCCTCGAGCTCTTGCGGCCCGGTGGTGGCGTTGGGCGCCGGGTGCTCCGAGAGCCACCCGTCGAGGGTGAGCTGCGAGGCGATGTGGCCGAGGTTGACCGACAATGCCAGCGAGCTCTTCGCCGACAGCCCCGTCACGACGGGCCTGGCGGCCTGGAGGAGCGAGGGGCGCTTGCCGGCGCAGGCTGCCTGCAGCCCCTCGAGCATGGCGCTCGTCGTGGCGTAGGCGAGCACCGAGCACGCCTTGCCGGCGGTGAGCGCGCCGTTGCCGCCCTTCATCGCCTCGGCGATGGCCTCCTCGTCTCCCGGCGTGCCCCACAGCACCGCGAGCTCGGTCGGCCCGGCGCCGCGCGGGTTCCACACCACCGCCACCTGGCGCGCCTCAGACGGCCAGGCGGCGCGCCCCTCGAGCTTCGCGTCGGGCGACGCCAGGGTGTCGCGCAGCGCCATCGCCGTCAGCGCCTTCGGCAGCTTGACGGCGAGGAAGAGCACCACCCCGCTGCGCTCGGGGATGGCCTTGAGCAGCTCGGGCGACGGCGCGGCGGCCTCGAGGCGGGTGGCGCCCACCGGCGTGGCCGACAGCCCCAGCGGCGCGAAGCCGTCGGCGGCGACGCCGAAGTCGAGCGAGGCGAGCCCCTCGACGCCGAGGAGCGCGCTCACCGATTGCGTGCCGCGGCCGACGTCGTCGAGCGAGACGCCCAGCGACACCACGACGCCGGGGCGCGCCGCGATGGGCCGCAGCGGCTTGCACATCGCCAGCAGCACCGCCTGCGGCCTGGGAGCGAACACCAGGCGATCGGCCAGCTTCGCGCCGAAGACGATCTTGTCGGCGAGCACGATGCGGTGAATCGACTCGGCCGTGGCGCCACCGCCGCCCGTGGAGCCCCCATCGCCTGGCGCCCCCGCGACGACGCAGGCGGGCGGGGCGAAGCCACCCGAGCCTGCCACCTTCACCAGGGCCTCGAACGCGGCGGTCGCCGCGGCGTTGGGCGACGGCACCACCACCGCCGGGGCGCCGCGCGCCGCGTCACCGCCGTACCAGACGACGCGGTACGGCGTGGCCAGCAGGCGATCGAGCGCGAGATCGACGACGGCGCCCGAGAAGGCCTGGCCCACGTCCTCGCCCCGCGTGCCGAAGAAACCACCCCAGGCGGCGAGGAAGCCCTGGCCCACGGGCTCCCGGCGGGCGCGCTCGAGCCAGGCGTTCGTCCGCAACACCTCGTGGGCCGCCTTCGGCTGCGCCACGTCGAGCCACAACACCTCTGGCGTCTCGGCGGGGCGGGGCTCGCGCTCCATCGCCGCGTAAACGGGCTCGGGCCGGGCCTCGGTGTCGAAGGCGCCTGACTTCTGAGCGACACCAGCGGTGACCGCCGGGGTGCCCGGCTGCGGGCCTGGCGTCGGGGCCGGGCCGGGCTGGCGTGACTCCACGACGGCGACGACGACGCCGACGACGGCGACGACGCCGAGGATGGCGACGAGCGCGCCGCGGCCTCCGCCGGGCGGCGGCGTGGCCGGCGGCGAGGGCGGCGCAGGGGGCGGTGGCGAGGCAGTCATGACGTCCACTCCTTGAAGCGGAACACACCGAGGAACGAGGGGTTCTGAGGCACCGGGCGCCACTCGCCCGGCGCCGCGCGCATCAACTCCGACAGCCGGCCGGCGCGCACCGGCGCGTCTCTCTCTCCGGGGTGGTAGACGACGTGCATCTCGCCGTGAGCGCGGTCTGCCGGCGCGACGACGAGCATGAGGTGAAACACGTCACCCCCCTCGTTCGGCTGTCGGAACGCGAGCACGTCGCCGGTGCGGACCTCCGCGGCCCCGACGTCCCTGGAGAGGCCGACGAAGCTGAAACCCAGCAGCGTCTCGGCGTCGGCGAAGTCGGTCGGGCCCGAGCGAGAGGCGAAGAGCGGCGACGCCAGGCGCGCGGGGGCGATGCGCCGGTACGCCTGCCGCAGCGAGAAGCGCACCAGGCCCGCGCAGTCGCGCTGGGCGGGCTGCCAGCGCGCGTCGACACGGCGCACCTGCGCCACCGCCACCTCGGCCATCGCCTGCCGGAGCAGCTCGACCGGCGCCGCCGGCGTCGCCGCCAGCGAGATCGTCACCAGGGCCGTCATGGTCAGAACCCGCCCTCGCCGCCGCCACCTTCGCTCTGCATCTCCTTCGCCGCGTCGTCGAGGTTCGTTGGCCACCGCTCGTCGGTCGGCTTCGGGTCGGCCGACGGCACGTAGACGAGGGCGCGGCCCTGCCCCAGCACGTGCACCCAGGCCAGCACGCGGGTGCTGCCAGGCGTCGCCAGGGGGATCCTCACCGTGCGGCGCACCTCGTTGGGCGTGCCCTCGAAGAGCGCCAGGTTCAGCGTGGCGATGGTGTGCGCCTTGTCACCGCTGGGCCAGTAGTTGGCCGCGATGAGGTAGGTGCCGCGCGGCGGCGCCCGGTGCACGTAGAGGTAGGGGCCGTAGCCTGGCTGGTCGAAGTCGCCCTGCTGCTCGTTGAGGAAGAAGGTGCCCCCCGAGGGGCTCGTGGTGTTCGCCCAGAAGACGTGCGCCAACTGGTTGGGCGTCAGCTTTCGGTCTGCCTCGCTCTGCGCCGTCGGCTCGTAGAGGTGAAGGTCGGTGTACACGCCGTCGGTGTCGCTGGTGAGGACGACCTTCATCGGTACCGGCGGGATCTGCGCGTACGTCGTCGCCTGCGCGCGCGCGGTGCCGGCCTGGTTGCTCGCGAGCACGGTGACGACGTTCTTCCCCGCGGCTGCAGGGAACTCGCGTGAGAAGGCGCCCCGGCGGGTCCGCATGAGGTAGCGGTCGCCGTTGATGCTCACCGTCACGGGGTCGATGGAGAGGTCGCTGACGCGCCCCTCGACCCTCAGCATGCGCCCCACCGACCAGCCGCCGGTGGGCTTCGTCAGGGTGACGGTGGCCAGCGTCGTGCCCTTGCCGAGGGGGACGCCGTCACTCCTGGCGGGCGCCAGCTTCGGCTGCGACAGCGTGACGGCGACGAGCAAGGCGAGCATGCGGGCGGCCCCCGGGACAGCGCGAAAACGACGGAGAGACCATTCAAGGGCCGGGCCACGGGTTCGGCCAGCGGAAAATCGGCCGCCTGCGGCACCCGGCGTGGCCGCCGCGCCGCGGGCTGGAGCGGGCCGCGACCCGCGCGCGACGGGGCGGGCCGGCTGACCGACGCTGCGAGCCCTGCGCGGCGCAGCGGCTGCGCGCCCACCGGGACGAGGTGACGACGCCCGCAAAGGCGGTGCGCCGGCCACTCGCGCCAGACGCCCGCGGTCAGCTCGCCGTGGCGGGCGCGGCGTGCCGGCGCAGCGGCACCAGGAGCCCGAGGAAGGCCCACGACAGCCAGGCCCCCACGAGGAACACCGGCGCCCAGCCGAGGCGCTCGACCAGCGCCCCCGAGGCAAGCCCCGCCGGCGCCTTGCCCAGCACCTCGACGGCCGCCAGCAGCGTGAAGTGCGTCGCGCCGACGGTCCGGTCGACGCGCGACATCATGAAGGCGAACATGCAGGTGGTGACGAGGCCCGCGAAGAAGTGCTCGACGCCCGTCACCGCCGTGATGACCGCGGCCGACGAGGGCACCAGGCCCGCCGCGAGCGCCCACATCGCCACCAGCGACAGCGCCCGCACCGCCGCGGTGACGCCGACGGCCCGCAGCAGCGGCAGGCGCGTCGCCACCAGCCCACCCGCCACCGAGCCCACGAGCGAGCCGACCTGCCCCACCAGCGCGTACGAGGCGACGTCCTCCTTCGGCAGGTGCAGCACGCGCTGCAGGAACGGCTCGAAGACCGAGTCGCTCAGGGCCTCGCCGGTCTTGTAGGTGGCGACGAAGAGCAAGAGCCACACGCCGCCTGGCCGCGCGACGAGCTGCCAGGCCCGCCGGGCAATCTCCCGCAGCCCCGGCCGGGGCGAGGGGCCGGTGGATGACGCCGGCGGATTGGGCTCGTCGACGGCGAGCACCGCGAGCAGCACGAGCCCCACCACCGCGGCCAGGCCGACGAAGCCGCCGAGCCACCCGAGCCGGGGCAGCAACAGCCCGATGAAGACCGAGCCGCCGACCGCCATGCCCACCTTGTAGGCGGCCACCTGCGCGGCGTTGCCGAGCCCGAGCTCGTGCTCGCCGAGGAGGTCGACCGCCAACCCGTCGACGGGCACGTCCTGCATCGAGGCGAAGACGTTCATCAGCAGCACCACCCCGAGCAGCGGCAGCAGCGCGCCCGGGTACGGCGCCAGCCCCGCCGCGACGAGCGACAGCGCCAGCAGCCCCATCAGGGGGACGATCCACGACTTGCGCCGGCCGAAGCGCGCCGAGCCGTAGCGGTCGACGAGGGGCGCCCAGAGCGGCTTGAGGCTCCAGGGCAGCGACAGCAGCCCGAGCAGGGTGACGGCCGTCATCGGCACCGCCGGATCGTCGGCGAGCAGCAGCTTGAGGCCCTTCGACTGGAAGCCGAACGGGACGCCCTGGACGAAGTAGAGCGCCGACAGAAGCCCCAGCTTCCACGCGGCCGGCAACCGACGGGCCGTCATCTCGTCACGTCGCGAGCATCTCGATGAACAGGCGCTCGAGCTGCAGGCGGACGGCGCCGTTGCGCTGGGTGATGGCGTTGCGGGCCTCGTCGATGAGGCGGCTGCGCCGGTGCAGCGTGGCCGGCGACACGCGCCCCGAGGCCGCGACGGCCAGGGCCGCGAGATCGGCGTTGACCAGGGTCGCGCCGGGCACCGCGGCGACGGCCACGTCGCGGAGCCAGACCTGCAGCACGTCGAGTGCGACCTCGGCGGTCGCCCGCTCCTCGGCCAGCGCCTCGGCGAGGGTGAGCCATCCCCGCGCGTCCTTCGGGTCGAGCGCCTCGAAGCGCTCGATGACGGAGCGACGCTCGGCCAGCGCATCGACGTCGAAGGCGAGCGCCCGGGCGAGCGAGCCCGAGGCCATGGCCGCCGCCTGCCGTGCCGTCGCCTCGGCGACGCCCTGCTTCCCGGCCCGCAGCCGCTCGGTGAGGAAGTCGACCGGCAGCGGGCCGAAGGCCGCCTTGGCGCAGCGGCTGCGAATGGTCGGCAGCAGCTTGTCGGCCGCCGACGTCACCAGGAGCAGCACGGTGTCCTTCGGGGGCTCCTCGAGCGTCTTGAGCAGCGCGTTCTGGGCCGGCGGGTTCATCGCGTGCGCCGACACGAGGATGGCGACCTTCGTCTTCGCCTCGAGCGCCCGGAAGGCGAGGCGCTCCTGCAGCTGCCGCACCTGCTCGATGCGGATGTCGCGCGAAGGGGTGTGCGCGAAGTCGCTGCGCCCGGCCAGCCCGCGCCGCACGAGCTCGTCCTCGGGCATCACCACGGTGACGTCCGGGTGGTTGCGCTTGTCGATGCGGCGGCAGCTGGAGCAGGTCCCACAGCCGACGTACGGCGCCTCGGGGCAGGTGAGCGCCTGGGCGAGGCCGACGGCGGCGAGCTCCTTGCCGACGCCGTCGGGGCCGTGGAAGAGCCATGCGTGGTGCACCTGGCGGCGCGAGAGCGCGGCCTCGAGCGCGGCGATCGCGCGGTCCTGACACTTGACGGCCGAGAGCGGCATGGCGGTGGGCTTGTACCTCATCGACGCGGCGCAGCGGCCCCCAACCGTGCGCCGACCGCTGCCCCCCGGGCCTCGCGGCCGTTGCCCGACGCTCCGTCGCCGACGGAGCGCCTCGCGGCACCGCCCCCGCCTGAGCGCCCGCCCCACCCGAGGCTTGCACGGGCCGGCGCTGGCGTCACGCGCACCGCGCCCCGTCGTGCGTCCTGGCGAGCCGGCGCCCGCCCCCGCACGCCCCAAGCCCCGGCGGGCTGGGCGCCTTCACCGTCTCGTCGCAACGAGGCCCGACCCCACCGCAGGCACACATGGAGCCACCGCAAACCACATCGTCGCGACCGCCGCGGCGTTTTTCACGAGGCCGCGTCGCGCGCGAGGCGGTAGGCTTTCGTTTCCAAATCGTCGTCTGACCGAGGTCCCCATGTCGCGCGTCGGAAGCCGCAGTCAGCCCGCCCCCACATCCCCGTCGCGCCTCGAGCGGCCGGCGCCGTCTCCAGCCTCGCCCGCGACGACACGGCCGGCTGTCGAGCGGGAGAACTACCGTGAGTCGCAGCCGTTCGGACGCGACGGCATGGAGGTGGGGCGCGAAGGGACGCAGCGCGCGCGGGAGTACGAGCGCCGCTTCGGCCCGGCCGCCGGCGACACCCGCGCAGGCGTGCTGACGGACCGCAACACCGGCGCCAACCCTGACGGAGAGAACCGGGTTGGCGGGGCGGCTCGCGTCGGCCTGAGCGTCGAAGACCGTCGCGTCGACGGGCGCCTCGGCGTCGAGGCCGTCGGGCAGACGAGCCTGGCCAGCCCGGTGGGTGACGTGCGGGTTCGAGGTGAAGCGCTGGTGGGCGCGGACGGCGCGGCGACGGGCCAGGTGAACCGCCGGGGCGTCGACGTCGGCGCCAGCGCCTTCGTCGGCGGGCGCCTTCAGGGAGAGGTCGGCCGTGAGGGCCGCTTCGGCGGCGTCTCGCTGCGCGGTGAGCTCAGCGCGGGCGTAGGCGGAGCCGCGGGGGTGCGGGCCAACGTCAACAACGGCCGCATCTCGTTCGGTGCCAACCTCGGCGCGACGCTCGGCCTGGGGGCCCGGCTCGGCTTCAACGTCAGCATCGACTACCGGGCCGTGGGCCAGGCCATCGGCCTGCCGCTGTGAACGAGCTCGAGGTGCGGCTCAAGGCCGGTGACGCGGCCGGGGTGATGGCCCTGGCCGCCAGCCGCCTCGCGGCCGCGCCCGACGACGTCGAGGCGCTGGTGGCGCTGGCGTCACTCAACGCCGTGCAGGGCCACGTGGACCGCGCCCGGGTGCTGCTCAGCCGGGTGCCAGACGCGCAGCGCGCCCGCTACGACGTGCGGCTGCTTCAGGGCGCCCTCTTCGAGGCCCAGGGCCAGCTGGCGCAGGCCGAGCTGACGTACCGCAGCCTCGTGCGCGAAGAGCCCACCCGCGCCGGGGCGTTCGGAGCGCTCGGGCAGCTGGAGCTGCAGCGGAGCGCCCCCCGGGCAGCGAAGGAGACACTCCTCACCGCCATCGCCCTCGACGGCGCGGTGGGCGCCTACCACCTCGCGCTGGCCTCGGCGCTGGGCCAACTGGGCGACCTCGAGGGCGCCGAGCGCGCGCTGATTCGCGCGACGCAGCTCGACCCGTCGGATCTGCGGCTCTACCCGCTGTGGGCCGAGGTGCTGGTCGCGACCGGGCGCGGCGAGCAGGCCCGCGCGATGCTCGACGCCGTCCTCGCGCAGGTGCCCGGCGAGCCGACGCTGACGGCGCTGCGCGCCTCGCTCCCCGGCTGAGCCGCCCGCGCGTCGCTCGAGGTAGGCCCCGAACAGGGGGGCATGCGCCGACACGGACGCACCGCCTCGGCCGTGACGCGCACCGGTCGCTGGGGCCCAGCCTCGCGCCGGAGCCCGCGACGCACACGCCGCGCCGTCGACGCGCCGGAGGGGCGTCAGCCCGTCGTCACGCGCCGGCCCACCGCGCCGAGGCTGACGCAGCCCGCGGTGGCACCGCCCTCCTCGCACACCCACGCCCACCCAGCGCGCCCGAGGGCCGCGCCTCGCGTCACGCGCCGCGCCCCGGCTCACGGCGCGGCGAGCCGGCGCCCGACACGACACGCCTCGCGCAGTGGACACCTGGCGCAGTTCGACGGCTCCGGGCGCGGCGGGCAGGCGCCACTCATGCCGTAATGACAGAGTGCGAAGTCGTAGCGAACGGGATCGTCGGCGTCGAGGCGCCGCAGCGACGCGGTGATCTCTTCAGCCATCGCCCAGCCCTGGGTCCGGCGCGCGGTGAGCCCCAACCACGCACCCAGCCGCGCGACGTGCGTGTCGAGCGGAATCACGAGCTCGGCGGCGCTGACGCGGGACCACAGGCCGAAGTCGATGGCGTCGGGGCCCCGCACCATCCACCGCAGGAAGAGCGACAGCCGCTTGGCCGCGCCGGCGCCCGTCGGGAGCAGGTGGGCGAGCCCCCGCGTGGGGCCCAGCGCGCGCTCGACGTCGCGCCGCGGCGCCGCGTCACGAATGGCGGCGGCGAAGCCCGCGAGGGCTCCTCGCAGGTGGCCGGCCCGGGCGCGCGCGCCGAGGAAGACGTCCTCCAGCGTGCCGCGCTGCGCGAGGCTGCGGCCCATTCCGAGCAGAAGCACACCGACGTCGGCGGGCAGGTTGAACCGGTAGACGAAGCCGTCGAGCAGCGGCTTCAGGTCGTCGGGCTCCAGTTGCGTGAGCCGAAGGGCCGGGCGCGGCCCGAGGCCCTCAAGCAGCGCCGAGATCTTGGGCTTGAAGAGGTCCGCCCGCCCATAGGCGAGCGAGGCCGACAGCAGCGCCACCACCTCGACGTCCCGGGCGTCGCGATAGCGGTGCGGGAACTCGACAGGGTCGAAGCGCACGCGCTCGGCCCAGGGCCGGGTCTCGGTGAAGGCGTCGAGCAGGGGCTTGAGCCGCGCGGCGCGCGCAACGGACAGCACGGCCGCTTCAGCGCGACGCTTCGCGGACGAGGTGCCCGAGTTCGGGGACGATCAGCCGCTCGAGGGCGAGCGATACGGCGGCCGGCGAGCCGGGGAGCGCGAAGACGACGATGCCCTCCCACACGCCGGCGACCGCGCGCGACGCCATGGCCGCGGGGCCGATCTGCTGGAAGGACAGCGCGCGGAACAGCTCGCCAAAGCCGTCGATGGGCTTCGAGAACAGCGGCCTCACGGTCTCGACGGTGACGTCCCGCGCCGACAGCCCGGTGCCGCCGGTCAACACCACCGCGCGCACCCCGGAGTCCTTCGCCAGCGTCAGCGCGTGGCGGATCTCGTTCGGCTCGTCGCGCGCCACCGAGGCGCCCAGCACCGTGTGGCCGGCGGCCTCGAGCGCGTGACGCACCCTCGGCCCGCTCTCGTCGGTCGCGCCGTCGCGGGTGTCGGTGCAGGTGATGACCCAACACGCCACCTGCGCAGGCGCGCGCTCGCGGTGCTCCGCCACCGGCCCCAGGGCCGGCGCGTCGGGGCCGTGGTGGTGCTCGTGCGGCCCGTGATGATCGTGCCCTTCGTGTGCCATGGGAGCCTTCAGGGGTTGGGGTTGAACCCGATGACAACGAGCTGACCGTCTTCGACCTCGGTCTTGAACGACGGCTGATCATCGCACACGCCGGGTGAGGTCGCGTTCGCGCCGGTGTCGAGGTCGAAGCCCACCTCGTGGCAGGGACAGATGACCAGGTTGCCCTCGAGGCGGCCCCCCGACAGCAGGCAGCCGGCGTGGTTGCACCAGTCGTCGAGGGCCTTCAGCCTGCTCCCGACGCAGGCCACCAGCACGTTGCGCTTGCCGACGGCGTAGCCGCGGAGCTCACCCTCTTGCAGGTCTGCCGGCCCCAGCGTGATGCGCGACTCACTCATGCCCTCTGCTTCTAGCGACGTTCGCGGCCGTTCGCCCGGTGGCAGTGCTAACAGAGGCCCCATGCAGAGCGTCGACAAGGCGGCGGTCGTCAAGGCGCTGCGCGAGCTGTCCGCGTACCTTCAGCTGTCCGGAGAGAACGCATTCAAGGTGCGGGCCTACGAGCTCGCCGCAGAGCGCATCGCCGGCCTGTCCGAGGAGCTGGGTCCGCTCATCGCCGAGGGGCGGCTGACGGCGCTGCCGGGCATCGGCGAGAGCATCGCGAAGAAGATCGAGGCCCTGGCCACCACCGGGACGATGGAGCCGCTGGCGCAGCTCCGCGACCAGTTCCCACCGAAGATCCTCGAGCTGCTGACGGTGCCCGAGCTGGGCCCGAAGAAGGCGAAGGCGCTGCTCGACCAGCTCGGCGTGGGCAGCCTCGACGACCTCGAGCGCGCCTGCCGCGAGCAGAAGGTGCGGGCCCTCAAGGGCTTCGGCCAGAAGAGCGAAGAGAAGCTGCTCGCAGGCCTCGAGCTCGCGCGGCGGGCGCACGCGAGCGGCGGGCGCAAGCGCCTCGGCGAGGTGCAGGCCCAGGCCGAGGCCCTCCTCGAGTGGGTCCGGGCGGCGCCGGGCGTCGTCAGGGCGAGCCTCGGCGGCTCGGTGCGTCGCCAGCGCGAGACGGTGGCCGACGTCGACCTCATCGCCTCGGCGGCGCACGCCGCGCCGGTCTTCGCGCACTTCGAGCGCTTCCCGCAGGTCGCCGAGGTGCTCGGCGCCGGCGCGTCGAAGGCGTCGGTGCGGCTGAAGGAGACCGACCTGCAGGTCGACCTCCGCGTGCTGCCCGACGAGGACTTCGCCTCGGCGCTGCACCACTTCACCGGCTCGAAGGCGCACCACATCAAGCTGCGGGGGCTCGCCCTCGAGCGGGGCCTCACCATCAGCGAGTGGGGCGTGCACCGGGTCAAGGGAGGCCCTGCCCCGGAGCCCGGCGTCGCCCGGCACGCGCACGCCGAGGCCAAGCTGCCGGTACCAGACGAAGCCGCCCTCTACGCACTGTTGGGCATGCAGTTCGTCCCGCCGGAGCTGCGGGAGGACTGGGGCGAGGTCGAGGCCGCCCTCGAGCAGCGGCTGCCCACCGACCTCGTCACCCGAGGTGACGTCCTCGGCAACGTGCACGCCCACAGCACCTGGAGCGACGGCGCCGACTCCCTCGAGGCGATGGCGCGGGCCGCCCTCGCCCTCGGCTACTCCTACTTCACCGTCACCGAGCACTCGCAGACGTCGGGCTACGCCGGCGGGCTGACGCTCGACCGCCTCAAGGCGCAGTGGGACGAGATCGACCGCATCAACGAGACGGTGAAGGGCATTCGGCTGCTCAAGGGCGTCGAGAGCGACATTCTCGAAGACGGGCGCCTCGACTACCCCGACGAGGTGCTCGAACGGCTCGACGTCGTCATCGGCTCGGTCCACCAGCGCCACGGACAGGACGAGGCGCAAATGACCCGCCGCCTGCTGGCGGCCTTCGACAACCCCTTCCTGCACATCTGGGGGCACCCGACGGGGCGGCTCCTCAACAAGCGCGAGCCGGCGCCCATGCGCCTCGAGGAGGTCCTCGACAAAGCCGCGCGGAAGGGCGTCATCGTCGAGGTCAACGGCTGCCCCGAGCGCATGGACCTGAGCCCGGAGCACGTTCGCCTCGCCCTCGCCCGGGGACTCAAGCTGTCGCTCTCGACCGACGCCCACGCGACGCGCGAGCTGGCGGCCCACCTGCCCTTCGCGCTCGCCTGCGCCCGCAAGGGCTGGGCGCGGCGCTCCGACGTCATCAACACCTTCGAAGTCAGCGGTTTTCTGGGCGCGCTCCGCCGGAACTGAAAAAAGCCCATCGGCAGCGGACGTTCGGTACAGTGTCGAGGCCGCATGCCCGCCCCGGAAAGCCTCGTCGGTCAGACGATCGGCTCTTTTCGCATCACGAAGGTCCTCGGTCGGGGGGGCATGGGTACCGTCTACCTCGGGGAGCACTCGGTCATCGGCAGCCGCGTCGCCATCAAGGTGCTGATGGAGCGCCTGGCCAGCGACGAGAGCCTCGTCGCGCGCTTCTACGCCGAGGCGCGGGCGGTGAACCTCATCGGCCACGACAACATCGTCAGCGTCTTCGACATGAACGTCGTGCCGCCGAACCGCTACTACCTCGTGATGGAGTACCTCGAGGGCAAGCCCCTCAACGAGCTCCTCACCGCGCCGGTGCCTTCGGCGACGTCGGTTCCCATCCTCATGCAGGTGTGTGACGCGCTGCAGGCCGCGCACACCGCGGGCATCGTGCACCGCGACCTGAAGCCCGAGAACATCTTCCTGCTGCGCCGCGGCAAGCAGGAGAACTTCGTCAAGGTGCTCGACTTCGGGCTGGCGAAGCTGCGTGAGACGGAGCGCGCCGACCAGAACACCGCCGCCGGCCTCATCGTCGGCACGCCCGAGTTCATGTCTCCGGAGCAGGCCAACTCGGCGCCGGTCGACGGCCGCTCCGACATCTACGGCCTCGGCTGCATCGCGTGGCTCATGGCGACGGCACGCCTCCCCTTCCCCCAGCGTGGCCTGACCGACCTGCTCGTCGCGCACCGCACGCAGATGCCGAAGGCGCCCCACGAGGTGAACCCGGCGTGCCCGCGGGGACTGAGCGACGCCATCATGAAGGCGATGGCGAAGGACCCGGTCGACCGCTTTCAATCGGCGGCGGAGTTCGGGCAGGCGCTCGAAGACCTGTTGAGCAGCTCGGCGACGCGGGGCGTGCCCGCGCCGACGAGGCCCGTGGGCGCTCCCCCTGCGCCGCCGCCGACGGGCGCGGAAGCCGGCGGCGGCGCCGGCGCCGGCCCCGTGCAGCCGCGCTTCGTCGCCAAGTTCAGCGCCGAGGTGGCGACGCTCGATGGGCGCTCCCTGGGCAATCTCACCTGCACCGACATCTCGAAGGGGGGCATGTTCCTGGCGTCCGACGGGGCCCTGCCGCCGCTGTTCTCGAAGCTGAAGATCACCCTCGAGGGCGGCGCCGGGGTGCTGCTCGGCGAGGTCTTGAGGCACGTCACCGCGGAGCAGGCGCGGGCCTGGGGCCTGTCGGCGGGTTTCGGGCTGAAGTTCGTCGACCTCACGCCGGCGCTCAGCGAGCTGGTGACGCGGCTCATTCAGGGGCTGCCGGTGAGTGAGCCGCCGCGCGGGGCGTCGTCGACGGCCGGCGACCCCGAGATCGAGGGGGTGCTCGCCGAGTTCCGCCAGCGCATCAACGGCGATCACTACGTGCTGCTGGGCGCGTCGGCCGACGCCGACACGGCGGCGGTGCGCACACGCGCGAAGGAGGCCCTCGAGGCGATGGAGCACCTGCGGCAGCGGCCGATGTCGCCCAGCCAGCGCCTGCAGCTCGACGCCGCCGCCGCGCGCCTCTCGGCCGCGGGCAACGTCCTGGGGAACCCGCTCCTTCGCGCCGAGTTCGACGCCAACCGGGGGAACTTCCGCGGCGTGATGCGCTGTCTGCAGGCCGGACTCACGGTGCTCGACCTCGAGCGCCTGCGCGAGAGCCACCTCGCGGCGAACCCGAGCGCGCACGGCAGCGCCCACGTCAAGCTGCTCGCCTCGAAGGGGTATGAGGCGCGCAACCAGCTGCGCGAGGCGCTCGACGCGGTCGAGTCGGCCCTCAACCTCGATCCCCTGAACCTGGTCTATCACCAGCGGCGGCTCCAGCTGATCAAGCGCCTGCGTGAAGGAGTCCCGGCGTGAAGAGCTACCTGGTGTCAGCGCTGAAGGTGCTGGTGCCCCGCGGGCCAGGGGCGCTCGCCAACTGGCATGACGGGGCCTGGCTCGTCTGGGAGCCCGGCGTGTGGAAGGCCCCGCGCTCGAAGACGGTGGTGCTGGGCGCCGGCGCGGCGCTCCCGACCGGCCCACGCGGTGCGCTCAAGGGCAGCGAGGCCCTGGCCATCGCGCTGCCCACGCAGGAGCGGGTCACCGTCGGGCGCGCCCCCTCTGCGGACGTATCGATCAACGACGGCACGCTCTCGGGGTTTCACCTCGCGCTCAAGCGCGCGCCCGACGGTGCGTGGCAGGTCGAGGACCTGGGCTCGACGAACGGGACGCTCGTCGACGACGCCCTGCTGCGTGCAGGGTTGACGGCGGCGCTGAAGAACGGCTCGGTGCTGAAGGCGGGCGAGGTGGTGTTGACCTTCCAGACCGCCGAGGGCCTGTGGGCGCGGTTGACCGTCTGACGAGCTGGCTGACCCGGTCGGCGGCGCGAGAGGCCATCGTCATCTGGGCCCTGGGCTTCGCCGGCATTCTGGTCGCGTGGCTCGCCTACCAGCCGGCAGCCAAACTGGTGGCCACGGCGGGCTTCCTCTATCTGCCGCTGTTGGCGATGGGCGCGCGCGGCGAGGACTACCGCGACTACGGCCTGTCGACGCGGGCGCTGGGCGCTGACGTTCGGCAGTTCCTCGTGGTGGGCGCGCTCGTCTTCCCGCTCTTCATCGGCGGCTACGTCGCCTTCGCCGCCGCGTTCCCCGCGCTCCCGCCGGCGCTCGTGTCGTGGTTGACCCCTTACACCGGTGCGCCGCGGTTCGAGCCGCGGCTCCCGGACCGGTTCGCCGAGTGGGTCATCGACCAGACCTTCGTGGTGGCGCTGCCCGAGGAGTTCTTCTACCGCGGCTACGTGCAGACGCGGCTGCGAGACGCGTGGCCGCGGGGGCCGCTCTTTCTCGGCGCGCGGCTGGGCCCGGCGTTCTGGCTCACGGCCGCGCTGTTCGCCCTCGGGCACCTGGCCATCTTCGAGGCGTGGCGCCTGGCCGTGTTCTTCCCCGCGCTGCTCTTCGGGTGGATGCGGGAGCGCTCCGGCTCGGTGGTGGGCCCGGCGCTGCTGCACGCGGCCGCGAACCTTCTCGTGCAGGTGCTCGACGCCAGCTTCTTCGGGCGCTGACGGAGGGGCGCGGCGCGCCGTCGTCAAGCGAGGGTCGCGTCGAGCGAGCGGCTCACGGCGAGCACGCGGTCGGCCGGCACGGGCTGCCAGGCGCTGGGCTCGAGGGGGTGGGTCGCGAGCAGCACGGACCGTCGCCGCCGGTGGTCGCGCACCAGGGCCGTCGGCGCCTTCTCGTCACCCGACAGGCCGCACCGCGCGCACGCCCCCTCGCCGTCGAGCAGCCGGTAGGCCAGCGCCTGGGCGCCGCGGGCCGTCGCCACCACCAGGCTGCCGTTGGTCGCGACCATCGCGAGCGGCACCCGGTGCGGGTGCGCCGCGGCACGCTCGACGTGGTCGGCGGCGCGCCCGAGCAGCTCGGCGGCCAGCGGCGCCTCGAGGCGCGGGTCCTCCATGCGGCCGACGCTGCGGAGCTCGGCGAGGAACGTCACGAAGGCGGCCTCTTCGACCGAGGGCCCCTTGAACACGCGCTGGAGGAAGTCCGGGAGCTGCTCGGCAAGCCGCTCGCGCGCGCGCGCCGCACCGGGGACGACGCCGGCCATGCAGAACAGCCAGCTCCGCCACCGGAAGGGTTGCGCGACGTCGTCGATGGGCCGCCCGGGCAGGGGCGGGGTGGCACCGTAGAGGGCGACCTCGGAGCTCGGCAGCTCCCACATGTCAGCCCGAGACGCTGCGACGCCGTAGCGGCGCTGCACGAGCTGCCCGTCGTCCCAGGCGCCGAGCCCCAGCACGAGGCCCTCGTCGTCGAGCGCGACCTGCCCCCTTGCCCGGGAGAGCTCGCAGCGCATCAGCGTCGGGTCCAGCGTGGCGATGGCGAAGAGGCGGGTCATGGCGGGTTCCGAGGCATCGGCCCTGAGGTGTGATGAACGATGACTGGTTTTCGCCATTGGCGCGCCTGCCCGAATGGACGCGCGCCGCGAGGGCGTAGAGGCGCTCAGGCTGCGTGGTAGTCTAGGCCGCTATGGCAGAGATCGCGGTCGGCATCGACCTAGGCACCTCGTATTCGTGTGTTTCGGCGGTCATCAACGGGCAGCCCACGGTGCTGCCGAACGAATGGGGCGAGCTGACCCACGCGTCGGTCGTGTCCTTCCTCGACGACGGCGCGGTGCTCGTCGGCAACACCGCGAAGAAGAACATCATCACCAACGCCGAGAACACGGTTTACTCGGCGAAGCGTCTCATCGGCCGCTTCTTCTTCTCGGACGAGGTGAAGAAGGCGCAAGCGGTGATGCCGTACAAGATCGTCGAGGGGCCCAACAACTCGGTGCGCATCCAGGTGAAAGGGCGCACCTTCTCGCTCCCCGAGATCTCGGCGCTGGTGCTGAAGGAGATGAAGACGGTGGCCGAGGCTTACCTCGGCCAGCCGGTGACGAAGGCGGTCGTGACGGTGCCGGCCTACTTCAACGACAACCAGCGCCAGGCGACGAAGGACGCGGGGCGCATCGCGGGCCTCGAGGTATTGCGCATTCTGAACGAGCCCACGGCGGCGGCGCTCGCCTGTGGGTTCGGCCGCGACATGAACCAGCGGGTGGTGGTGTACGACCTGGGTGGCGGCACCTTCGACGTGTCGATTCTCGAGATCGGCAAGGACGTCTTCGAGGTGCTCTCGACGGCCGGTGACACGTACCTCGGCGGCGACGACTTCGACGACCGGGTCATGAACTGGCTCGCCGACGACTTCCTGGCCCGGTACAAGCTCGACCTTCGACACAACAAATACTG
>JADCJJ010000101.1 GCA_020247085.1 Myxococcaceae bacterium | reverse complement strand
CTGTCTGACGAGGGGCCCGCCACCCCGCGGCACCCACTCGAGCGGGCCATCGCCGCGCTCGCCGAGCTCGAGCGCTGGCACCGGGCCGAGGGCCGGCGCGACGCGGCCCTCGTCGCGCGCGTCGAGCGCCTGCGAATGCTCGACATGGCCCTCGGCGAACCGCGCCAGCCGCGGCTGCGTGACGCGCTGCTCGAGCGCATCGAGGCGTCGGCCGACCTGCCGCTCTCGGCCTGGGCCCGCGCCCTCGCCGCCGACTGGCTCGAGCGCAGCGGTGACCGCGCGGGGGCCCGAGACGTCGCGGCGGCCGGCGCCCGCGCCTTCCCGCAGACGCAAGGCGGGCGCTCGTGCCAGGCCCTCGCGGCCAGGCTCGAGGCGCCCTCGCTCCGGCTCGAGGCGCCGAGGGCAGACGGCCCCAGGAAGCGCTCCCTCGTCGTCAGTGCGGCCAACCTGACGAGGGCCTTCTTCCGCGCCGTGCCCCTCGACGCCAGGGGGCTCGCGCGCGGCCCTGGCGTCATGGCCGACGGCGAGACGCTGCGCCGCCTGCTGCGCCGGAAGCCCGTGGCCCGGTGGAGCGTCGACCTGCCCGCGACGCCCGACCTCGCCGAGCACCGCACGCACGTGACGCCGCCGCTCGACGCGCCCGGCGCCTACCTCGTCGCCGCGTCGACCCTCGAGTCGTTCGCAGAGAGGGACAACCTCATCCTCGGGGTCGTCTTCATCGTCACGGACCTGGTGATGACGACCACCGGGCTCGGGGGCGCCGCCGACGTCATCGTCCGGTCTGGCGCCACCGGCGCGCCCGTCGCGGGTGTCGAGGTGACGCTGTACGAGGACCCGTACGAGCGGCCGCCGCGCGTGGCCCAGCGGGTGATGACCGACGCCGCCGGCCACGCCCGCCTCGAGGACCCGGCCAACCCCGAGAGCGACCACTTCATCGTGGCGAAGAAGGGGGCCTCGCTCGCGCTCGACCCCAGGTCACCCGACCTCTGGGTCGACCACCCGACTGGGGACACGGAGTCGGCGCTGTTGTGGACCGACCGGGCCGTCTACCGGCCAGGGCAGACCGTTCACTGGAAGGCCGTCTCGTGGGGCGCAGGGCCCGGTCGAGCGCGCGCCGCCGGCGCCGGCGACGACCTCGGCGTCAGGCCGGGGGTGCCGCTCACCGTCTCGCTCCTCGATGCGAACACCGTGACGGCCGCGACGACCACGGTGACGACGAACGCGTTCGGCTCGGCGTCGGGCACCTTCACCATTCCACGCGGGCGCGGCCTCGGCCGGTGGACCCTGACGGCCTCTGGCGCGTGGCAGACCATTCGCGTCGAGGAGTACAAGCGCCCCACCTTCGAGGTGTCGTTCGTCGACACGAAGGGCGCGCTGGCGCTCGGGGCGAAGGTGACGGTGCGCGGCGAGGCCCGCTCCCTGTTCGGCCTCCCCGTCAGCGCGGGGCTGGCGCGCTGGCGCGTCAGGCGCGAGCCGGTCTACCCCTGGTGGTACGGCTGGTGGTCGCCCCCGCGCGAGGAGCCCCTCGTCGCCGCGGGCGTCACCCCCCTGTCGACCGACGGCTCCTTCGCGCTCGACTTCACGCCCGCCCTCGACGCCACGAAGCCGGCCGACGTCGCCTACCGCTTCGTGGTCGAGGTCGACGTCACCCGCGAGGGGGGCGAGACGCGGAGCGCGAGCCGGGTCGTCACCCTCGGCGTGCGCTCGATGCAGGCGAGCTTCTCTGCCGACGACGGCTTCCTCACCGAGGGCCGGCCAGCGACGGTGAAGGTCCGCCGCGCCACGCTCGACGGTGAGGGGCGCGCTGGGGCGGGCACCTGGCGGCTGCTCGCGCTCACGCCGCCCGCGGCGCCCGTCATGTGGGACGACGAGGCGCCGGCCCCGAACCCGTTCGCGCCCCGGCCGCGGCACACGACCCCCGGAGACGAGCAGCCACCGCGCGCCGGCGCGGGCCCCGACGTGGGCGCGACGCTGCGGCGCTGGCCCGACGGTCGGCCGGTCGCCTCGGGGCCGCTGCGCCACGACGCCACGGGCGAGGCCCTGGTGCCGCTGCCGCCGCTGACGGCCGGCGCGTACCGCCTGCGCTACGCGACCGTGGACGAGGCCGGCGGCGCGGTCGAGGTGGCGACCGAGCTCGTCGTCGCGGGCCCCTCGGCCTTCCCGCTCGCCGTGCCCGCGTGGCTCCGCGCGGAGCGCGCCACGTCCGAGGTCGGCAGCACGGCGCGCTTCCTCGTCGGCTCCGCCTTCCCCGGCCAGCCGCTGCTCTTTGAGGTGTTCCGTGGCGCGGAGCTCGTCGAGCAGCGCTGGCTCGTCGCCGGCCGCGACCCGGCCATCGTCGAGCGGCCCACCACCCGCGAGGACCGCGGCGGCTTCACGGTGCGCGTCTCGCTGGTCCGCGACTGGCTCGTCGGCAGCTTCAGCGAGGCCGTCTCGGTGCCGTGGAGCGACGCGCAGCTGTCGCTCGAGCTGTCGAGCTTCCGCGACACGCTCACGCCCGGCGCCACCGAGCGCTTCACCGTCGTCGTCAAGCGCGCCGGCCAGCGCCTCGGGGCGGGCGGGGCCGAGCTGCTCGCCTCGATGTACGACCGGTCGCTCGACGCCATCACGCCCTTCGAGCCGCCGCGCGTCTCGGCCCTCCGGCGGGAGCGCGGCGGCCCGCGCGACCTCACCACGAGCGTCGAGGCCGGCGACGCGCTCGTCCTGGGCGGCCTGGGCTGGGACCAGCCGCGGGCCTCCGGCCGGGACTTCGACGACGACGACGGCGGCCGGGGCCGCCCCCTGGCCAGGCGCTTCACCACCATCCAAATCATCAAGGGCGACGGCGGCGGCGGCCGGCCGACGCAGGTGGATGAAGAGACCGGCGCGCGACTGCGGGCCACCTTCGCCGAGACCGCCTTCTTCACGCCGCACCTCGAGGTGAACGAGCGAGGCGAGGCGTCGTTCGAGGTGCCGGTGCCCGACTCGGTGACGGGGTGGGCGCTCTGGGTGAGCGCCGTGACGAAGGACCTCGCCGGGGGCGAGCTGCGCGCCTCTGCGCGCTCGGTGAAGGCGCTGATGGTGCGCCCCTCGCTCCCGCGCTTCCTGCGCGAGGGTGACGCGGCGGCGCTGAAGGTCGTCGTCGACAACGCCTCGGCGAAGGACCTGACCGGCGAAGTGCGCGTGGCGCTGCTCGACCCGGCCACGCAGCGCGACGTGTCGGCCGAGTTCGGCGTGTCGGGCGGCCCCCTGCCCTTCTCGGCGAAGGCCGGCCAGGGCGCCGCGGTGACGGTGCCGCTGGTGGCGCCGCGCCGGGTGGGCGAGGTGCTGGTGAAGGTGGTGGCGACGTCGGGCGACACCTCCGATGGAGAGCTGCACACGCTCCCGCTGCTGCCGTCACGCCTGCGCCAATCGCCCTCGCGCCTCGTCGCCCTCGAGGGGGCCTCGACGCGCACCCTCTCGTTCGAGGCCGCGGCCGGCGGCCCAGACCCGAGCCGGGTCGACGAGCAGCTCGTCGTCACCGTCGACGCGCAGCTCCTCGCCAGCGTGCTGGCAGCGCTGCCCTACCTCGCCCGCTACCCGTACGAGTGCACCGAGCAGACGCTCAACCGCTTCCTGTCGGCGAGCCTGGTGGCGAGCGCGCTCCGGGGGCGCCCCGCGCTGGCGCGCCTCGCCGCCGACCTGGCGAAGCGGAAGACCCCGCTGGAGCGGTTCGACGCGCCCGACCCGAACCTGGCGCTGGGCCTCGAAGAGACGCCGTGGCTGCTCGAAGCCCGGGGCGGCGACGACGGCGCCGACGTCGCGCGGCTGCTCGACCCGGACGTCGTCGAGCGGGAACGGGTCGCGGCGTTGCGGAAGCTCGAGGGGATGCAGCTCGACAGCGGCGCCTTCGCCTGGTTCGCCGGAGGGCCGGCGTCGCCCGACATGACGCTCTACCTGCTGCGGGGCCTGGCGCGCGCGAGCGAGGCCGGCGCGGAGATGCCGCGGTACATGGTGAGCGAGGCCTGGCGCTTCCTCTCGGCGCACTGGCGCGATGAGGCGAGCCGCTGCCTTCCGACGCAGCGCTGCGACCTGGCCTTCGTCACCGCGCTCGCCCACGCCGCCACCGCGTTCCCCGACGCCTCCTGGCTCGCGGGCGGGCTGCGCACCGACGAGCGCAGGGCGCTGCTCGACTACGCCATGAAGCACGAGGGGCAGCTGACGCCCTACCTGCGCGGCCTGCTCGCGCTCGCGCTCTCCCGCAGCCGGCGCGGCGCCGAGGCGAGGCAGGTCTTCGACGCGGTGATGGCCACGGCCCGGACGACCCCCGACGACGGCACCTTCTGGCCACCGCCTGCGCGCCCGTGGGTCTGGCACCAGGACCCCATCGAGAGCCACGCCTTCGCCCTGCGGGTGCTGCTCGAGCTCGCGCCGAAGGACCCGCGGCGCGCGGGCCTGGTGAAGTGGCTGCTGCTCCGCAAGCAGCTCGGCCACTGGAAGTCGACGCGCGCGACCGCCGAGGCCATCGCCGCGTTGGTCGAGTACCTGAAGACCGAGCAGGCGCTCGAGATGCGCGAGGAGACGACGGTGACGGTGGGCGCCTCGACGCGGCAGCTCATCTTCGAGCCGGGCGAGGTGACGGGGCGGCGACAGCAGGTGGTGGTGCCGGGGAGCGACCTCGCTGGGGCGCGCTGGCCGACGGTGACGGTCTCGAAGGCGACGCCGGGGCTGCAGTTCGCGGCGGCGACGTGGCACTTCTCGACCGAGCGGCTGCCCGAGACGGGTGACGGCGACCTGCTCCAGGTGCGGCGCACGTACTTCAAGCGCGACACGCGCGGCGGCGAGACGACGCTGCAGCCCCTCGCCGAGGGGGCCCGGCTCGAGCCGGGCGACCAGCTCGAGGTGCACCTCACCCTGCGCGCGCGCCAGGAGGCCGAGTACCTGCACCTGCGCGACCCGCGCGGCGCCGGCTTCGAGCCCGAGGTGAGCCTCTCCCGGCATCGCTACGAGGCCGGGCTGAGCTGGTACGAAGAGGTTCGCGACTCGGGGACGAACTTCTTCCTCGAGCGGGTGCCGGCGGGTGAGTTCACCCTGCGGTACCGGCTGCGCGCCGCGATGGGCGGTACGTTCCGGGTGGGGCCGGCGACGCTCCAGTCCATCTACGCCCCGGAGTTCTCGGCCTCGTCGGCCGGACAGCGGCTCGTCGTCGGCACCGGCGGGCGCTGACGTCGCGCCATGTCGTCCCCGCGCAGCCGTCGCCCGGGCGCCGGCGCGAGCCAGCACCGCACGTCGCCCCCGGGCGT
>JADCJJ010000100.1 GCA_020247085.1 Myxococcaceae bacterium | reverse complement strand
CGACCGCCACCAAGAATCGCATCGTGGTCTCTGCTCGAGTTTCGCAGCGCCCGGCCGACGGCGAGCTTCGAGTCTTTACCCCACCCGACCTGCGAACGCCAACGACCACCACCGTTGCGGCTCCACCCCGTTCGCTCGACGCTCGCCCGCGCTCGGCTCTGGCCCGCAAACACGACGTGGTCGTAGCGAACCGAGAGCAGCCCCAGACACGGCGCGAGCGCGCAGCGCACTCCGACGAGGCGCGAGGCTCCGCAGAGCGGGGCTCCGTACGAGGACGGCAGCGCCGGGCGTGCCCCAGTCGAGCGTGGCGACGCTGGGCGCAGGGCCGCCGGGGTGCACGAGCGCGTCGCGGAGAACCTCGATGGCGCTGAGTCCGTCTGGCCGACGATGGGGCGGCCCGAGCCCTCGAGCGGCTGCTGGGAGCGCAACACCGGTTCGCCGCACCGGCGCTCCTCGGTCTGCGCCCTCGTCCCCTCGCTGAGGACCGAGGACCGCGCATGGTGCTGGCGCTGGCCTTTCGCTTCGATTGGTGGCCGTCGGACCAGAGGTGCCATTTCTCCCTGCGGGCGCGCCGACGCGAGGCGCGGTCTCGGGTGGTCAGGGCAGCCTCTCCTGCCCCCCCCCGACGCGCCCTGGCCCGCCGACATCACCTCGCCCCGCCCCGCGAGCCTCCGCAGCGGCGGCACCGGGTCGACGGCGCGAGCGCCCTGCCAGCTGACGTGGTACCTGCCGACGTGCAGGCGTGGCGGCGGCGTGCGCGCGTTGCCCGGGGTGCCGGCGAACCGCAGGGGCGCGCCGCGGCGAACACGCTGGCCCGGCTCGAGCCCCTCAGCGAAGGCGTCGAGGTGCGCGGAGGGGGGAGAGGGTGCGGCCCTCGCCGAGCCCTCACACCACGTCGCCGCCGAGCGGGTCCTGGCCGACGCGCCAGACGAGGCCATCGACGACCGACACCACCCGCGCGCCCCTCGCGGCGAACTCGCCGCGGCCCTCGTGGCGACGCCCGCCTGAGCGCGTCGCGTACCGGGGGCGCACGAACTGGCGCGGCGTCACGCCCTCGAAGGGCCCCACCATCACCAACGTCGCTCGCTGGAAGTGCCACGCCAACCACGCGCGGCGGCGCACCCACCCGTGGCATGGCACGAGGGCCACCACGACGAGGGCGAAGCGCGACGGCCTTCGGGAGCCGAGCGGTCGGCGCATCGAGCCTTCCCCCGAAGCAGCCGCCGTGCCTATGCACCGCCCCACCATGGCCGACGCCCTCTTCCACCTCACCACCGCCGATGCCTTCGAGGCCGCGCTGGCCCGGGGCGAATACCGGGCGGCCTCGCTCTCGTCCGAGGGCTTCATCCACCTGTCGACGGCGGCGCAGTGGCGGACGACGGCCGGGCGCTTCTTTCGCGGCCAGGCGGGGCTGGTGCTGCTCGAGCTCGACCCGCATGGGCTCGACGTGCGCTTCGAGCCTGCCGATGGCGAGCTCTTCCCCCACCTCTATGGCCCGCTGCCCGTGGCCTCGGTGCGCGCCGTGCTCGGGCTCGAGGTGGCCGCCGACGGCGCCGTCGTGGCGGGCGCCCGGCGGCCCCGCTGACGTCACCCCGCCCGCGCGGCCAGCCAGTCGACGGCGCGCTGCTCGGCCCACCAGCCGGGCCGCGCGACGGAGCCGCTCACGAAGCCGACGTGCCCCCCATGGCGCGTGCGCAGGACGTGCAGGGCCGGGTTGTCGGCCACCGACGGCGGGAGCGCCCGCGCCGGGGCGATGGCGTCGTCTTCGGCGGTGATGAGCAACGTCGGCGCGCGCACCCGGCCCAGCTGCGGGCCGCTCGAGCACTGCGCGTAGTAGTCCTCGGCCGAGGCGTAGCCGAAGGCCGGCGCCGTCAGGTGATGGTCGAAGTCCCGAATGGTGCGCACGCGCTCGATGGCGGCGGCGTCGAGGGCCTTCGGGAAGCGCCGGGCGACCGCCACCCCCTTGCGCTTGAGCGACGGCAGGAAGTGCCGCAGGTACACCGGGCCGAAGTCGCCGCGGGCGTCGATGGCCCTGGCGCTCAGCGCGAGCTCGAACGGCGGGCTGACGGCGACCGCGGCGTCGAGCGGCACCGCGAGGCGGGCCAGGCCGTTGAGCAGCACGCTGGCCCCGAGCGAGAAGCCGATGGCGAAGCGCGGCGAGGGGAGCCGCTCCACGAGGAACGACAGGTCGCGCGTGTCGCCCGAGCAGTAAGCGGCCAGGGCCCGGTTCGGCTCACCGGAGCACCCGCGAAAGTTGAGGGCCCAGGCGTTCCACCGCCGCGCCGAAAGGAGCCGCAACACCTCCGAGACGTAGCCCGCGGCCGACGAGCCCTCGAGGCCATGGAGCAGGAGCACCGTGGGCCGCCCGGGCTGCGACTCGAGCACGTCGACGTCGACGAAGTCTCCGTCTGGCGTGTCGAAGCGCCGACGCGTCAGGGGCGGCCGCTCGGGGCGCCGGCGCAGCGCCGCGAAGAACGTCTGCGCGTGGCCATTCGAGAGCCCGAAGGCCGGCTGGAAGTCGTCGGGCAGCATCGGCATCGCGACGGCAGATAGTCAGCGGGCCAGCGGAAGAGAACCTCGCGCTGGCGTCGCGGCGGGATTCTGGCCACCATCGCGCCCATGGCATCGACGGCAGAGGACAGGACGTGCGGCGCGTGCGGCGCGACGCTGAGCGCGAAGGACCTCGACCGCGCGCTGGGCGTCGGCACCTGCCACGCGTGCGGCGCCGTGATGGCCCTCGGAGACGAAGCCCCGGCCCGCGCGCCGAAGGCGAAAGCGCCCCGCCCTTCGAACGCCGTCATCGACGAGCGGCACGGCCGGCTGCAGGTGAGCTGGCCGATGGTGCCCCGCGCCGTCGGCACGGCGGCAGCGCTGCTGGCGGTGGCCTGCGCGGCCGGGCTGGTGCTGACGCTGGCGCTCCCTTCGCTGCACGCGCGCTCGCCGGCCTTCATCGGCCTGGTGGCCACCTTCGCCGCGGTGGCGTGGGTGGCGCTGACGCTCGCGCTCAACGACACCATCTTCCGCGCCGAAGACGACCGGCTCGTCATCACCTACGGGCCGCTCCCCCGCCCCGGCACGACGGTGCCCCGCGCCGAGGTGGCCCAGCTGTACGTCGAGCAGACGAACCCCGAGCGCTTCGCGGTGATGGCGCAGCTGCGCGACGGGGGCCGGGTGCTGCTGGTCGACGGCCTCGCGCACCGCGACGAGGCGCTGTGGCTCGAGCAGGCCGTCGAGTCGCGCTGGAACATCGTCGACCGGCCGGTCGACGCGGCGAACGAGGTCTGGCGCTGAGGCGCTCCGCCGGAGCCTCGACGAGCGCCGGCGAGGCGCAGCGCCGGGCATGAAAACGGGCCGCCTCCCATGCGAGCGAGGCGGCCCTCGAAGTCTTCATCCCACTCCGCGGAGTCACCGACGCCTGCTGGCGTCAGAGGGTCTCCGCGGAGATGGTTCCTTGTTCGTGACTGTGCAAGGCACCACCTCCTTTCGTCGCCCCGAAGGGCTGAGGTGCATCATCTCGCGGCCGCGCCCGGGCGCAAGTGGGGGCTGGACACACAGGCAGGGTCCTCACTCCTCGGCCTGGCGCACCCGGCAGTCCGGGAAGTAGCGGCCCAGCAGGCTCGCCGCGTCGGCCCCCTCGCGCGCGAGCTGCTGGGCGCCGCGCTGGCAGAAGCCGACGCCGTGCCCGGCGCCGCGCCCCTCGAAGCTGACGACCCCCTCACGCTCGGTCGCCGTCACCGCGAGGCTGCGCAGCCGCTGCCACCCGAAGGCCCTGCCCACACGGCTGGCGAACGCGGCCCCGCTGAAGCGCCTTCCGAAGCAGAGCACCTCGAGCACCCGCCCGCCGCGGTCGCGCGCCAGCGGCACGAAGGCGTCACCTTCGGGCTCGAGGCCGAGGGCGCTCGCGAGCTCACCCCGCTCCACCTGCCAGGTCCACTCGAAGTCCGGCGCCTCGCGACATGCCGGTCCCCGCGTCGTCGCGTCGGAGACTCCGGGGCCGGCGCCATCTTCACCGAAGACGTCACGAGCCGCGCTCGTGTGTCCGCCGCAGGAGGCGTGAAAGAAGGCGCTCTTCAGCGCGACGCCGCCCACCAACAGCACCTGCCCCCTCGTCTTCGCCACTGCCGCCTCGGCGGCCTCCTGGCCGGGCTCGTGCCCGCGGTACCACTGACAGTGCGTCAGGTCGCACAGGTGGTAGCCCTCGCGCGCGTGCCGGCGCCGCCCCGCCAGCGCGAAGGTGCGCGAAACGATGGCCTGCGCCTCGAGCGCGGCGCTCGGCGCCCCCGACAGCTCGGCGCTCACCACCGACGGCAGGTAGGCCTCGACGTCGACGGTGTTGACGAGCCGCAACAGCCCACCTTCGACGCTGACCGTGACGAGGCCCGGGTAGCGACGGCGCACCTCACCGACGGACACCGTCACGCCCCCCTCGAGGACCACGCGCGGGCACGCCTCGGCCTCGCCCTCGACCGCCACGCCGCCGCGCCCGACGCTGAGCACGGCCGGCGCGCGCAGCGAGCGCTCCCCGCAGCGCAGTCGCTCGGCCGTCACCGTCGCCGCCACGGGGCGCTCCCGCTCGAGCACCCGCACCTCGAACGGCGTCGAGCCGAGCACGCCCAGCACCAGCAAAGCGAAGGACACCACGTGGTGCTACCGCCCACCGCGCCCACCCCGCAACGGCCGCGGCGCCCCTCTGCGCCTCGCTCCCCACCCACCTCGCCGCCCCCACGAGCGCTCCGGCACCGACGACGGCGGCCCGCCCGCGCCATCTCCGCCCGAACGGATGCTCTGCCGCCGAATTGACTCGTGACCAACGATTGTGACGAGGCGGCGGACGGCGGCACCCGAGGTGGGCCTATGGTCCGCCCGCCGGTCCACGACGAGCGAGGTGAGCGATGTGTAGAGCCCGGGTCCTGGTGAGCTGTCTGGCGTCGATTCTCCTCGGTAAATCGGGGTCAGCCCACGCGCAGGAGGCGACCTCGGCCGGGGTGCCCCCGCGCGCGTCACCGGCGCCGGTGGCGCCCGCCCCGGCCGACGCCGCGCCGGCCGACGCTGCGAGCGCGAGCGCGCCGACGACGGCCACCAACGCCCCGGCGGCGGCTTCGTCCGTTTCAACAGAGGCCACGGCGCAGCCCCGCCCCCCGGCCCGCCCGGTGCTCGGCGCCGACCTCGCGCCGCGGAGCCCACGCAGTGACCGCTGGGACGCCTGGGGCGAGGCCCGGCTGCGCTTCAACCAGGCGCTGCCCTTCGGCGTCGACGAGCTCGGCACCAGCGCCAACCAGCGCACCTGGCTGCAGTCGCGGCTCATCGCCGGTGGCCGGTGGGCTCCGACGGACACGCTGCGGTTCGACCTCGAGCTCGAGGCGCTGTCGGGGTACCTCGCCGGGGACGCGCTGACGCTCGGCACGACCTACACCGCGCGGCCCTTCATGCTGGCGGCCGACGGCCAGGACCGCGTGCGGGTGCTGCCGCGCAAGGCGAGCCTGACGTGGACGACGGGCATCGGACAGCTCGTCGTCGGCGCTCAGACGTTCAGCTGGGGCACCGGCATGCTGGCGAACGACGGCGCCGGGGCGCCGCAGACCGACGGGCTGCAGTTCGGCGACGCGTGGATGGGCAACGTCGTCGCCCGCGT
>JADCJJ010000010.1 GCA_020247085.1 Myxococcaceae bacterium | reverse complement strand
CCGCGGCCCCAGCGATTGCCACAGCTCGGCCATCGAGCGGGGGCCGCGGTTCATGCGCGCAACACCTCGAGCGCCTGCGAGACGTAGAAGGCCGTCTTGACGCGGGCGGTGCGGCCGACACGGCAGCCTGACAGCAGCGGGTGCTCGGCGACGAGCCGTCGCACGGTCGCCTCTCGAATCGGCTCGATCTCGGGCGAGCGGTCCGACCGGGGAAAGAGCTGGCCGGCCAGGTGCATCAGCGTCAGCAGCGGCGTACGCGGCGCGAAGGTGAAGACGAGGCCCCGCTCGGCGCGGCTGGCCAGCTTCGCCACCATGTCCACCAGGTCGGCGGCCTCGTAGTGAATCAGCGAGTCCATCGCGACGACCCAGTCGAAGCGGCCGAGCGAGGGGTCGAGCATGTCGGCCACGCGAAAGTCGATGCGGCCGGGCCCCTCGATGGTGGGCGCGCGCTGGCGGGCGAGCTCGACGAGCGTGCCGGCGATGTCGATGGCCACCACCTCGGCGCCGCGCCGGGCCGCCTCGACCGCGAGCGCGCCGGTGCCGCAGCCGGCGTCGAGCACCCGCTGGCCGCGCAGGTCGTTCGGCAGAGATGACAGCAGGGTGTTGCGCATCGCCTCACGCCCTGCCCGCACCGTGGCGCGAATGCGGCTCACCGGCCCATCGGACGTGAGCTTCGCCCAGGCGTCGGCCGCGGTGCGGTCGAAGTACGCCTCGAGCTTCTGCCGGCGCACGAGGTAGGTCGTCGTGCCCATCACTCGTACCCGAGGAAGTCGAAGATCTCGCGGTCCTTCATGCTTTTGGGCGCCAGCGGCTCGGTGCCGGCCCACAGCGTGGCCGCGAGCTTGAGGTACTCGGCCTTCACGGCCTCGAGCTCGGGTGAGGTCTCCATCTCGAAGAGGGTGGACTTCTTGAGGCGGCTGCGGCGAATGACGTCGAGGTCGGGGAAGTGCGCCAGGCGCTTGAGCCCGAGCTTCTCGTTGAAGCGGTCGACCTGATCGGTGTCCTTCGAGCGGTTGCACACCACGCCGCCCAGGCGCACCTGGTAGTTCTTCGCCTTCGCCTCGATGGCCGCGATGATGCGGTTCATCGCGAAGATCGAGTCGAAGTCGTTGGCCGTGACGATGACGGTGCGCTGCGCGTGCTGGAGCGGCGCCGCGAACCCGCCGCAGACCACGTCGCCCAGCACGTCGAAGATGACGACGTCGGTATCGTCGAGCAGGTGATGCTCCTTGAGGAGCTTCACCGTCTGGCCGACGACGTACCCGCCGCAGCCGGTGCCCGCCGGGGGCCCGCCGGCCTCGACGCACATGACGCCGTTGTACCCCTCGACGACGAAGTCCTCGGGCCGGAGCTCCTCGGGGTGGAAGTCGACCTTCTCGAGCACGTCGATGACCGTCGGCTGCAGGCGCTTGGTGAGCGTGAAGGTCGAGTCGTGCTTGGGGTCGCAGCCGATCTGCAACACCCGTTTGCCGAGCTTCGAGAAGGCCACCGACAGGTTCGACGACGTCGTCGACTTGCCGATGCCGCCCTTGCCGTAGACGGCGAAGACCTTGGTGTTGCTCAAGGCCACGCGCGTCTGGTGGAACTGGACGCTACCCTCGCCGTCGCCCTGGCGGTCCTTCGAAAGTACGGGGAGCTGGGTCATGGGTCGTTCTCCAATCGGTCCGTCAGGGGGAGGGTGAGACGCCTTCGAGGCGGTCTTCGAGGGCCTCGCCGGCGTCGCGGAGCGCCTCGAGGGTGGCGGCGTCGGGCTGCCAGTAGCTTCGCTCGCTGGCCTCGAGCAGCCGGTTGGCCAGCTTGAGCGACGCCTTCGGGTTGAGGGTCGCCAGGCGCTCCCGCATCGCCGGGTCGAGCACGTAGGTGTTGGTGAGCTCCCGGTAGACCCACGGCTCGATCTGCCCGGTGGTGGCTGACCAGCCGAGCGTGTTCGTCACCTGGGCCTCGATCATGCGCACGCCCTCGGCGCCGTGCTTGAGCATCTCCTCGGCCCACTTCGGGTTGAGGGAGCGGGTGCGGCTCTCGAGGTTCACCTGCTCGGTGAGGGTGCGCACCGCCCCCTCGCTGCGCGTCTGGTCGCCGATGTACACGGGCAGCTTCTCGCCGCGCTCCCGCTGGGCTGCGCGCGAGATGCCGCCGAGCGTGTCGAAGTACTGGTCGAGGCTGGTGACGCCGAGCTCGGCCGACTCGAGGTTCTGGTACGCGAGCGAGACGCCGCTGAGCATCGACTTCAGCAGCCCCCGCTGCTGCACCGGGCCGCCCTTCAGCCCGAAGGCGAAGCTCTTGCGGCGGGTGAACGTCTCGGCCAGCTCGTCCTCCTGCTCCCAGGTGCCGGCGTCGATGAGCTGGTTGACGTTCGAGCCGTAGGCGCCGTCGGCGTTGCTGAAGACGCGCAGCGCCGCCGTCTCGAGGTCGCAGTTGTTGGCCTTCTGGAATTCGAGCGCGTGCCGGCGCACGTAGTTCTGCTCGATCGGCTCGTCGGCTCCAGCGGCGAGGTAGGCGGCTTCGGCGAGCAGCCGGGTCTGCAGCGGCAGCAGGTCGCGGAAGATGCCCGACAGCGTGATGAGCACGTCGATGCGGGGCCGGCCGAGCTGCGAGAGCGGCACCAGCTCGGCGCCGCACAGCCGCCCGTAGCTGTCGAAGCGCGGCCGCGCGCCCAGCAGCGCCAGCGCCTGG
>JADCJJ010000001.1 GCA_020247085.1 Myxococcaceae bacterium | reverse complement strand
GTACTCGCGGCCGGGTGCGCCGCCGGCGACGCCGATGGAGATGGTGGGGTGCAGCACCCGCTCGTCGTCGGCCTGCAGGCTGGCGCGGGCCACCCGCTCGCAGATGCGCCGCGCCACGATGAGCGAGCCAGCGAGGTCGGTGTGCGGCATCAGCAGCAGCACGCGGTCGGGCGAGTACTGCACGGGGTAGTCGGTGTCGCGCAGCGAGCGGCGAATCGCCAGCGCCAGCCCGCTCATCAACTGCCCCTGGACGCGGTCGACGACGGGGCCTTCGAGCGGGTCGAAGGCGAGCACCGCGAGCGCCAGCGGGAAGCCGTAGCGCCGGGCGCGCTTCACCTCGACGAAGAGCACCTCTTTGAAGTGGTTGAAGGTGTAGAAGTTCGTCGTCGGGTCGAGAATGCCGTCACCGGGGCGGGGCGCCCCCGGTTTGGTGTCGGGGGCGCTGCAGCGCTCCCACTCCTTGAGCCGCACCTTGAAGTCGTTCAGCGACAGCGGCAGCGGCACCACCGCGTCGGCGAAGGCGGCCTTGAACCCCTTCGCCTGGGCCGCCAGCACCAGCGCCCTCGGCGCCTTCGCCCGCACCTGGGCCGCGACGCGGGACCCCGACCGGTTCGAGGGGCCCAGCAGCACGAGCTGCTCCTTCGTCAGCGCCCCCGCCTCCCGCGCCCCGCTGACGGTGAGGCCGGCCCGCGTGAGGTCCTTCACCAGGGCCTTCCAGCGGGGCTCGTTCGGTTCGATGACGGCGGCGTACTTGAGCTTCATCGGGCGGGGGGCTCCTTCACGGCGTGACGCCCAGTCTACGCAAGCCCTCGACCGCGGCCACTTTCACGCGGTCGTCGGGGTCGCGTCGCGAGGCGCGCGCCAGCGCCGACACCGCCAGCGGGCCGCCCGCCGACGCGAGCAGCTTCGCGGCCGTGACGCGCACCGGCGCCTCCTCGTCCTGGCCGAGGGCGGTGACGACGAGCGGCTGGTACTTTCGCGGGTCGAGGGTGAAGAGGGCGTCGAGCGCGGCGGCCCGCACGCTGGCGGCGCGGTGCCCCGTGAGCGGCTCGACGCGCGGGGCAAGGGGTGACAGGCGGTGCGCCGCGATGGCGACGATGGCGCCGGCCAGCACCTCGTCAGCGCTCGAGGCCAGCGCGGCTTCGACGAGCGGAGCGACGCCGGGCTCGCGGGGCAACAGCAGCACGGCCCGCATCGCCCCGGCCTCGAGGGTGACGTTGCCTGCCGCCGCCGCGGCCGAGAGGTCGGTGAGGGCCTGCCGGCCCGCGCAGCCGGCGAGAGAGACGAGGGCGTCGGCGCGCACCGCGTCGGGCTGGGTGGCGTCACGCCAGGTGCCGCGGGTGAGCTGGGCGCAGACGGGGTCATCGACGTCTGAGAGGAGCACGAGCCACCGCCGCTTCTCCGCCGCCGACGCCTTCGTCCGGCCCGACAGCCGCGCGGCGGCGGCCTCGGTGAGGGTGCGGCCCTCGCCGCGCGCGATGGCGCGCGCGGCGGCGAGGCGAATCGACGCCTGCTCGTCGTCGAGCGCCGTCGTCAGCTCCGAGAGGCTCAACGGCGCGAGGGGCGCCAGGGCGACGACGGCCTGGCGCCGGGCCTCTTTCTCGGTCGAGGACAGCAGCGGCCGGTTTCGGTCGCGCGTCGCGGCGAAGATGGCCAGCAGGCGGTCGACGCGGGGCGCGTCGGCGGCGGTCGCCTCGCGCAGCAGCGCCAGCCCGACGGGAGGGCCCCCGCGCTCGGCGTTCGCCACCATCAGCCGCGCGAGCCCCTCGTCGGCCTCCGACGGCTGGGCGGTCATGGCGTCGAGCACCACCCGGGCCGAGCCCACGCCCCGGCCCGCAGCGGCGCCCTGCAGCGCCTGCAGGGCCCGCGCGACGTCGGCCTGGCGCAGCTCCCGGGTGCACTCGGCGATGACGGCAGCCTCGACTCCCTTGCACGCGGCCAGCGCCTTCGGCTCGGCAGCGAGGAGCGCGTCGCGTCGCGTGTCTCGTGTGCCGGCGGCCAGCAGCGCGGTGAGGCAGGCCGAGGTGCGCTCGTCACCGCGGCTCTGCTCGACCCATTGCGCCAGCCGGCGCTCGGGCTGAAGGCCCCTCGCGCGGGCGTCGGCGCGCACGGCGCCCCAGCGCACCTCCCAGTCTTCGTCCGTGAAGGCCGCCGCGGGCACCTCGCGGAGCTGGAGCAGGTACCAGGCCGGGTCCTGGTCGAGCCCGCAGCGGGCGCAGAGGCTCGCCCGAAGGCGGGCCTCACCGACGAGCGCCTCGCAGGGGCGCCGGCACCGGGCGTTGACGTCCCGGCCCTGGCCGGCGGCGGCCACGCCGAAGGTTGCGAGGGTGAGGAAGAGGAGGCGCACCCAACCGGATGCTAAACGAGTGGCTGTGATTTCCGAATGGCCAGGGCGCGGCGGCCCCGCGGCGTACCTCCCTCGCGTCTGGGCGTCGACGGCCGCTCGCGCTCCCGGCGGCGCGGCCCGTCGCCTCGCGGCCCCGGGCACGGCCGATCGAGCGCGGCCGGTCGCCGCAGCACCTGTGACGGAGCGCGTCACGCGCGCGGGCCTCACGTCGCCCGGGCGCGGCGCGTTGGCGCGAGCCCTCTGGCTGGCCGGGGCGCTCTCGGCCCTGCTGCCCGCTGCGGCGCCAGGGCGAGACCGGCTGAGCGAGACTGGCGCGGTGCTCGCCAGCTTCGAGCGCGGCGAGCTGTCGGTGAACCAGGCGGCGAACCGCATCAGCCTCAACGGGGGCGAGCAGGCGGCGACGGAGTACCTGACGCGGAAGCTCGCGCAGCTGTTCGACGCCCGGAGGCAGACGGCGCTCCTCGAGCTGCTCGCGCTCGTCGCCACGCCGAACGCGACGCTCAGCGAACTGGCGGCGTCCGCGCTGCAGGGCAGTGACGACCTCACCCAGCGGCTGGCGGCCGTGCGGGTGCTGGGGCGCATGAAGAACCCCACGCTCGCGAGGGTGCTGACGCCGCTCCTGTCGGAGAAGGCGGTGGGGCTCAGGCGCGAGGCGTCCCGCGCGCTGGTGGCCCTCAAGGCGTCGAAGGCGGCGCCGGCGCTGGCGAAGGTGGCGGTCCTCGAAGAGGACCCCGAGACGCGGGCGCTGATGCTGGTGAGCGTCGGGCGGTTGGGGGACCCGAAGCAGGCGAGGGCGCTGGAGTCGTTGCTCGACGTGAGCTCGGAGTCGACCCGCCTCGCGGCCACCCAGGCGCTGTGTCTGCTGGGGCACAAGAAGGGGCTGGACGCCGCGCGGGCGCTCCTGGCGTCGAAGGATCGGAGCGAGCGCCTGCTGGGCGTGATGGTGCTCGAGGGCGCCGCCGTCGGGGCGGTGAAGGCCGCCCTCGAGCCGATGACGACCGACCCCGAGGCCGCGGTGCGGGCGAGGGCGGCGCGGGTGCTCGCGCAGGCCGGCGAGCAGCGCTGGCTCGAGTGGCTGGTCGTCGAGGGTGGGCGCGGGACGGTGGACGAGAAACTGGTGGTCGAGACCGAGCTGGAGCACCTGCGGCTGAGCGACGAGCAGCGCGCCGCCATCTTGCGCAGGGCGAGCCTGAAGTGACGCTCGGCTTTCTGGCGACGGCGCTGGTGAGCGTCACGCCGTGGCAGCAGCTCGACGCCGTCGCGCGCACTCGGCAACTCCAGGCGCTCGCGGCGCTCCCGCTCGAGGCGCGCTTCGTCGCGGCGACCGAGGGCTTCCTCGGAACGCCGTACGCGGTGTCGCCGCTCGGCGAAGGGGCGGGCCTCGACGCCGACCCGCTGCTCCGCTTCGACGCCGCCGATTGTCTGACGATGGTGGAGACGTCGATGGCGCTGGCGTCGTCGGCGAGCGACGCCGAGGTGCTCCCGGCGCTGAGTCTGATTCGCTATGCGCGCGCGCCCGCCTTCGACGAGCGCCTGCACGTCATGGAGGCGCAGTGGCTCCCGGTGAACCAGCGCCGCGGCCTCATCGAGGACGTCACCCGGACGGTGGGTGGCGCGCTGACGCGGCGGGTCTCGAAGCGCATCACCGAGGCCACGTGGCGCGAGAAGAGCGCGGCGGCGCTTCGGGTGTCTCCGCGCGCGCAGGTGACGGGCGAGTTCGAGCTCGACCTCGTCCCGGCCGCGGCGGCGCCATCGGTGCTGGCGAACGCGCCCGAGGGGCTCATCGTGGTGGTGGTGCGCGCCGACCGCCCGCGCTTCGTCTCGCGCATCACCCACGTCGGCGTCTTGATTCAGAAGGACACGGGCCCGCACCTGCGGCACGCGTCGCGGAGCTTCAAGAAGGTCATCGACGAGCCGCTCGAGCGGTACCTGCGCCGCAACCTCGAGTTCGGCGCGTGGACCGTCGAGGGGGTCTCGCTGTTCCGGTTCCGCGCGCCGGCGGTCGTGGCGCCCGTGGCGGTCGCCGACGCCGGAGCGCCGGGCGCGCCAGTTGCCTCGAGCGCCGCGCCAGCCCCTCCGCCTCGCCTCGACGCGGAGGTGCCACCCGCGGCGCCCGAGACGGAGCGGCTGAGGGGGTGCGGCTGCGCCGCCCCGGGCGCCTCGCCCTGGTGGGGCCTGCTGCTGGCGTCGCGCCGACGTCGCTCGTCGCCTGCCGAGGGGCGCCGCTCGGGGGCGCGCGGCTGACGAGCCTCGCGTCGAGCGCCGCGGCGGTTCCCGGGCCCGGGCGAAGGGCCCGAGGTCACGGTTGGCGGACCTCGACGACCTGCTCGGTCGGCGGAGAGGTGAGCGTGCCGTCGGACACGGTGAAGAGGAAGCGGACCTTGCCGGAGCCGGTGCCCTCGGTGGTGAAGACGAAGTCGCCGGTCCGCGGGTCGACGAGGCGAACGGTGCCGATGTCGGGGAGTTCGACGATCTTGAACGTGACGGGTTTGCCCTCGCGGTCGACGCCCTGGAGCCGGCCGGTAGTGCTGCCCCGGAAGGGGCAGGTGACGAAGTTGGTGACGCCGAACGGCGGGTCATCGACGGGGCGCACCTCGACGAGGATGGTGCCGGCGCCGGCTCCGCCAGCGGGGTCGATGGCGCTGAAGCCGAAGTTGTCAGGACCGCTGTAATCTCGCGCAGGGGTGTAGACGAACGTCCCCTTCGCGGGGTCGACGACCACGGCAGTACCGTGCAGCGGTTGGCGGGCGACCTGGAACCGCAGCGCGTCTCCGTCGAGGTCAGAGGCCTTGAAGGTGCCGGTGACGGCGGTGTCTTCGTCGGTGGTGACGGAGCCCGAGGTCGCGACGGGCGGGTCGTTCTGCGACGCGATGGACACGGTGACGCGAGCGGGGGCGGACGAGGCCTTCCCGTCGCTCATCGAGACGCCGAACGTCTCGGTGCCGTTCGAGTTGCGCGCGGGCGTGAAGCGGACGAGGCAGCGGGTTGCGTCGACGATCTCGGCCTTGCCAGCGGCGGGAGGCTGCGTCACCGAGCAGGAGAGCGGGTCGCCATCGAGGTCCGAGCCGACGAGCGTTCCTTCGACCGGGGCGTCCTCATCCGTGCTGAGCGTCAGCTCGGTGGCGACGGGTGGGTCGTTGACCGCGACGATGCGGAGGGTGACCTGGCCGGTCACGGTGGTCACCCGGTCGCGCACGTCGAAGGTGAACCCGTCTTCCCCGTTCACGTTCTCGCGCGGGACGTAGCGGAAGGCGCCCGTCGCGGGGTCGACGAGGGTGAGGGTGCCGAGCCTCGGTTGAGCGAGCAGGCGGAACGTCAGCGGATCCCCGTCGGGGTCCGTGGCGGGCAGCTTCGCCTCGAGCACGCCGTCTTCGTTGGTGTCGATGGTGGTGGGCCGCGTCCGTGGAGGCTCGGAGATGGCGTTGACGGAGACGGAGACGGCAGCTGGGGTGGAGGTGGTGCCGTCGGAGACGTCGACGGAGAAGGCGTCTGGGCCGTTGAAGTCGCG